>NZ_JASGDE010000211.1:0-30476 GCF_047607385.1 Micropruina sp.
GCACCGGTGGCCCGGTGCCCAGCGACCTGGCCGGCAGCGCCGCCGCGCCCGGCGAGGACGCCGCGGGGCTGGCGTCCAACACGGTGCGGGGTGAGAACCGGGCCGCCGACACGGTCAACGGCGTCCCGCTGTCGGCCACCGACGACGACACCGCGGAGATCCGCTACCGGCACGCCCACAACGCGGTGACGGTGACCAAATCGCCGGCCGGAGCCCGGGCCCCGGACCAGGTGATTCCCTACACGCTGACCTTCACCAACACCGGCGCCACCCCGATCGGCAACCCGGTGATCACCGACCGCATCCCCTCCGACGCCGACGGGCCGCAGCTGATCCTCGATCCGCGGCTGCCCGCCGGGCAGAGCCCCTACGGCTTCGCGCTCACCGGCGCCGCGCCGGATCCGGCCAACGGCGCGCCGCTGCCCACCGACGCCGGCCAGGTGGACGTCACCGCGACCCCGGCGACGATCACCTTCCGGTTCCCGGCCGGCACCGTGCTGGAGGTCGGCCAGAGCTACACGATCACCGTCGCGATGCGGTTCCGGCCCGGCCTGCCCGGCCAGACCCCGGTGACCAACAGCACCGGCATCTCCGGCGACCGGCCCTGGGACGAGTGCACCGGCCGGCTGGACGCCGACACCGGCGAATGCCGCGCCAGCAGCACGGTCAGCCCGATCCGCGGCGGTGCGCTGCGCAGCAGCAAAGCGGTCCGGGCCGCCGCCGGCGACGGGCTCAGGGTGCTCAACACCACCGGCAACCCGGCCGGCTGCACCCCGGACGCCGACGGCTTCTACACCGGCGGCTGCGTGCCGGTGACCCGTCCGGGCGGCGACGAGATCTGGCGGATGACCTTCACCAACACCGGCAACCTGCCGCAGGACCGGGTCTACGGCATCGACCGGCTGCCGGCGCCCGGGGACGTCGGAGCCATCACGCCGCTGCCGCGCGACTCGCAGTGGCGTCCGATCCCGAAGGCGGTGCGCTACGCCGGGGTGACCGGCGGCGCGGTCAGCGCGGTGCGGGTCTACTACGACACCGACGACGACTTCTGCACCAACGACCTGAACCTGGGCCAGTCCTGCCCGCCCGGGGCCTGGACGCTGATCGGCGAGATCCGCGACCCGGAGGTGGGCGGCGAGATCGCCATCCCGCCGAACGCGACCGCGATCCTGGTTGAGGGCGACTTCTTCGACGAGATGCTGCGGCCGCTCGGCGCCATCCAGGTGGACCTGATCACCACCACCCCGGCCCAGTCGCCGGCCGCCGGCGCCGACACCATCGCCTGGAACACCGTCGCCGCCGCGGCCCGCACCGACGACAACGGCCAGAAGGGGCTGTCGCCGAAATCGGAGGGCAACAAGGTCGGCGTCGCGCTGGCCACCGGGCCACTCCGGGTGCAGAAGGTGGTGGACGGGCCGGCGGCCCGCTACGCGCCGGAGGAGTTCCAGATGACCGTGCACTGCGTGTCGCTGCCGGACGACCCGGCGCTGCGGGCGGAGGTCGATCTGGGCAGCCGGGCCCGGCTGACCCTGCGGGCCGGGCAGACCGCGGAACTGACCGACATCCCCTGGGGATCGGAATGCACCGTCACCGAAGACCTGGCCGCCGCCGGCGATCCGCGCTTCACGGCCAGCACGGTGCGGATCGTCCGCGACGGCCAGACCGTGCCGGTGGTGATCGCCACCAACAGCTATCCGGACGCGTCGCTGGTGCTGACCAAGTCGACCGACGGCTCGGCCCTGGACGCCGCCGGCGACCCGGTCGGCCACGGACCGTTCCGCTTCCTGGTCACCTGCAGCCTGCGCGGGCAGCCGGTCTATGCCGACGGGTTCTCCGCGGTTGATCCGATGACGGCATCGTTCTCCGCCGGCCAGTCGGTGCGGTTCACCGGGCTGCCCGCCGGGGCGTCCTGCGTGGCGATGGAGACCGACGCCGCCGGGGCGTCCTCGACCACCTCGGAGCTGATCCAGCCGGGCGGCGATCCGGCGATGACCGGCGGCAGCACCATCGGCCCGCTGCTGCTGAGCCCGGACGCCGACCAGGTGGCCACCAACCAGGTGGTCTTCACCAACACCTTCCCGACCGGGGCGGTGCAGATCACCAAGCGGCTGCTCGGCCCGGGAGCGGACCGGTACGGGGTCGGGCCGTTCATCGTCCGGCTGCAGTGCGTCGACGAGGCGGCGGGACGGGTGGTCTACGACGGCCAGCTGCGGCTCGGCGGCGGCCGGCCGCTGAGCGTCACGGTGCCGCGGCTCTACCTGGACGCGCTGTGCACCGTCACCGAGGTCGGCGACGCGGGAGCCAACACGACCGTCGTCGACCCGCGGGAGCCGTTCCGGGTGACCGCGGATTCGGTGGAGCATCCGGTGCAGGTGAGCGTGACCAACGAGTACCGGCTCGGGTCGCTGCTGGTCACCAAGCGGATCGACGGGCCGGCGCCGGCGGACGCGGTGTTCGGATTCCGGCTGGAGTGCTTCCGCGAGGTGAACGGCGACCAGACCTCGGTGGAGCTGCCCGGGAACGGCCGGTTCACGCTGTCGGTGCGCGGCGGGCTGACCCGCAGCTTCGACGAGCTGCCCACCGGGGCGTCCTGCACCCTGGCCGAGACCGACGACGGCGGGGCGGACGCCTCGCTGATCGAGCCCGGCGAGGTGACCGTGGGGGACGGCACCACGGTGCAGATCGTGGCTCGCAACAGCTACCGTCCGGCACCGCCTCCGGCCCCACCGGTGCTGCCGCAGACCGGCACCGAGGCGCAGCTGTCGATGCTGTTCGGCGGTGCCGCGCTGGTGGTGCTCGGCGGGCTGGTGGTGCTGATGGTGCGGAGGCGCCGGGCGTAGCGAATATATATTGGAGCCGTCGCTATGGATATATGGAGGGCTCGGATGACCAAGACGCTGCTCGATCTCGATGACCAGCTGCTCGACCGCGCCTTGCGGTTGTCCGGGCTGCCGACGAAGAAGGCCGTGGTGACCTCGGCTCTGGAGAGCTTGGTGCGCAGGCTGGAGTTGGCCCGCTACGCCGACTTCGCCACGAGTGGGGCGCTGGACGACCTTGCCGATGCCGACGTCGTCCGGGACGCCCAGCGGTGACTGCGCTCTTCCTGGTCGACAACTCGGTGATCCAGCGGCTGGCCCAGCCCGCTGTCCGGACGGCGTGGGATCGCCTGGTGGCGTTGGGTGACATCGCGACCTGCCTGCCCACGGCGCTGGAGGCCGGATACTCGGCCCGCAACCGTGCCGATCACGCCCGGATCATGGAATTCGAGACCGTCGCGAAGGTGTTCCTGGCGCCGGTCCCGGCCGTGGCCGAGATTGCCTTCCGGCTCCAGATCGCGCTCTTCGCGGCCGGCCAAGGCCGGGCGGTCGGAGTCAGCGACCTGCAGATCGCGGCCACCGCGATCCACTACGCGACCGCGCTGGACCGTCCGGTCGCCGTCCTCCACTACGACGCCGACTTCGAGCAACTGGCCCGGGTGGCGAGCGAACTGGACGCGCGCTGGATCGTGCCGCGAGGCACGCTGCCGTAGCCGGCGATCACCAGATGGCGCCGACCTCGTGGACGAAGCCGCCCATCAGCCGGCTGCCGATGCCCTGGAACTTCTCCGGGTTGCCGGTGGTCAGGAAGCGCCGGGACGCCTCCCGCGGGGTGTGGTTGAGCAGCCCCAGTTCGTTCAGCGTGGTCCAGGTGGCCTTGGCGCATTCCTCGGCCGAGGAGACCAGGGTGACGGTGTCGCCGAGCACGTAGTTGATCACGCCGGTGAGCAGTGGGTAGTGGGTGCAGCCCAGGATCAGGGTGTCGATCTCGGCCAGCCGCAGCGGCTCCAGGTAGTCGTGAGCGATGGCTTCCAGGTCGGGTCCGCCGGTGACGCCGGCCTCGACGAAGTCGACGAACAGCGGGCACGCCGAGGTGAACAGTTCGACGTCCGGCACCGCGGCCAGGGCGTCGTCGTAGGAGCGGGAGTGGGCGGTGGCGCTGGTGCAGATCACTCCGATCCGGCCGCTGCGGCTGACCCGGACGGCGCGGCGGGCGGCCGGCAGCACCACGTCCACCACCGGGACGCTGTAGCGTTCGCGGGCGTCCCGCAGCACCGCCGACGAGGCCGAGTTGCAGGCGATGACCAGGGCTTTCACGTCGCGTTCGACGAGCCGGTCGAGGCATTCCAGGGCGAACTCGCGCACCTCGGGCAGGCTCTTGGTGCCGTAGGGGGCGCGGGCGGTGTCGCCCAGGTATACGACGTCCTCGTTGGGCATCTGGTCGACCACGGAGCGGGCCACGGTGAGGCCGCCGAAGCCGGAATCGAAGATGCCGATCGGGCCGTCGCTGTCGCTCACGACGTCCGACTCTAGTGCCGCCGTGCACTCGTGCCAGGCTGGGTTCATGACCGGAGAGCACCACTACGCGTTGAGGACCAGCTGGACCGGCAACCGGGGGACGGGCACCACCGGCTACCGCGACTACGACCGCGCGGTGACCGTTGAGGTGGACGGCAAGCCGGTGCTGCTGGGCTCGGCCGACCGTCCGTTCCGGGGCGATCCGGCCCGCTGGAACCCGGAGGATCTGCTGCTCGCCGCGCTGTCGCAGTGCCACCTGCTGTCCTACCTGCACGCCTGCGTCACCCGCGGCGTGGTGGTCACCGACTACGTCGATTCCGCGTCCGGGGTGATGGTCACCCGAGGCAACGGCGGCGCCTTCCGCGAGGTGGTGCTGCGCCCTCATGTCACGGTGCGGGACGCGTCCATGGTGGACGCGGCGCTCGCCGCGCACCATGAAGCGCACGAATGGTGCTTCATCGCCAACTCGGTGAGCTTCGAGGTCCGGGTCGAGCCGGTGGTGACCTCGGGGCTCCACTGACGGCGGTCGCCTTCATCGACACGACATTTCATGCTGCCTGTGGTGCGTAGGTAGTGGTGGCCGAGGGGTGAGGTCCAGAGGTATTCGCCCGGCCCGATCATGTCGTATCGCCAACCGGTATGCGTTTTCAGCAGATGATGCAATCGACACAAGCAGGCCAGATTGTCGGTGGAGGTGTGACCGCCGGAATCGTAGGGTGTGATGTGATCGGCGTCATGACTGTACTCACCGGTTCTGGGTTGCCGGATTGGGTGTGCGATGCGGGTGCAATGCGGAAATACGCAGGCGCGGTCGCGTAACGCGATCTGTTCGCGCATGATCTCGGTGGGTCGATAACTCGGGGTGGTGCGGGTGTGGTTGAGGTCGATGACGGGCCGGATGGTGATAGTTCCGGCGGCGTTACACCAGCGGCGGATCTGGTCCACGGTGACCAGTTGGCTGGTGGTGCCGACCTCGGCCAAGCCGCGGCAGTCGTCGGTGAGTTGGGCAGCGTCGAGGTGGAGGTAGATCATCACCGGACGCCCCGCCCGGTGAAACGCTCCATGCCCGGTGACCGGTGCACTGGGCGCGGCTGTGCCGGTCGACGGCGTCCGACGGGCCGGCGTGGGAGAGGTCGGCCCGCTGCTGTTGCCACGCTCGCTATCGGTCCGTGCGGCGTCGTTCTCTCCAGCGTCCATGGCTGCGTCGGTGCTGGCGGGTAGTTCGGGTTGTCCGAGGGTGCGGCGGGCCATGACGCCCAACGCGTGCGCCCGGCGGGCATCCAGATCCGTTTCGTCGTCCTCGGCCGCGAGGTCGGCGGCGATGAGCCGGAGCGCGGCGTCCAGGTCGAGTGCGTCGGGGGTGTCCAGGCATCCATCCAGCCAGCTACGTCCGTCCGGACTCTCGGTGTCGGCACCGATCCGCACCCACCGTTTCTGGACCGGGTCGGTGAGCGTGTCGGGTTCGAACCTGGCCTGGGCCAGCAGGGCGAGTCTCTTGATCGTACGGACGCCCAGCCTGTTCCCCAGCACGGCAGCCTGGGCGTCGATCCAGGCGACCGTCGCATCACCCCGGTAGCGGACGGTTTGGGCGAGCAGCCGCGCTTTCCACGCCGGCAGCCGCAAACCGATCATCTGCTGCCAGCAGCGCGGCAACCGATCATGCAGTTCGATGGCGTCACCGATCAACTGCCGACCCGCATTGGTGGAGACGCCGTGGGTGGCGGCGAACTCGGCGATCGCCGCGACCGTCACACCCGTCGCCTCGTCGATCAACGAGTCCACGATTTTGTCGTACGGCTGCTCGCTGATTCCTGGATACAGTCCGGCCCAGATCACCGCCAATTCCATCCGGCGTGCGGAAACGGCTCGCTCGGTCTCGTCGCAGGCAGACAATTCGGCCAACACCGCTGCCGGTGTGACCTGTTCTATCGCCTGGATTGCCATACCGACAAGCTACCTGACGCCACCGACAAAAACAGCACGGCAGGAGAACTGACAACACTCGGACAACACCTACGGAAACGTAACCGAAAGTGACCGAGAACCGTTCCAACGGTCACTCAGCCGTTAGCGAATACCGATCCATCGGCACAGCCGGCCGACGGTGAACAGCAGTCCGCCGGTGATCACGACGGCGAGCCCGATTCCGAGCAGCAGGTCGAGACCGAGCGCGCCTTTCGCCACCGGCAGTGCGTTCGCCAGCTGGCTGGTCGGGGCCAGCCACGGGCTTGCCTGCAACAGTCCGATCAGGATCAGCAGTCCCGCCGCCCATCCCGGACGGCTCGGTACCGCCAGCGCTGTCACCGTGCCGAGCGCCGAGCCGGTGGAAGCGACGCAGACGATCGCCAGCAGAGACGCCAGGGTCTGGGCGCCGCTGAACACCGCCTGGGTTGGGACGGCGAGGCCGTAGCAGGCGATACCGGTCACCAGCAGCGCGGGCACGACGGCGGCGAGCACCGTAGCCAGCGCCCATTCGGTCAGCATCAACCGGGTCGCCGAGCCGAGACAGCTGACACTGATCTGCTGCTCGCCGGCGTCCTCAATGGTCCGCAGGACATGTCCCACCCAGGACGCCAGCGCGAACAGCACCGGCAGGATCACCCGGACGGTGTCGATGCCCAGTGGCGGCGTCGCCCAGATCCAGGCGATGAGACCGACCAGGATGATCGCCGGCGGAGCCCAGCGCTGTGTGCTCAGCAGCAACGCACCCAGGTACCGGACGGTGGCAGTCAGGTTTTTCATCGGCGAGGCTCCGGCTGCACCCGTCGGACGTGCGCGCCGTCCGCGATGGCCCGCACCAGGAAGGTCTCCAACTCGTCCGCGGGCAGCCGATACCGGACGCCGCCGCCGGGCAGTGGCTCGCCCGCACGGGAGCTTGCCGGGACGTCCAGATCCACCAGGAACCCCTCGTCGGACGCCTCTTCCGGGTCATCATCCAGAAGCAGGCGTCCTTGGCTCAGCACCCAGCGGACGCCAGGCAGGCCGGACCCGTGGGTGGCGATCAGGAAGGTGACACCGGCGTCCGCCCGTTCCAGGATCAGCTCGGTGAGCGCGTCGGAGGCGTCGGCGTCCAGGGCGATGAATGGTTCGTCCAGCACCATCAGGTGCACCGGCCGGATCAGACATTGGGTCAGCAGCACCTTGCGGAGATTGCCGCGGGACAGGGTGCCGAGCGGGGCGTCCAGGCCTGGGTCGAGGCCCAGCCGCGCGGTCACGGACTCGGCTGCCACCGCGATCTGATGTCGTTCCATGCCGGCCATCGAGCCCAGGTGCGTCAGGTAGCTGCGTCCGGTCATCCGGCCCGGCGGCGCCACCCGGTCGGGGACGAACCCGAACCCTGCAGAGCTGCGCACCACCCGACCACCCGAGGGCTGGCTGAATCCGCAGGCGACCCGCAGCAGCGTGGACTTGCCGGATCCGTTGTGACCGCGCAGTTCGGCCAGTTCGCCGCGCCGTAACCGCAGCGACACCTCGTCCAGCACCGTCGGCCCGCCGCGGCGGTACCGCTTGGTCACCCGGGCGAGTTCCAGCACGTCATCCGGCACAGCTGCACCCTACGGCGACTTTGACACCGTCCCGGTCGCCGGATGGGATGGTCCCATGACCTACACCCGCACCGACGGACGCCTCT
Organism: Micropruina sp.; assembly: GCF_047607385.1. Classification (GTDB taxonomy): domain Bacteria; phylum Actinomycetota; class Actinomycetes; order Propionibacteriales; family Propionibacteriaceae; genus Micropruina. Next base: position 7,966 of record NZ_JASGDE010000211.1, read on the forward strand.
CCGACCAGCTGCGCCCCGTGACCATCACCCGCAACTGGCTCGATCACGCCGAGGGGTCGGTGCTGGTCGAGTTCGGACGCACCCGGGTGCTGGTGGCGGCGTCCGTCACCCAGGGGGTGCCGCGCTGGCGCCAGGGCTCCGGCCTGGGCTGGGTGACCAGCGAGTACGCGATGCTGCCGCGGGCCACCCACAGCCGCAGCGACCGGGAGTCGGTGAAGGGCAAGATCGGCGGCCGTACCCACGAGATCTCCCGGCTGATCGGACGCTCGTTGCGGGCCGTGATCGACTACAAGGCCCTCGGTGAGAACACCATCGTGCTCGACTGCGACGTGCTGCAGGCCGACGGCGGCACCCGTACCGCCGCGATCACCGGAGCCTACGTGGCGCTCGCCGACGCCGTCGCCTGGCTGCGCGAGCGCAAGGCGCTGGCCGGCGAGCCGCTGACCGGTTCGGTGGCCGCGGTGTCGGTCGGTGTGGTGAAGGACACCGCGCTGCTCGACCTGGCCTACGTCGAGGACTCCGCCGCCGAGGTCGACCTGAACGTGGTCACCACCGGCGACGGCGCCTTCATCGAGGTGCAGGGCACCGCCGAGGGCATGCCGTTCGACCGCGCCATGCTGGACACCCTGCTCGACCTGGGGGTGGCCGGGACCGCCGAACTCACCCGGCTGCAGCAGCGGGCCCTGGCTCAATGAGTACCGAACCGACGAAGGTCGTCCTGGCTACGCATAATGCCAAGAAGTTGGCCGAGCTGCGGCGGCTCGCCGCCGACCGGAATCTGCCGTTCGAGATCGTCGGCCTGGACGACGTCCGGAGCTATCCCGAGCCGGCCGAGACCGAACGCAGCTTCGAGGGCAACGCGCTGCTCAAGGCCCGGGCCTGCGTGGCCGCCACCGGGCTGCCGGCGCTGGCCGACGACTCCGGCATCGCGGTCGACCTGCTGAACGGCATGCCCGGCGTCCGCTCCGCCCGCTGGGCCGGCGCAGGTGCCACCGATCAGGCCAACCTCGACCTGCTGATCGCCCAGCTGGCCGACACCGACCCGGCCGAGCGCACGGCCCGCTTCGTCTGCGCCGTCGCCTACGTCGCTCCCGACGGCACCGAGCACGTGCTGCGCGAGACCATGGAGGGCACCCTGGTGTCGGAGCCCCGGGGCGGCAACGGCTTCGGTTACGATCCGATCTTCGTGGCCGACGGACACACCCGCACCAACGCCGAACTGTCGCCGGCCGAGAAGGACGCGATCAGCCACCGCGGCAAGGCCGTCCGGGCCATGCTGGACTGGCTCATCGAACGCGAAGAGAGGTAACGATGCAGCAGTACCTGGATCTGCTCCGGCTGGTCCGCGACACCGGAACCGTCAAGGGCGACCGCACCGGTACCGGCACCCGCAGCATCTTCGGTCACCAGCTGCGTTTCGACCTGCGCGAGGGCTTTCCGCTGCTCACCACCAAGCGGGTGCACACCCGGTCGGTGTTCGGCGAGTTGCTGTGGTTCCTGCGCGGCGACACCAACCTGGCCTGGCTGCACGCCAACGGCATCACCATCTGGGACGAGTGGGCGGACGCCAACGGCGACCTGGGCCCGGTCTACGGCCACCAGTGGCGGTCCTGGCCCACCCCGAACGGACGCCACATCGACCAGCTGGCCAACGTGATCGCATCGATCAAGGCCAATCCGGACTCCCGCCGGCACATCGTCTCGGCCTGGAACGTGGCCGACGTGGACGCGATGGCGCTGCCGCCGTGCCACGCGCTGTTCCAGTTCTACGTCGCCGACGGACGGCTCTCCTGCCAGCTGTACCAGCGCTCGGCCGACATCTTCCTCGGGGTGCCGTTCAACATCGCCTCGTACGCGCTGCTCACCCACATGGTGGCGCAGGTGACCGGTCTCGAGGTGGGCGACTTCGTGCACACCTTCGGCGATGCGCACCTCTACCTGAACCACCTGGAGCAGGCCGATCTGCAACTGAGCCGCGCGCCGCGTCCGCTGCCCACGCTGCGGCTCAACCCGGGGGTCACCGCGATCGACGCCTTCACCCTGGCCGACATCGAGGTGCTCGGCTACGACCCGCATCCGGGCATCAAGGCACCGATCGCGGTCTGATTCCGATGGCCCGACGACGCTTCCTGCTCGGCCGGCGCAAGTCCGGCCTGGAGCGGCTCACCGTGCACGAGTTCCAGTACGGCGACGCCCGGGTCCGGGTCTACGAGGAGTGGACGATGCGGCCCGAACTGGCCGAGTCGTCCGACGTCACCACCTTCGTGCTGGTGCACGGGCTAGGGATTTCGTCGCGGTTCTTCGTCCCGCTGGCGGACGAGCTGTCGCCGTACGGACGGGTGCTGCTGTTCGACCTGCCCGGTTTCCACGACCTGCCCAAGCCTCGGCACCGGATGTCGATCGTGGACTTCGCCGACGTTACCAAGCGGGCGCTGGACGACCTGGAGGTGGTCGATCCGCTGCTGGTCGGGCACTCGATGGGCGCCCAGGTGGTGGCCGAGATCCTCGCCCAGTACCCGTCCTACAGCAGTGCGGCGATGCTGGCCGGACCGGTCGTGGTGGCCGGCGAACGGTCGCTGCTTCCGGTCGTCCGGCGCTTCCTCGGGGCGTCGGTGTACGAGCCGCCGGGCAACACCGTGACCGCTTTCGGCGCCTACCTGAGGGCCGGGGCCCGCTGGATCGGCGACACCATGCCGAAGGTGATCGCCTACCCGATCGAGCAGCGGCTGCCGCTGACCAAGGCCCGGCTGCTGCTGGTCAGCGGCGAGCACGACCTGGTCAGCCCGCCGGAGTGGCGCGAGCAGTTGGCCGCGCTGGTGGCCGGGGCGCAGGCGATCACCATTCCGGGCACCGCGCACGGGCTGGTGCACGACAGCTACCAGGAGTTGGCCGACGAGCTCCTCGGCCTCGCCGGCATCGGCACCGGATGAGCCGACTGTTCGGTGGGCTGGCCGACTGGGCCTACGGCATCGGCTGGTGGCTGCGCGCCCTCAGCCGCTCCGGCGCCCCGGACGCCTTCACTCAGGCCGGCCCGGACCCGGCCCACCACACCCCGGTGGTGCTGCTGCCGGGCATCTGGGAACGCTGGCCCTACCTGGTGCCGCTGGCCCGGTCGCTGAACGCGGCGGGGCATCCGGTGCACCTGATCCCGGCGCTGGGCGCCAACGGTTCGCCCTTGCCGGACGCCGAACGGATCGTCGCCGACTACCTGATCGCGCACGGACTGCAGGGGACCATGCTGGTCGCCCACTCCAAGGGCGGACTGATCGGCAAGCTGGTGATGCTCGACCCGGCGGTCGCCGAGCGGGTGCGCGGCATGGTGGCGCTGAGCACGCCGTTCGGCGGCTCGTCGCTGTCCTGGCCGATCTTCGGACGCACCCCGCTGGGCGTCTTCGCGCCGCGCGGGCCGGCCATCACCGAGCTGGCTGCACAACTGGAGGTGAACGCCCGGATCATCTCGCTGCAGCCCACCCACGACCAGGTGATCCCCGAAGGCAGCAGGCTGGAGGGCGCCCGCAACGTGACCCTGGAGGCGTCCGGTCATTTCCGACCGCTGCGGGACGTCCGGGTGCACGGGGTGATTCATCAGCTGCTGCACGAATCGTTCGCTGGTTGAGCTTGTCGAAACCCCGTTGATTGAGCTTGTCGAAATCCAAAGGTCTCGACAAGCTCGACCAACGAAGGTCGGTAAGCTCGGCGGGTGCGGATCATTGGCATCGCGATCGTCGGCTCCAACGGTGTGATCGGCGACGGCAAGAGCCAGCCCTTCGAGATCGCCGAGGACTGGGCGCGGTACAAGCGGGTCACCCACGGCCACCCGATGATCATGGGCCGCGGCACCCACGACGCCATCGCCCGCTGGCTGCCCGGACGCACCACCATCGTCGTGACCAGTGACCCGGCGCGCATCGAACTGCCCAGCGACGGACGCGCGGTCGGCTATGCGGTCGCCTCGCTGGGCGAGGCGCTGGACCTGGCCCGCTCCCTGGACGACGAGATCTACGTCGCCGGCGGCGGCACCATCTACCGCCAGGCCTGGCCCGAGCTCACCGAACTCGACCTGACCGAGGTGGACGCCGCGGCGGACGGCACCGTGTTCTTCCCGGAGGTCGATCCCCGGCAATGGCAGGAGGTCAGCCGTGAACAGCGCGACGGCTTCGCCTTCGTCCGCTACCTGCGGCGTGCCGAGCCGCTGACTGCCGGGTAGGGCGTGCGCACCACCGCGTCGGTCCTGCACCTCGACCTGGACGCCTTCTTCGCCGCCGTCGAGCAGCGGGACAAGCCGTCGCTGCGCGGAAAGCCGGTGATCGTCGGTGGCGTCGGGCAGCGCGGAGTGGTCGCCACGGCGTCCTACGAAGCCCGGGTGTTCGGGGTGCATTCGGCGATGCCGATGCACGAAGCGCGCCGGCGTTGCCCGCACGCGGCGTTCCTGTCCGGCCGGTTCGGGGCGTATCGCGAGGCGTCCGGGATCGTGATGGGGCTGCTGCGGGAGCTGTCGCCGCTGGTGGAGCCGCTCAGCCTGGACGAGGCGTTCGTGGACCTGGCGGTGGGGGAGCGGTCGCTGGAACCGGAGGCGATACTCGCCGAGGTGACCGAGTTGCGCGCCCGGCTGACCGAGGCCACCGGCGGGTTGACCGGCTCGGTCGGCATTGGATCGTCGAAGTTCATCGCCAAGGTGGCCAGCGAACTCGCCAAGCCGGACGGCGTCCGGCTGGTCGCGCCCGGAACCGAGGTGGAGACCATCGCGCCACTGCCGGCCCGGGCCATCCCGGGGGTCGGCCCGGTCACCATGGAGAAGCTGGCCCGGCTCGGCGTCAGCACCGTCGCCGACCTGCAGCGGCTCTCGGCCCGGGAACTGCTGCGTGAACTGGGCCGGGCACAGGGGGAGTGGATCGGCGCGCTCGCCTTCGCCCGCGACGACCGTGGCGTGGAGCCCGACCGGGAGACCAAGTCGATCTCGGTGGAGGACACCTTCGAGACCGACGTCACCGACCGCGCCCAGCTGGACGCCATCATCGCCCGGGACGCCGGCACCGTCGCGCGACGGCTCTCCACCGCGCACCTGTTCGCCCGCACCATCACCATCAAGGCCCGCTACCCGGACTTCGCCACGCTGTCCCGCTCCCGCACCCTGGACGGCGCCACCGACGACCCCGAGGTGATCACCACCGTCGCCCGCGCCCTGCTCGAAGCCGTGGACGTCCCCCGCGGCCTCCGGCTGCTCGGCGTCGGTGTCGCCGGCCTCACCGAGATCGCCCAAGAAGCCCTGTTCGAGCCGTCGCTGATCGAGACCTCTACTTCGCTGGTCGAGCCTGTCGAGACCCCCGCCGCACCGTCGGCCGAGCCGGTCGGACCGTCGGTCGAGCTTGTCGATACCCGCGCCGCCGCCTACCGCCCCGGTGCGGACGTCGTCCACGACGACCACGGACCGGGCTGGGTCTGGGGATCAGGACTGGGCCGGGTCACCGTCCGCTTCGAGACTGCGCACACCGGCCCCGGACCCGTCCGCACCTTCGCCGTCGACGACCCCGCGCTGCGTCCCGCCGGCGACTGAGCGCCGCCCGCATCGATGACCCGCATGACCAAGGGCTCGGGGGCAGCCGATCGTGCGCCGCGTTACAGCATTGGGTGGGGCATCGAGACTCGGGTGTCGTTGCTGGCGAAGAGTTGATCGGGGCGGAGACCTCGGGGTTTCCACCACCGCACGCCGTCCAGGCACAGACCCGCACTGGTGTCGTTGGGCTCATCGAACAGCTCGAAGAGAATCTGCTCGAAGAACCGCGAAAGGTGGTCAGGATCATCCACGATCGCAACTTGCGCCCCGAGCACTTCGGACGACCCAAGCAGGCGGTAAACGACCTGGAAGATGGGATCACCATCGGCATCAGCGCCCACATGGGCGTCAATGACCGTTACGGGCGGAGGGAGCGGTTGACAAAATCGGGACCACTCGCGCTGCAGGGACTCCACCACTAGCTCGCGGTTCGCTGGCGCTGTCATGAGTCACCTCCTTGCATGCACCCTACGGCGTCCTTGGCTGGTGACGGCGGCCTCACGCGGGCGCCCAGCGATCAGGCGAGCGGACAGCGGGCGGGACCGAGCCCTCTACACTGAGCGTGCCGCCTACCCGGCGGCGCGCCGGAGTGGTGAAATTGGCAGACACGCAGGATTTAGGTTCCTGTGCCTTCGGGCGTGAGGGTTCAAGTCCCTTCTCCGGCACCAGCCGACCTACCCCCTCGTCGGGCCGCATGGGGGGTCGTAGGCTCAGGTAATGGCGTTCGAGCGAATCCAGGTCGATCCGCGGAAGATGGGCGGGGTTCCCATCATCCGTGACCTGCGTATGCCGGTCGCGACGATCGTCAACATGGTCGCGGACGGTCGAACCGCCGAGTAGATTCTCCACGACTTCCCCGAACGCGAAGCCGAGGATCTCAAGCAGGCTCTGCAGTTCGCGGCAGCGGCTCTGAATGAGCGCCAGGTTCCACTCGCTTGAGGCTCCTGATCGACCAGAACCTCTCGCGGGACTTGCCGGGTCTGCTGACTCGCTGGAACTTCATGGACGAACGTATGATCGAATCATCGGTGGGGAAGTCGCCTGAGTTGGGCGCGGCGGGCTCGCACCATCGTCGGCTGTTGCTGATCGGTAGCAGTCGCGCACCTGAAGGAGGAGCCGGGCATGGCAGATCTGGTGCCCACCGACGATGTCCCTGACGACCAGGACGCCTTGCTTGCCTACATCGCCGGCTTGGTAGAGCGGGGTCGTCGAATCGCGTCCGTCCAGGCGAACACGGCGCTGACACTGACGTACTGGTTGATCGGGCGGGCGATCTCGGTGAACTTGCTTCGCCAACAGCGGGCTGACTATGGCAAACAGATTGTCGCTACGCTGTCGCGACAATTGACCGCCCGCTTCGGTCGTGGGTTCGAGGCGGCGTCTCTTCGTCGCATGGTCCAGTTCGCGGAAGAGTTCCCGGACTTTGAGACTGTCGCTACGGTGTCGCGGCAATTGAGTTGGAGTCACCTCAAGGAGTTGCTGCCGCTCCGATCCGACGAGGCTCGCAGGTTCTACATCGAGCAGGCAACCTTGAAGCATCTGGGGGTCCGCGAACTTCGCCAGGCGATCGCCCGGAAGGCCTGGGAGCGACGCGAGATCGCCAACAGTCAGATCCCTGAAGGCTCGGCCGTTCCACGCGACACGTTCACTGATCCGGTGTTCCTCGACATGCTGGGCCTGCACGACAGCTACCTGGAGAAGGACCTCGAAGCCGCGATCCTGAGTGACATGCGGGCTTTCCTGATGGAAGTGGGGCCTGGGTTCACATTCGTTGCCAGCCAGAAGCGGATGGCAGTCGGTGCTAGGGAGTACCGGCTGGACCTGCTGTTCTTCAGTCGTCCGCTGCGGCGGCTGGTGGCGGTCGAACTCAAGCTCGGCGCATTCCGACCTGCGCATGTGGGGCAGATGGAGGCCTATCTTAAGTGGCTCGATGCTCACGAGCGTGAGCCTGGAGAGGAGGCGCCCGTTGGGTTGATCCTGTGCTCGGAAGCAGATCGCGAAGAGGTCGAGTTCCTTGAGTTGCATAAGGATGGCATCGCCGTGGTGGAGTACTGGACGACCCTGCCGCCGAAGGCTGAGCTTGAGTCCAAGCTCCGCCAGATCGTCCGCGACGCACAAGAACGACTGGCCCGCCGTGGGATCGTGGTGACATCCGCCGAGGCACTTGAGAACGGCGACGTTGACGACTGATGCTATTGCCTACGCACTCCTGAACCGATGCTGCGAGGATCAGCGCGCGCACGTTGTAGCTTGAAGTCGGCCGTACAGAGTTGTCGGAATCAGCCGTAGGCGTTGGACGGGCTGTTGGTCTCACCCGGACAGGTCTTCGAGGGCGGAAACCGCCGCTCGGACGCCGTCCTCGGCAGCCACCTGCCGTCCGAGGTCAGCAGCTCGTTCGCGCACCCGGTCGGTTCGGACGTGGGCCAGCGCAGCGCGGACGGCGTCCGGATCGGGACGCCGAGGGTCAAGCGGCGGGGACGCGACGCCGAGGTCGTGCAGCCGGCGTGCCCAGAACGGTTGGTCCAGGGTGAATGGAACCGGGATCGAGGGTGTCCCGGACGCCAGCGCGGCGTGGGTGGTGCCCGCTCCGCAGTGGTGCACGATCGCGGCGCAGCGAGGGAACAGCCAGTCGTGCGGCACGAAACCGGTGACGAACACGTCCTCGGACGCCGCCACCCGCTCGGCGGCGCTGCCCGTAAGGATGACCCGCCGGCCAGCCAGGCCGGTGAGCAGGGCGTCCATCAGCGGCCGCGTTCCGGAGAAGCTTGGCATCGAGCCGAACCCGACGTAGACCGGCGGCTCGCCGGCGTCCAGGAACGCCTGCAGTGCCGGGTCCGGACGCCAGCGCGCCGAAGCCGGCAGCCGCCACGCCCCGGTCACCGACACGTTCGCGGGCCAGTCGTCGGGCGGGGGAACGAGGGTCGGTGACCAGGCGCCGAGCCGGCGGGCGCCACGCGTCGGGTTGGAAGTCCTGGGGAGCCCCAGCTCGCGCCGAGCCCGGTTGACCGATCTCGCCATCATCGCCCAGCCGGCGTGGTCGACCACCCTTCCGAGCATCCGGTTGAGCGCGCGAGGCACGCGCACGTCGCCCAGCCCGGACGGTGCGAACGCACGGGTCGGCGCCAGCGGCTGCAGTTCCGCGATCACCGGACGGGCGCCGATATCGGCGGCGACCGCGAGCGCGTGGCAGCCGGCCACCGGCATCCCCACCACCACGTCCGATCCGGCGGCCGCCGCTGCGATGGTTTCCAGCCATGCCCGGTCGTCACGCCGGTAGTTCTTGAACGAGCCGAGCGTCAGGCGTCCGGCCTCGACGGCCTGCGCAATGGGCGCCCCGGGACGCATCAACTCGGCGATGTCCCCGGCCAGGGCGTGGAACTCCAGCGCGTGCTCCGCGGTCAGCGCCCGTGCACCCTGCTCCGCCACGATCACCGGCTGATGACCCGCGTCCCGGAGCCCGAGCGCCAAAGCGACCAGCGGCACGTCGTCGCCGAGACTGCCGTAACTGACCAGGGTGACCTTCACATCGTCCGCCTCAATCCTCGAAGGGTGCGCACTGCGCCTCGACCACCGCACGCATCAACCGACGTGCCTCCTCCGGCGGAATCGACGCGGCTGCCAATCCGAAACAGATCGACGAGAACGCCAGCCAGATCGTCCAGGCCGCCAACATGGCCGGCGAGGCGTTCGGTGGTTCCCGGTCGGTGGGGAACAGGTCCCGGATCGCGCCCACCACCTCGGTCAGCCGCGCCTGGTTCTCGGTGTGCTCACGCTCGCGTAGATAGGCGACGAAGTAGTCGCGCAGGGCGTCCGGCATCGCGATCGACGACTCGACCAAGGCGCCGACGTAGCTCCACACCCGGTCGGTCACCGATCCGGACGCCTGCCTCGCCTGCGCCAACATCCCTAGCGAAGCGGCGGTCGAGGCCTCCTCCCAGACCCGCAGGAACAGGGCATCCTTCGACCCGACACTGGCCACCGTGCCCACCGACACCCCTGCCGCCGCCGCGATCTGCGGGACCGTCGTCGCCGCGTAGCCCTGCCGGGTGAACAGGTCGGCAGCCGCCGCCACGACCTTGCGTGCCGACTCGATGCGAGCCTCGGCTCTCCCCACGATGCCTCCTGAATGCGTTCAGTGAACGCATTCAGTTTAGCTCTGCTCGTCCTCCCCAGACTCTAGTACGGATCGTCCTCGACACCGATGTGTCTTCGCGGCTGTCCAAGCAGTGCTGCCGCCCCGCCTGCATGCCCAGATTGCGCCGTCCGAGGCTGCGATCAGCTTCGTGACAGGCGAACGGCGTAAGGGGGAATCCGGTTCGCTCGGCCAGCAAATCGGTAGGCCTCGGGCCCGTCAACAGGCGCCACAGTCGAGATCCCTCAGCACTTTCGTCTCGGGAGACCGCTACGCCTCAATCCGCGACTCGGGTCAGATGACCGCCTGGTGGGGCCGCCGTGGGCGGCCCCACGCCGCGCGCTGGCCCCCGGCCGATGTTGGCTTGTGGCCGGCCGGCCGGCGGCTATTGTCCGAGCAGGGCGAGGGGGACGACAGCGACACCATCGGGTCGTCGGTAGGCCCGCGGTCCGGTGTTGAGGATCCGGCAGTCGCTGAGCCGATCGCCGAGTCGGCCGCGCAGCCACAGCAGATGGCGTACATCGGCGTCGTGGATGGTGTCGGCGAGTTTCACCTCGATGGCGGTGCAGCGGGTGTCGTTGGTTTCCACGATGAGATCGATCTCGTGGTCGCCGTTCTTGGTGCGCAGATGGCCCACGCGGGCACTCATCGCCTCGGCATGGACCCGCACCGACTGCGTGGCCAGCGACTCGAACAGTGCACCCAGCCAGGTGCCGGTGGTGCGTGAGACGGTCTCCCTTTCGCGGCTTCCTACTGAGCATCTGGACGGTGCCGTACTGGGCATCTCGACGGATTGCCCTGTGGCTTGGAATCAACAACCGCCGTCCAGTCAGGCTCAGGCGAGGAGACGGCAGGTCAGCCGGCACCCGAGTGGGGAAACGGGGGAACGAGGCTCCGGCTAGGGGTGATCCGGACGTTATCCACACGGCTTTCGTTCATCCACAGGTTCGGGGGAACCAAGGATGCAGCGCTGGTCCTGGCGTGGATCCTGCACGCCGGCGCGGATGCCTTGGTGGTGCGGGTGCGCCTTGCGCGCCGACTCGATGCGAGCCTCAGCCCTCCTCACGACGCCTCCCGAATGCGTTCAGACACATTCAGGAACTCTGCTCGCCTTCCCCAGGTGTGAGGTTGTCCGTCTCAGCGACAAGGCATGCCACACTTGGAGCACGATCGAGAGTAAGGATGTGGTGACGGTGTCCGCGAGTCCACAGCCACTACCCGTCCCCGAGCGCAACGGCCGGGTTGACCTCGACGAGCTTTTCCGCGACGCCAAGCCGATCGGTGACGGCGCCGACTGGGCGGCGCCGGGAGTCTTCGAGACCGACGATGAGCTTGAGGACTTCCTCGCCTGGCTTCATGCCGACCGAGCTTCCGGCATCGCCTGACTCCAGTGCGGATCGTCCTCGACGCGGACGTGCCTCGCGTCGTCGGCTACGACGCCGGAATCAGCAGCGGGACACCGGCGCTCGTGGCAGCTCTGCTCAGCTTTTCGTCGAGGGTGGCCAGGGGGAGTCCGGTTCGCTCGGCCAGTAGCAGGTAGGACGCGTCGTACGAACTCAGTTGATGAGTGCGGCCAAGGGCGAGGAGTCCGACCAGGTCGGTGCCGGTCTCGTCGACATCGATGGGCAGTTGGGCCAGCAGGCGCACGAGCCGGCTGACCTGGGCCTCGCTGGCGCGTCCGCGGCGCTGGGCGACCAGCAGTACGTTCGCCACCTCGAGCGGCCAGATGGCAGGGACGCGTGCCCGTTCGCATTGGAGCCGGTCGAGGACGGCGTCGGTAGCCTCCGTCGCTTCGTCCTCGAAACACCAGGCCATCGTCACGCTGGCGTCCACCACGAACACGGTCAGCGCCGTCCTTCGTCGATCATGGCGCGGATTGAGTCGTCCCCGCGCCGGACGCCCACGCGTGCCGCCCGGAGGGCCGCGATGACGGCCCCCGGGCGCTCCGCGTCAGGCGCCACCGGGACGAGTCGGGCAACCGCGCGGCCATGCTTGGTGATCGTGATCGATTCACCGCGCGCGACCTCGTCCAGCAGGCGCGGCAGGTGCGTTTTGGCCTCGTAGGCGCCGATGTGCTCGGCGGTCATGCAATCAGACTAGTCGTAGACCAGTCGGATTGTCTTGGACTGGCTCGGGCCCGTCCAAGCGTGCTCCCGTCATCGACCAAAGTCGGAGCCGGCCTCAGTTCACCTTCCCCAGCGCGGCCTGCAGCATCCGGAGCCGGTACTCGGCGCTGTCCGGCGGCTCGCTGTCACCGAAGATCGCCTTCAGCCAATGCCCGTCGGTGTTGTTCGGGAACAGGATGTAGTCGGTGCCGAAGTGCCGGGCGTCCTCCATGGCCAGCTTCTTCCGCTCGGTCACCGAGTTCACGTAGTAGCGCCGGCGGAAGTCGTTCAGGTTGTCGCCCAGATAGGCGATGACGTCGTACTTGGCGGCGATGGCCTGCTGCGCCGGCTCCTTGTTCGACGACTCGCGCAGCATCGTCACGTGGGCGTCGTCGGCGAACGCCAGCCCGGCGTGCTTGAGGTTGGCCACGCCGAGCTTCTGGGTGTCCTCGCCCTGGTCGCGGCTGGACACGTAGAACACCTCGACGCCGCGGCGCTTGGCGTAGTGGGTGAAGTCGACCGCACCCGGGGTCGCAGTCGGGCCGTTCGCCGCCACCCACTCGTCCCAGAGCGCGTCGTCGAAGGCCTGCTTGCCGGCCGCCAGCAGCAGCGCCCAGTAGCTGTTCGAGTCCAGCACGGTGTCGTCGACGTCGGAGATGAAGGCGAGCTTCCGGCGCCGCCGGCCGCGATGCTGCGGACGCCGTCCGGCCAGCGCGGCGTCGAGCCGCGCCTTCGCCAGCTGGAACCCCTGGATGTACAGCATGTCGCGTTCGGCCGCCGTCTGCCGCCAGGCCACCGCCGCGCTGAAGATGTTCTGCACGTCGTTGGCGGCGGCGTCCGCCCGCGGCGCGGCGGCTGCCATCGCCGCCAGGGTCCCGCCGGCCATGCCGGTCAGCAGGCTGCGTCGCTTCAGATCACTCATCCCCGACTCCTCGATCACTGGATCGCCCGGTGGGTCCGGGCGACGAGGTGTCGCACGCTAGCAGCGGGACGCCGACCGCCGACAGGGGCCGCCTCACCCGGCGGCGACCAGGCCCGAGCAGAGCAGCCAGACCAGCACCCCGGCGGCGGCGATCCGGTAGACGATGAAGGCCGTGAAGGTGTGCCGCGAGACGAACCGGAGCAGCCAGGCGATGGAGGCGTAGCCGGTGATGAACGCCACCACGATGCCGATCAGCACCGGTCCCCAGCCGATGGTGGCCGAGATTGTGCCGGCCTGCGACACCGCCTCCAGCCCGCCCGCTGCGATCAGCGCCGGAATCCCCATGAAGAAGCTGAACCGGGTGGCGGTGGGCCGATCGATGCCGCGCAGTAGGCCGGCGGAGATGGTGGCGCCCGAGCGGGAGACGCCCGGGACCAGCGAGCAGCACTGGACCAGGCCGACGACCACGGCGTCGAGCAGGTTGATGGACGCCTCACCCCGTCCCGGCACGGCGGTGCGGCGATCCGCGAGCCACATCACCGCGCTCCAGCCGAGCAGCCCGGCCACCACCACCCACAGGCTGCGCAGCGGGCCCTCGATCAGGTCCTTGCCGAGCAGTCCGACCACGGCGATCGGGATCGAGCCGACGATGACGTTCCAACCCATCCGGTAGTCCGGCAGCGTCCGCGCCTTCGGGTCGGCGATGCCACGGATCCAGGCTCCGGCGATCCGCAGGATGTCCCTGCCGAAGAAGACCACCGCGGCCAGGATCGAGCCGAGCTGGATGACGGCGGTGAATGCGGTGATCGCCGGCGAGGAGACCGGGTAGCCGATCAGTTGCTCGGCGATGGTGATGTGACCGGTGCTGGAAACCGGCAGGAACTCGGTCAGCCCCTCGATGATCCCCAGGACGATCGCGTGGAACCACGACGCAGCCCATCCCCCTCCTGCCCGCACGGACCCTGAGCCCCGGCTCCGCAGCAGAGGTCTGACCCGATTCTCCGGACGCCGGCGCCCCGGCGAGGGGTCTGCTTCATCCGCCCTTCATCTCCCAACGCGGACCATAACCGCTGGTCACGACCGGTTCCGCAGGCGTGATGGCACAGCCCGGCGTGGGGTTCGGGCCCGCCGCCGGCGGTCTTCATTGCCGCTTCATCGCCGCTGCCTAGCGGGCACGTTCGTAGGTTCGTTGGCGTTGGTGCAGCGGCTGCCGAGCGGTTCTTGACCGGGGCATCAACTGCTGGAACCGGTTTGTGGTGGTTATGGCGACCGGTACCGGCGCCGTTGGCTGCTCGAACCGGTTTCTGGTGGCTACCGATACCCCCTGGGGGTTACCCACATCCACCAGAAAGTGGTTCGAGCAGAGATAGCGAGCCGACACCGGTCGGATAACCACCAGAAACTGGTTTCAGCCTCACCGCCGCCGGCAACCGTGTGGAAGGTGGCCATGACCGACGACCCAGTGCACCGCACGACGCCGCAGCGCCCGACCGCCGTCCGGCAGAACCCGACCCTGCTGGTGGACGCCGGACAGGTGACCGACGCGGTGCGGCACGCCGACAGCGGCGCCTTCGGCAAGACCCTCGGCGACTCCACCTACGTCTGGCGCTCCGGCGTCGGCGTCACCGCCAACGGCGACATCGTCACCGTGCACGGCAATGCGCTGTCGGTGAAGACCCTGGCCCAACTGCTGCAACAGGCCGGATCGGTCCGGGCGATGCAGCTGGACATCAACCGCGACTGGACCAGCTACGTCTACTACGACCACCGCGGCGGCCTGAAGGCGAAGAAGCTGACCCCCGACCAGGTGCGGACGCCGACCCGCTACCTGGGCACCTCGACCCGTGACTTCGTCTCGGTACGCAGCCGGTGAACGCCCTGCTCAGGCGCGGCTCGGGCCCCGCCACAGGTTGATCCCGCCCTCGACGGCGTGCGCGTCGAGGGCGTCCAGCTCCTCCTCGGTGAAGTCCAGGTTGGCGACCGCGCCCACGCTGTTCTCCAGTTGGGTGACGCTGGACGCCCCGATCAGCGCCGAGGTGACCCGGGCGTCCCGCAGGATCCAGGCCAGCGCCAGCTGCGCCAGGCTCTGCCCACGGGCCTGAGCCAGGTCGTTCAGCGCCCGGATGTGGGTCAGGTTCTGCTCGGTGAGCAGATCCGGCGACAGCGACTTGCCCTGCGAGGCCCGCGAGCCGGACGGAATCCCGCCCAGGTACTTGTCGGTCAGCATGCCCTGGGCCAGCGGCGAGAAGGCGATGCAGCCCACACCCTCCTCGCCGAGCACGTCGAGCAGCTCCTCCTCGACCCACCGGTTGAGCATCGAATAGGACGGCTGGTGGATCAGCAGGGGAGTGCCCAGGTCGCGCAGGATGGCGATCGCCTCGCGCGTCCGGGTGCCGGAATAGGACGAGATGCCGACGTAGCGCGCCTTGCCTGAACGCACCGCCGAATCGAGCGCGCCCATGGTCTCTTCCAGCGGGGTGTCCGGGTCGAAACGGTGGTGGTAGAAGATGTCGACGTAGTCGAGCCCCATCCGCTGCAGGGACGCGTCCAGCGAGCCGAGCAGGTACTTGCGCGAGCCCAGGTCGCCGTACGGGCCGGGCCAGAAATCCCAGCCGGCCTTGCTGGAGATGACCAACTCATCGCGGTAGCGGGCGAAGTCCTCACGCAGGTGGCGTCCGAAATTGGTCTCGGCCGAGCCGTACGGCGGGCCGTAGTTGTTGGCCAGGTCGAAGTGGGTGATGCCCAGATCGAAGGCCCGGCGCAGGATCGAGCGTTGCCGGTCGAACGGCACGTCGTCGCCGAAGTTGTGCCACAGGCCGAGCGAGATGGCCGGCAGCAGCAGGCCGCTGCGTCCGGTGCGGCGGTAGGGCATCCGGCCGTCGTAGCGGGCGGCGTCGGGAACGAAGACGGGTTGCAGCGGCATTGGGGCGTCCTTTCGGTCGCGACGATCCTACTGATCGGTCGCGACGATGCTACTGAGCCCGCCCCGTCCGGCCGGGCTGCGCGGAGCCGTCGGCATAGGCGGGCTTGGGGCCGGACGGCACCGCTGGGTTACGCTGACCCGGTGTCGTCCGAGCTCACGATCGCCACAGAGCGCCAGGTCCCACCGGATCGGCGTCCCGGGCCTGCGCAGGTCTGGCTGCGGATCCTGATCGGTGTCGCCGTGGTCGCCGCGCTGGTCGGCCTCCGGGTGCTGGCCCAGCCGTCCTGGACGGAGTGGCTGCCCACCGCGGCACGGGACTTCTTCACCCTGTCGGTCAGCGTGCTGGTCGAGTCGCTGCCGTTCGTCTTCCTGGGCATCGGCATCTCGATCGCGGTGCAGATCTGGCTTCCCGACCGGGTCTGGCAGTGGCTGCCGCGCAACCCGGTGCTGCGGCGCATGGTGCTGTCGGTGCTCGGGGTGATCTTCCCCGTCTGCGAATGCGGCAACGTGCCGATGGCCCGCGGGTTGATGATGCGCGGCCTCGGCGTGGGGGAGTCGCTGACCTTCCTGATGGCCGCCCCGATCCTCAACCCGGTCACCATCGTCACCACCTACCAGGCCTTCGGCTTCAACGACGGCGTGCTGCTGGGACGCGTGCTGGGCGCCTTCCTGATCGCCAACCTGGTCGGCTGGATGTTCTCCCGGCATCCCGACCCGGACCGGCTGCTGACCCCGGGCTTCCGGGCGGCCTGTCAGGCCGACCACAGCGAGACCCAGAGCCGCTGGCGGCGCAGCGCGGACGCCTTCGCCACCGAGACCGCGGCGATGATCCCGGCCCTGGTCGCCGGATCCTTCGTGGCCGGCGCCATCCAGGTCGGCGTGCCGCGGGACTGGCTGATCACCATCGGCGGCAACCCGGTCGTCTCGGTCGGGGTGCTGATGGTGCTGGCCTTCGTGGTGTCCGTCTGCTCCAACGTGGACGCCTTCTTCATCCTCTCGCTGAGCGCCGCCTTCGCGCCCGGCGCGGTGGTCGCCTTCCTGGTCTTCGGGGCGATGATCGACATCAAGATGCTGGCTCTGCTGCGCACCACCTTCACCACCCGCGCCCTGGCCCTGCTGACCGGGCTGGTCGGGCTGTCCACCCTCGTGATCGGATTGGGGCTCAACCTTGTCGCATGACCATGACCACGCCTCGTACGACCACCAGGAATCCCCGGGCGGGTTCCCGTGGGGCCTGCTGCTCGGCCTGATCGGTGCCGTCGCGATCTGCTGGCTCGGCGTCACCGGGCGGCTCAACCTGTACATCCACCCGCGCTACAACCTGTTCACCGTCGTGATGGCCGGGCTGGCCGCGGTGGCGGCGGTGGCCGCCTGGGTGATTCGCGGACGCAGCACCGCCGGCGGCCGGAGCTGGGCCGCGGTCGCGGCAGCCGCCGCCATGGTGGTGGCGCTGCTGATCGTCCCGCCGTCCACGCTGACCGCGGCGTCCGCCCAGCAGCGCTCGCCGAACAGCGGCACCGACGCCGACACCACCGCCCTGGCCGGGGCCAATCCGGCCACCTTCAAGCTGCGCGACTGGGCGATGCTGGTCAACGATCCCGACAGCGTCGCGAAATACTCCGGCCAGCAGGTCAAGCTGACCGGGTTCGTGCTGCCCACCGACGACAAGCGGGACGGCATGTTCTACCTGGGCCGGTTCGTGGTGACCTGCTGCACGGTGGACGCCCGCCCGGTCGTGGTGACCGTGGTCAAGGCGGAATGGGCGAAGTCGTACAAGCCCGACCATTGGCTGGAGGTGACCGGACGCCTGGTGCCGATCGAGGACGCCCCCGGCGGCGCCGTGCTGGTCGTCCAGCCGTCCGCGATCAAACCCGTCCCGGCTCCCGACACGCCGTACGAGTACTGAGGGGAAACGCGTGACGACAAGGGCGGACAGTGCCCGGTTCTGGCGCTCCAGCCTGATCGTGTGCGCCGTGCTGGCGCTGCTGGCGGTCGGGCTCGGCGCCGCCGGCGTGGTGCGCCGGCCCGACCTGGCCTCGGCCAGCATCGCGGTCGACCGGGCGGTCGGCTCGGCGGGGGAGCGCCTGGTGCTGAAGAGCCGCCTGCCGCTGGCGCCGCTGGACGCCGGCCAGGTGACGGTCACGCCCGCGGTGCCGTTCACCGTGCAGACCCGGGACAGCACGGTCACCGTCCGGTTCACCTGGCCGCTGGCCTACGACACCGAGTACCGGGTGGCGGTCGCCGGCGTCCGCAGCCAGTACACCAACACCGTCTCCGACTGGAACCACGTGTTCCGCACCCCGCCGGCCACCCTCTACACGCTGATCGCGCATCGCGGCGACGGAGCCCTGGACGACACCGTGGTCAGCGAGGCGCACGGTGAGCGACGCACCCTGCTCACCGCGCCCGGCATCGAGGACTACGTGCTGACCCGCGAGCAGGTGGTCGCGATCAGCCACCCGGACACCGAGTCGTCCGCCCTGGTCGCGGTCAGCCGGAGCGACGGCTCCCGGGTCGAGGTCGCGGCGCCGGCGGTGTCCCTGCTGACCGGCCTGGAGGCGGCGCCGGACGGCTCCAAATTCGGCTTCCTGGTCACCGGCGAGGACGGCCAGCGCAACTACTCCAGCAACCTGTTCATCGCGGACGCGGGCAACCCCGCCGCGCCGCCCGTCGAGGTCTCCGCCGGCGGGGCGGCGCTCTCGGTGCAGGACTGGCGGTTCGTCCCCGGAGCCAATGCGGTCGTCGTGGCCACCCCGCAGGAGCAGGCCTTCCTGATCTATCTGGACGGCGGCACACCGCCGGTGCCGCTGGGCAGCCTGGCGCAGCTGATCGGATTCCTGCCCGGTAGTTCGCTGCTGATGGCCGAGGGCTCCGGAAAGCAGCTGATGCTCGACCTGGCCACCGGGCTGAGCTCGGAGGTGGAGAGCACCCGCGATCCGGACAAGAAGACGTTCGCCGGACGCCGCAGCTTCCTCGCCGTCGGCGACTACCTGGTCGAGTACAACACCTTCCGCGGCGGCCAGGGACAGGGCGGCGTCTCCACGCAGCTGACCCATCGGACCCGGACCGGCAGCACCGAGCTGCTCACCATCAAGGACGGGGACGGGCACCTGCTGAACAGCGGGATATCGCCCAACGGCCAGTTCGCCTGGGCGGTGGTGCTCGACTCCAAGGCGCCGCTGACCGACCTGTACTCGGGGGCCTCCGATCACGCGACGACGATGATCTTCGACCTGGCCACCGGCAAGAAGGTGGGCAGCGCGCCGGGATCGTCCCCGGTCTGGACGTCCTGACCCGAACTCGCCCCGAAGCGGCACTGGTGCGGCGTCGTTGAAAGTTATATGATTGCTACATGCAACTATCGGAGGAGCTGACACGGCTGTTCACGCTGCTGTGGCGGATCACCAACGATCAGCGGCGCGGCGCGACGCTGGCCCGGCTGGAATACCTGATCCTGGCCCGGCTGTACCGCGAGGGTGCCATGCGGGCCGGCGACCTGGCCCACATCGAGGGCCTCGACCCGTCCACGCTGAGCCGCCGGGTGGCGGCCCTGGTCGACCGCGAGCTGCTGCTGCGGGAGACCGACCCGGACGACCGCCGCGCCCAGCAGCTGCAGCTCACCGACGCCGGCCGGGCGCAATTCCTGGCCGAACAGCAACGCCGGGTGGCCCAGGTGACCGACGCCGTCGCGCACTGGCCCGCAACCGACCGGACGATGCTCGCCCACCTACTCCACGATTTGAACGACTCATTGCAGAAGAAGGCCGCCTCGTGACCGACACCGCCCCCGAACCCTTCCGGCTGACACCGCAGTCTCGCCGCATCTTCACCGGCCTGCTGCTCGGCATGCTGGTGGCGTCCATCTCGCAGACCATCGTCGGTCCCGCGATGCCACGCATCGTCGCCGAACTCGGCGGCATGGATCACTACTCCTGGGTGGCGACCGCCGCCATGCTGGTCTCGGCCATCTCGGTGCCGATCGTCGGCAAGCTGTCCGACCTGTTCGGACGCCGTCCGTTCTACCTGGGTGGCCTGGCGATCTTCATCGCCGGTTCGGTGTTGGCCGGCACCGCGCAGACGTTCTGGTGGCTGGTGGCCGCCCGGGCCGTCCAGGGTCTTGGCATGGGCATCCTGATGCCGCTCTCCCAGACCATCGTCGGTGACATCATTCCCCCTCGTCAGCGCGGCAAGTACCAGGGCTACATGGGTGTGGTGTTCGGCGTCACCAGCGTGGCCGGGCCGCTGGCCGGCGGTCTGATCACCGACGCGCTGGGCTGGCGTTGGCTGTTCTTCACCGCCATCCCGGTCGGGTTGGTGGCGTTGTTCGTGATCGCCCGCTTCCTGGTGCTCGACCACGAACCGCGTCCGGCGGTGATCGACTACTGGGGCATCGTGACCATGTCGCTGGGCATCACCGCGACGCTGCTGGCGGCGTCCCTGGGCGGCACCAGCTACCCGTGGAACTCGCCGATCATCCTGGGCCTGCTGATCGGCGGCGTCGCGCTGCTGGTGGTCTTTGTGATCGTCGAGTTGCGGGTGCCCGAGCCGGTGGTGCCGCTGCAGTTGTTCGCCTCGTCCATCTTCACCTTTGCGAACCTGGGCGCCTTCGGCATGTCGATGGTGATGTTCGGCGCGATCATCTACGTGCCGGTGTACGCCCAGGGCGTGCTCGCGGTGAACGCGTCCACCTCCGGCCTGATCACGCTGCCGCTGATGCTCGGCCTGGTCTTCGTCGGCATGGGCGCCGGCCTGCTGATCACCAAGACCGGCCGCTACAAGGAGATCATGCTGGTCGGCGCGGTGCTGCTCGGGGTGGGCGCCGTGGTGCTCTCCCGGCTCACCGCCGCCTCCTCGGTGTGGGAGGTCGTCACCGGTGTCGGACTGATCGGCGTCGGCCTGGGCGCGCTGTCCCAGCAGTACACGCTGGTGGTGCAGAACGCGGTAGCCCGGCGCGACCTGGGGGTTGCGACCGCGGCCCTGCAGTTCTTCCGCAACGTCGGCTCCACCATCGGCACCGCCGTCTTCGGGACGGTGCTGAGCGGCGGCCTGGACGCCGCGATCTTCGCCAACCTGCCGCCGGCGGCGGCCCAGACCATGCCGCACGGCACGATCAACGCCGGCTCGGTGCTCGACCCGACCGTGATCGGTCAGCTGCCGCTGGAGGTGGTCGCCGCGGTCCGGATCGCACTGGCCCAGCAGATCGGGCTGATCTTCATCGTCTGCCTGCCGATCGTGGCGCTGGTCTTCGTCTGCACCCTGCTGATCAAGCCGATGGAACTGCGCGACACGGTCAGCAACGCGGAGGACGCCGGGCGCGAGCTGCTGGACACCATGTCGCAGCAGTCCGGGGACGTGGCGCCGGTGCTGACCGGGCCGGGCACGGGGGAGCGGACCCGGGAACGACTGCTCGGCCTGGAGCTGGCCATCGTCGCCGAGAACGCCGCGCGGGAGGACCGGCCGTTGTCCCGGCAGGCCGTCACCGAACTAGGCGGCGGGGACTTCTCCTGGGGCCTCACGCTGCTGCACTGCACGGCGGAGATGCTCACCTCCGACGACGCGGAGATCGCCGCCCGTTCGGAGAAGTACGCCTGCGAGTTGACCAAGCAGATCAACGGGGCCGGGGTGTCGATGAGCGACGAGCTCCGGCGTCAGATCGCCCTGGCGGCGGCGCACTCACCGCGCCGGGCGATCCTGGACGAGGTCGAGAAGCCGGTGGCCGAACGACACGAGGCGGTCGACATCGCCAAGCTGCGCAGCGCGGCGAACGAACTGATGGCGGCGCTGATCGCCGACATCGCGGTGGATCGCCGGAGCTGACAAGGCTCAGCCCAGCGAGGGAATTTTCAGATCGCGGCGCAGCTTGGCCACATGGCCGGTGGCCTTGACGTTGTATTGGGCCACCTCGATGTGGCCGACGCCGTCATCGTCCACGTTGACCACGAAGGTGGAGCGGATCACGCCCTCGATCTCCTTGCCGTAGAGCACCTTGCGGCCGAAGGCGGCGTAGGCGGTGAGCACCTTCTTCTCCGGGTCGGCGAGCAGCGGGAAGGCCAGGTCCTGCTGCTGCCGGAACTTGGCCAGCTTCTCGACACTGTCCGGGGAGATGCCCACCACGTCGAAGCCGGCGGCCGCGATCTCACCAAGGGCGGCGGAGAAGTCGACCGCCTGGGTGGTGCAGCCCGGGGTCATCGCGGCCGGGTAGAAGTACACGATCACCCGGTGTCCGGCGTAGTCGGACAGCGAGACCGGGTTCCCGTCGGGGTCGGGCAGGGTGAACGCGGGAGCGATGTCGCCCACAGACAGCTTCGGCATGGCCTCACTCTAGAGTGCCGCCGCCGGCGACGGAGCGACCGGGGTCGGACGTGGGCAGGTCCGGCCGCCGGCTCAGACTTCCGGGGGTGCCGGCACGGTCGCGGGAAGGCATAGGGTGGAGTTCCCAACCGAGGCAGAAGGACGTCCCGTGGCCGACACCACCACCCGCAGCAAGCAGGACATCGAAGCCGAGATCGCGGCTGCCCGCGAGCGGCTGGCGAGCAATGTGGCCGGCCTGGTCAACGAGGTGCACCCGAAGGCGGTCATGCAGCGCGGCATCGACGAGGCCCGTGGCTTCGCGGCGACCGAGTTCGCCAACGCCAAGGCCCAGGTGATCGACGAGAACGGTCGGCTGCGCACCGAGCGGGTGCTGTTGGTGGGGGGCGCCGTCGCCGGGGTGGTGACTTTCGTGCTGCTGGTCCGCGGCATCCTCAAGGGCCTCCGGCAGGGCTGAGCCCGAGCCCGGCGGCGTGGCAGGGCCAGGGCCCTGCCGTGGGGCCGGAATTCACCGAAAGCCACATCCCCGGCCGGTCGATGTGGGGTTTTCACCCTTGCCGTGTGGC
>NZ_JASGDE010000212.1:0-58814 GCF_047607385.1 Micropruina sp.
GCCAGCCGGCCAGCGTGCCGGCCACCAGCGCCGCCCCGAAGCAGTCGCCGGCGCCGGTCGGGTCGATCGCCCGCACCGGTAGCGCCGGCACCCGGGCCCACGTCCCGGTGCCCGAGTCCAGCGCGATCGCGCCGTGCGCGCCGAGGGTGACCACCGCCAGCGGCACCCGCTCGCCGAGCAGCTCCAGCGCCTCCTCCGAGGTGCCGGCGCGGGTGTAGGCCATCGCCTCGCGGTCGTTGGGCATGAAGCAGTGGCAGCCGTCGAGCCGGTCCAGAATGCACGGGTCCCAGGCGCCGGTGCCGTCCCAGCCGACATCGGCGAAGACCAGCGCCCCGGACCTGCGCAAACCCTGCCACCACGGGTCGCCGTCCAGTTCGGCGATCACCGCGCGGGCGGACGCCCCGGGCGCCAGCAACTGCGACGGGGTCAGCGGCGCCTCGTGGCCGTGGGTCACCATCGCCCGGTCGCCGGCGTAGGCCATCGACACCGTCACCGGGGTGTGCCAGCCGTCGAAGCTGGGCGACATGGAGGTGTCGATGCCCTCCTGCTCGGCGAGCACCTGCCGGCACCACTGTCCGTAGCCGTCGTCGCCGAAGCCGGCGATCAGGCCGGTCTGCAGGCCCAGCCTGCGCAACGCCACCGCCAGGTTCGCGATGCCGCCCGGCGAGGTGCCCATGCCGCCGGCCCACACCTCGGTGCCGGGGGACGGCGGGGTCGGCAACTCGGTGAACACCACGTCGGCGAACACCATGCCCGCGACCAGCACGTCGAAGGAGTGCCCGGGCACCGGGTTCGCCGTCACAGCGGGTCCGTCTCGGCGGCCCAGGTCTGCGCCACCCGCGCCCGGCGCCGCCAGCGCGGCCGGAGCAGGCCCACGAACACCACCAGCACCACGGCGAGGCCCAGCAGAGTCTTCACCAGGGAAGTCTAGAAGGCCCTACCGCGGCGGCAGGGTGGCCAGCGGCTTCCACGGATCGGCCTGCCGGCCGGCCCAGTCGTCCAGCCCGTCGTTCTGCATCGCCGTCCGCAACTCGGCGACAGCCGCGGTGTCGGCCACGGTCACCGGCTGCCCGTTCAGTTCGCTGACCCCGGCCAGCGGCACCGGGAATCCGCTGATCGCGTCCGAGCCGAGATGGACGTCCAGCGCGGTCCGGCGGATCTCCCCGGCGGTCAGCCCGGCGTCCACCGTGACGCAGCGGCGCAGCACGGTGCCGATGGTCTCCACCTTGGCCGGGTTGGTCAGCGAGTCGCCGCCGGTGATGCCGCGCAGCACTTGGACCAGCACCGACTCGGTGCGCTGCAACCGGGCCATCGGCTGCTTGCTGGAGCTCAGGTACACCTCGGCGTTGGTGCTGGACAACCGCAGCTCGCCGGCCGGGAAGTGCCATCCCTCCGCCGACATCTCGGTGTGGTTGTCCACGTCGACCCCGCCGATCACGTCGATCACCGGGGCGAAGCCGGTCAGTTCGGCGGTGACCAGGTGGTCGATCCGCAGCCCGAGCAGGCTCTCCACCGAGCGGACGGCGTCCGCGCCGCTGACCCGGGCCCGGTCGGCCAGGGTCGATTCGGCGCCGCGGGCGTCCGAGACCAGCAGGTTCGCGGGCAGCCCGATCAGGTGCAGCGAATCGCGTCCGCCGGCCAGTTGAGCCAGGTAGGCGCTGGCCAGGCCCGCGTCCGGATCGTTGACCAACACCAGGTAGCGCACCGGCAGCGAACCCTCGGCCGCGGCCAGCACCGGCCGGCCCGGATAGTCCGGCAGCGGCGCGCTGCGCTGCACCCCGGACAGGGCCTGGGTGACCGCGCCCAGGTAGATCGAGACCAGGCCGAGCACCCCGGCCACCACGACGAAAGCACCCAGTGTCGCCACGGCCACCAGCCGATCGCTCCGGGTACGCATGGGACCAGGCTAGATTCCCCGGGCAACCAGGCGGAATCGAACGCCTAGTCTTGGGGCGATGGACCTGCGCGAGCTGCTCTTCCCACCCGGTGCCACCCGGCACGACTGGGTGCTCGACGGCATGCTCGCGCTGGCGATGTTCCTGGTCACCGTGCTGCCCTACGCCAGCTACTCGGCGTGGAACTCGATCCCCCGGATGCTGCTGCTGGCCACCCTGTCGCTGATGGTGGCGCCGCTGATCCTGCGCCGGCACTCGCCGCTGCTGATGCTGGCCGGCTGCACCGTGGCCGGCATCGTCCAGGTGGTGGTGGTGAACACCTTCACCCCGACCCTGGTGGTGCTGCCGATCGTCGCCTATTCGGTGGCCCGCTGGGTGCCCGGACCGATGGCCCGGACGGTGGTGGCGATCGGCGCCTTCGGGTCGGTGATCGGACCGCTGCGCTGGGCGACCGCGACCGAGGGCTTCGGGATCAGCGCCCGGGTGATCGTGCTGTTCGTGCTGGCCGCCTTCGTCTGCCTGGGCCTGATCGTCACCCCGTACGCGATCGGACGCCGGGTGCGGGAGTCGTCCGCGGCGCACGCCGACCGGATCGCGGCCGCCGAGGAACGCTATCAACTGCTGCTGGCCGAACGGGAGCAGCAGGCCCGGCTGGCCGAGTCGCGGGCCCGGGCCACCATCGCCCGGGAACTGCACGACATCGTGGCGCATTCGCTGTCGGTGATGATCGTCCAGGCCGAGGGCGGTCGGGCCCTGGCCGCCAAGCGTCCGGACGCCGCCGCAGCCGCGCTGGACACCATCGCCGACACCGGACGCGAGGCGCTCAGCGAGATGCGCCGGATCGTCGGCGTGCTGCGGTCGGAGCCGGAACGGCGGGGCGCGGACTGGGAGCCGGCGCCGTCGCTGGCCGACATTCCCGACCTGGTGCACCGGGCGTCCGACCGGGCCACGCTGGTGGTGCACGGCGATCCGCCGCGGGTGTCGCCGGCCCTGGAGCTGACCATCTACCGGGTGGTTCAGGAGGCCCTGACCAATTTCCTCAAGCACGCCGGCCCGACCGCGACCGCCGTGGTCACCATCGCCTACGGCGCCACCGAGATCATGGTCGAGATCGTCGACAACGGCCCCGGCCCGGAGCAGGTCACCACCACCCCCGGCCACGGGCTGCGCGGCATGGCCGAACGGGTCACCTCGATGGACGGCCGGCTGGAAGCCCACCCGCTGGCGCTGGGCGGGTTCGTGGTCCGCGCCGTCCTGCCCGTCCAACCCCGACAAGGAGTCCATCGATGAGCCCCACCATCCGGGTGTTCCTGGCCGACGACCAGGCGCTGGTCCGCAGCGGCTTCCGCATGCTGATCGAGGCCGAGGACGACCTGGCCGTGGTCGGCGAGGCCCCGGACGGCGCCGCCGCCGTGCAGGGGCTCCTGGCGCAGCCGGCCGACGTGGTGCTGATGGACATCCGGATGCCGGTGATGGACGGGGTGGAGGCGACCCGGCAGATCATCCACGCCGGGCTGGGCACCAAGGTGCTGGTGCTGACCACCTTCGACGTGGACGAGTACGTGTTCGCGGCGCTGAAGGCGGGGGCGTCCGGCTTCCTGCTCAAGGACGCCCGGCCGGCCGACCTGCTCAACGCGATCCGCAACGTGGCCGCCGGCGAGGCGGTGATGGCGCCGTCCGCGACCCGCCGGCTGCTGGACCAGGTGGTGCCCACGCTGCCCACCTCGCCGGGTGCCGACCGCCGGCTGGACGTGCTCACCGACCGGGAGCGCGAGGTGCTGATCGAGATCGCCGCCGGCGCCACCAACTCCGAGATCGCGTCCCGGCTGTACATGGCCGAAGGCACCGTGAAGACCCACATCGGACGGCTGCTGTCCAAGCTGCACTGCCGCGACCGGGTCGGCCTGGTGCTGCTCGCCTACGAGACCGGCCTGGTCCGCCGGTAGCCCCGTCCCCTCGCGGACCCACCCAGTCCCCCGCACCCCATCCCATCGCTCGCCTAACTATTTAGCGCTCGCTGAGTTCAGCGAGCGCTAAATAGTTAGGCGAGCGGTGGGATGGGGTGCGCCCGATAGGCTCGGCGGGTGCGCTACGTCTCCACCCGATCGACCCCGAACGTTCCCGGCCTGCCGTTCTGCGACATCCTGCTCGACGGCCTGGCCCCGGACGGCGGCCTCTACCTGCCGGAGCACTACCCGAGCCTGACTGCCGAGACCCTGGCGCACTGGCGGACGCTGCTGGCCACCGAGGGCTACGCCGCGGTGGCGTTCGAGGTGCTCGACCTGTTCGTCGACGACATTCCGGACGCCGACCTGCGGGCGATCTGCGAACGCGCCTACGCGTCCGAGGTGTTCGGCGACCCGGTGGTGCCGGTGCAGCCACTGTCCGACGGCGTCTGGCTGGCGAAGCTCTCCGAGGGCCCGACCGCGGCGTTCAAGGACATGGCCATGCAGCTGCTCGGCCAGCTCTTCGAGTACGAGTTGGCCCGCCGCGACGAGACCCTGACCATTCTCGGCGCCACCTCGGGCGACACCGGCTCGGCCGCCGAGTACGCGATGCGCGGACGCCGTGGCATCACCGTGTTCATGCTCTCCCCTCAAGGCCGGATGAGCCCGTTCCAGCAGGCCCAGATGTTCAGCCTGGACGACCCCCACATCGTCAACCTGGCCGTCGAGGGCGTCTTCGACGACTGCCAGGACCTGGTCAAGGCGGTGATGGGCGACGCCGCGTTCAAGGCAGCGCACAACCTGGGCGCGGTGAACTCGATCAACTGGGGACGGGTGGTCGCCCAGGTCGTCTACTACGTCGTTTCCTACCTGCGCGTGACGACCGCCCTGGACGCCGCCGGCGAGGACGTCACCCGGGTGTCGTTCGCCGTCCCGACCGGCAATTTCGGCAACATCTGCGCCGCCCACGTGGCCCGCGAGATGGGCCTGCCGATCGACGCGCTGATCCTGGCCACCAACGAGAACAACGTGTTGGACGAGTTCTTCCGCACCGGTGTCTACCGGGTGCGCTCCGGCGCCGAGGAGACCTCCAGCCCGTCCATGGACATCTCCAAGGCCAGCAACTTCGAGCGCTTCGTCTACGACCTGCTGGGCCGCGACGGCGTCCGCACCGCCGAGCTGTTCGGACCGGTGCTGCGCGAGCAGGGCTTCTTCGACCTCTCCGGGACGCCGGAGTTCGCCGACGCTCGCCGGCGCTACGGCTTCGTCTCGGGCACCTCGACCCACGCCGACCGGCTGGCCACCATCCGCGCGGTCGAGACCGCCGACGGCGTGGTGATCGACCCGCACACCGCGGACGCCGTCAAGGTCGCCCACGACCTGCGCGACGCGGTCGCCGGCCCGATCATCGTCACCGAGACCGCACTACCGGTGAAGTTCTCGGCCACCATCGTCGAAGCGCTGGGACGCGAGCCCGAACGCCCGGCGGCCTTCGTCGGCATCGAGGACCTGCCCCGGCAAGTCACCGACATCCCCGCGGACGCCGAGCTGCTGAAGCGGATCATCGAGGAACACCCGTAGCCATTTCCTTCTGCGTGATCTGGCCTCCACGTCATCTGGTCTCCACGTCATCCCGGCGCACGCCGGGATCTCCCCAGCCCGACAGCCACCCCGACTACCGAGATCCCGGATCACGTCCCCGGGATGACCCACATCGCACGTCATCCCGGCGCACGCCGGGATCTCCCCAGCTCTGGGCGAACGACGACCTCAGCGTGGGCAGGTGACGACCGTCGGGTGGGGAAATGACGAGCACTCGGTGGGAAACTGACGAGTTGCGATATCATCGGGCGATGACGGCTGGCGGTGGGGTCATCGAGCGACTGCTTCTCCCACGAGTAGAGGAAGCTCTGAGTGACACACGGGTCGTGGTGTTGCAGGGTGCCCGGCAAGTGGGGAAGTCGACGCTGGCCGAGCAGATCGCCGGGCGGCGCACGAGCTACCTCACGACTCTCGACGACTCGGACGTGCGGCGGTTCGCGTCCGCAGACCCGGTGGGCTTCGTCACCCAGTTTCCGGATGGGCTGCTGGTGATCGATGAGGTACAACGCGTTCCGGAGCTGATCGTTGCGCTCAAGGCCGCGGTCGATCGCGACAAGCGGCCCGGACGCTACCTGATCACCGGCTCCGCCAATCTTCTCGACCTTGCCGCCACGCATGAATCACTCGCCGGACGCGCACAGCCGCTCACGCTCCACTCCCTGAGCCAGGCAGAGCTTGAGGAGCAGCCGGACTCCTTCATCGATGCAGCCTTCAGCGGACGAAGGTTCCTCGGGCATCGGAGCAGCCTCACTCGGCATGAGTATCTGGATCGCGCGTGTCGGGGCGGTTATCCGGAGGCGCTGGCGCGGTCGAGCTCGGCACGTCGCGGGGATTGGTACGACACCTATGTGACACAGATTGTGAACCGCGATGCGATGGACATCTCGGGACTTCAGCGTCTCGCCGACCTCCCCCGGCTACTGCGCTTCATTGCGGCGCGCAGTGGGAGCGGCATGGTCTGGAGTTCTCTTGCGAGCGACTCGGGCATCCCTCGGACGACCCTCGATCCCTACGTCCGGCTGCTCGAGACCCTGTTTCTGATCCACGTGTTGCCGGCCTGGGCGGTGAACTTCACAACGCGCGAAGTCAAGCAGCCAAAGGTATTTCTCCTCGACACCGGCCTTGCAGCCAGCCTGCTGGGGGTCGTGCCGGATGCGCTCGGGCCCACCGTGTCCAACAGCCCTGCCGGCGGTCTGCTCGAGGGGCTTGCCGTGGGTGAGTTGCGCCGTCAACTCGGCTGGAGCGCTCAGCGGGCGAACCTGTACCACTACCGCGATCAGCGCGGGGTCGAAGTGGATGTGGTGCTCGAGGCCCCCGACGGCCGAGTCGTCGGCATTGAGGTCAAGGCTGCCGCCACTGTGCACCCGAAGGATCTCACCGGCCTGGCGCTGCTTCGCGACAAGCTGAACGATCGTTTCGTGGGCGGGTACGTGCTCCACACCGGCCAGACCTCCCGCATGGTCGCCGACCGCATCGTCGCGCTCCCGCTTGATGCACTGTGGCGACGCGAGGCTCCCTGAGACCGCAGGCCCTTCAGTCGACGGCGCCCGACCGGACGTCGCGAGTCCGGCGATCCGCCTTGTAGTCGTACGAAGCATCCCACTCGAGTGTGCCGAACGGGTCATCCAGCCCGCGCCGCTTCAGCAGGTGGCTGATCTCGGGGTCGGCACCGCGCGACCTTCACCTCCTCCCCGCGACCTCACCACCAAGACCCGGTCCTTCATCAACGGCTGCAACAAACGCAAGCACCCGTCGATCTGGACCAAACCCCCGACCAGATCCTGGCCAGCATCAACCACAACGTAAACACGTCCCATCGACAAGCCACTAGTGGCGCAAGCCCTGGCAGCACAAAGGCCCGGACGGCGTCGGTGTGGGATAGACGGCGACTACTGATCCCGGAAACTCGCCTCGCCCAACGACACGATCGAAGTAATCGCCTGATAGACGCTCGGCCTCGATCTGGCCGCAGCACGGATGAAGTTACCTGCTTGACTCTAACGACGGAGCACCTTCACCATCGCGGCACACAGAGCCGATGGCCACCTCAAGAACCACGGCATCCTACAGAAAAGTACTTTCCGAGGCGTTCGACACCTGCTATCATGGCAACGGCTCACGACTCGGGCTACGCCGAGCTCCTAGCGAGTGTCCGCGTGTGACAATTCTATTTGAAAATTGGTTTCACGAGAGGACAGAAGGTTGCGGAAGGCCAACGCCTTGGACATTGGGGAACAGGGGTCGTACAAGCGACTTGCCAGAGCAGTTGCCGTTGGGGACCGGCCTTTGATCGCGATAATCGGATCTGGCCTGAGCAGTCCGAGGATTCCTGGATGGTCAGCACTCTATAAGTCGCTTCATGATGAACTGGAGCAGCAAGCATGCTCATCAGATGAGGCCTTCGATCGATACGCTCCCCATCTGGATCAAATTGAACGATCTAATAACCTCTGGGAGCAATTCGGAGTAATCTCCAAAATCATCCCAACAGAGTATCGAAATATTATTCGGTCAGAACTAGGGGCATCCCAAAGCGGCCCCATTCCCGAGGTTCACCAAGCACTGTGGAGTCTCCCCCTTGCCGGTGTTGTGAGCCTAAACATCGACACCTACGCCCGACGTGCTGGCACGGAGAGGCATGTTGGCAAAGAGTTTAAGATCGAGCAGGGCGTGAATGCTGGCCGAATTCAGCGACTACTCCTCAGCCCACATCCCTTCCTATATGAACTGCACGGCACGTTAGATGATGAAGCGTCCTGGGTATTCACCAAATCCGACCTGGACCATCTCTATAGCCTTCCAGGCTATCAGCAGTTCCTCGGCACCGTCTATTCTCAATTCCGAGTCATCTTCATCGGAATCAGCGCCGATGATGTAGCGATTGGCGGCCCGCTCAAGCGTCTTAGTATGCTTGGAATGGAGGGGCCCGAACATTTCTGGATAACTGATCGGACAGACAGCCAGGCAGTCGAGTGGGCAGAGTCAGCGCGAGTAGAGAGGATTCTCTACGAGAACGCTGCCCACCACCAGGTCGTGGCTATTATTAATCGCCTAGCGAAGGCAGTGGAGCCAGAACCGGAAGCCTCGCCCATCTGGACCGACGCCTTCGGTTCAGGTGACGAAATTGCCGACCCGGAGACTTTAGGAAGGCAGCCAACAGATGAGATCCGTTTGAAACTGAATAGATACGCCGGATCCCTCCTTCGGAAAGGCCGTCGCGAAGAGTACGAGGAATTCGTATTGCGCTACGACGAACTGATTGATCGCGCTTGGTACATACCGCCGAATCCAATAGGATATAAATTATTCAGCTATACTCTGCAAAGCCTACCCGCCAAAGGGGCATTCGGAGCCGTCTACCGGGCATCCACCGATGCCGGCGACGATGTTGCATTGAAGCTCCTAAAGCGAGAGATACGCGACAACCTACCTCTTCTGCACAGTTTTCGGAGAGGAGTCGAGGCAATGAAGATCCTCGAAGACAAGAGAGTCGAGGGAATGGCAGTTCACAAGGATGCCTCAGAGATTCCCACGTTCGTGACCATGGAGTGGATCGAGGGACCGAACTTGGCTACGGCCAAGAGTGCCCGACTGTTGGATAATTGGCCGGATATCCTAGATATTGCAGTCCAGGTTTGTAAAATCGTCCAATCGGCACACCAGCTGCCCGAGCGAGTTCTTCATCGAGACTTGAGACCGACCAATATCATGTTGCGGAACGGCTGGTCGGATACAGATAATTGGGACGTAGTTGTTCTAGATTTCGACCTGGCTACGTATCTTCACGCATCCAATGACTCCGTACTCGCTGACGGCAGTGTCCTAGGCTACCTCGCTCCCGAACAATTAATTCGCGACAAGGGAACATCTTCACGGAGTGCTCTGGTTGATTCTTTTGGCTTGGGCATGACCTTATACTACTTAGTGAGTGGCATCGATCCCGAGGCATACATGCACCGGACCGCAGAGTTTCGCAGTAAGGTGGCGAACGGTGTGCGCTCGCCGTCCGGGAATTCATATCGAGCAACGCCAAACCGTATAGCGCGCCTGATTCAAAATGCCGCAAAGGACGCCCAACGCGAACGTTGGAGCATCCCACTAATCTTGAGGGAGTTGGAGCGCCTGCAAGAAGCTAATACCGGCGCGGCCCATGCCCTAGACTCGGACCTGGTAGCGGAGGAGATCGCCTGCAACTGCCCGATGATGGCCCATGGCTACGACTGGAGATCTGAAGACGACACTGCAAGTTATCGCATCGCAAATGGCCCAACAGTCTCGCTCCATGCGCTCGCTAGCGATCTAAACGTCACTGCACACCTAACCTGGGCAGACGAAGGGACACTCAATAGGAAGTCTATGCACAAGTTCCTGCCAATGCGAGTTGATAAAGCGAAAGCAGAGCTTAAGAAGTCTGGATGGTATCTCGATCAAAGTAAGCTTGCAAAAGGAGGGCTGGACATCGTCGCACGATGCCCAGTTAGCGTCGACATAAATATCTCCGCCTTGGGACAAGGTCTTAGCTTGGCTCTGGAAGGGCTAACGTTCGACTAGTGGCTTGTCGATGAGACGTGTTTACGTTTGCGGTTGATGCTGGCCAGGATCTGGTCGGGGTTCTTGGTCCAGATGAACGGGTGCTTGCGCATGTTCCAGCCGTTGGATCCGCATCAGCCGGGCCACCGTGCAACGAGCTGCCACGACCCCGTCACGCTTCAACAGGTGCCACATCTTGCGATACCCAGCCACCCCACGACCCTTGTCCCGATCGGCCTGGACCGCCTCGATCCGTTCCCACAACGCCGCATCCGACAATGCCCGCTTCGACGGCTTCCGCTTCTTGAACGCCTAATAGCCCGACGGGGCGACCTGCACACCATGCTCACCGAGCACCCGGCAGATCGGCTCGACCCCGAACCGAGCCTTCTGAGCATCGATGAACCCGATCACCACGGCAAACGCGGGTCGAGCTCCCGCGCGAAGAAACTCGACGCCGCCAACAGAATCTCGTTAGCCCGCTTCAACTCCCGATTCTCCCGCTCCAACTCCTTGATCCGCTTCCCGTCCTCAGTGGCCGTCCCCGACCGCCTCCCGGCATCGATATCGGCCTGCTTCACCCAACCACGCAACGTGTCCGGATTCACCCGACCTTCGTCCCGATCCGGTTCACCGCCGCTGTCACCGACAACTCCGGCTCCTCCTGACGAGCCTCCGTCACCAAACGGACCGCTCTCTCCCGCAACTCCTGCGGATACTTCCTCGGTGCTGGCATGCTCTGACCCTGCATCCTTCCGTTGAATCAGACCCTCCACGACACCCGGGGCGGTTCAATCGCCGACCGGGTCATCCGCTCCAACCCGGCCCGATCCCCATCCCGCAACACCAACTGGGCAGCCACCCTGTTCGCCATACCCGGTTACCCAGCACAAACGTAAATCTACTTCATCGACACACCACTAGGTCATGCTCTTGCAGACATCGATGCCGTCCTCTACTACGACTAAAGATGGTGGTTCCCGGGATGTCAGGCTATCTGGGTCGAACATTCGTACAGTGTGTCGATCGAAGGCATCATTAGTGGATGAGTTGGACTTCGCTGAGTTTCTTCCGCGACACCTCCCCTCGCCTGCGTCGCCATCTGAGCAGGGTAACAGATGCGCAAAGCGCGGAAGATATCTGTTCCGCAGCCTTCACTGCCTTCTGGGTGCGACCCTGCGGCGGCTCTGAGGATCTCGCGGATCGAGCACGATTGAGGACGGAGATCTACGGTCTAGCGAAGGGACACTTGAGCAACCATCGAAGGCGGAGGCCCGCCAAGCCCGGCTGGTCGCGCGGTTGGTGGATTCGTCAACGCCGACCGGATCTCAGTTCGAACATAGTCTCGTCACTAAGGAGGAACTACGAGAGTCGTTAAACACTTTTCCAGAGGATCAGCAGGCCCTGCTCGCGCTCGTTGCCGGAGGATACCACCCGGAGGAGATCGCGGCGATCCTAGATACTACAGCCGCTGCGGTGAAGATACGGTTATCACGTCTCCGTCGTCGGTTGAAAGCCCAGGAGGATACGGATCCCAAACAATGATCATGACCCGAGTTCGCCGTTTAACTGCTAGAGGTCCGCGGGATGCTCCGACGATTGGGTCACTCCCATACCGACGTGCGACGAGCAGGAGACGGCCGGAAGAGTTCTTCGTAGCGTCCTCACAGAAACTACCCCCTCAGCAGGAACGGCCGTCGTTCCGCATTTCCGCTATGCTTATCGCAGCCATAGTTCTGGTTGCAGTCGCTCATTGGAATACCCATGGCCGGGCGATGGCGGTGGACCGACTGTTCCCACAAAGGCCCATCGCCGGATATGAAAGCAATGTCGAGAGATAAGTCAAAACGCGCCCCTTCCGTGGCTCCGGGACCGTTCGGACCAGATCGTCCCTAGTCGTACGAAGCGTCCCACTCGAGTGTGTCGAACGGGTCGTCCAGCCCGCGCCGCTTCAGCAGGTGGCTGATCTCGGGGTCGGCACCGCGGAAGTCGCGGTAGCTGTCCATCGCCTCGGCCGAGCCGCCGCGGGCCAGCAGCCGCTCTCGGTAGCGCTGACCGTTCTCCCTGGTCAGGCCGCCGTTGGCGAGGAACCAGGCGCCGGTGTCGGCGTCCAGCACCTCCGACCACAGGTAGCTGTAGTAGCCCGCCGCGTAGCCGCCCTCGAAGATGTGTTTGAAGTAGGTGCTGCGGTACCGGGTGGGTGCCAGCGGGTAGTCGACCCCGGCGGCGGCCAATGCCGCGGCCTCGAACTGCTCCACCTCGTCCGGCTCGGAGGGCAGCTCGTCCAGCGGCGTCGAGTGCCAGGCCTGGTCGAGCAGTGAGGCGCCCAGCATCTCGGTGGTGGCCCAGCCCTGGTTGAACAGCTCGGCGGCACGCAGGTTCTCGATCCATTCGGACGGGATCGGCTCGCCGGTGGCGTGGTGCACCGCGTAGCGCCGCAGCAGTCCGGCATCCAGCGCCCACATCTCGTTGACCTGGGACGGGAACTCGACGAAGTCGCGCGGCGTCTCGGTGCCCGACTGGGAGCGGTAGCGGACGTCCGACAGCAGCCCGTGCAGGGCGTGGCCGAACTCGTGGAACAGCGTGTTCACCTCGTCCCAGGTGAGCAGCGTCGGCTGCCCGGCCGGCGGCTTGGCGATGTTCAGGTTGTTCACCACCACCGGCTGCTGACGCAGCAGGTGGTTCTGGTCGACGATGTTGTTCATCCAGGCCCCGCCCTGCTTGCCGGCCCGGGTGTAGTAGTCGGCCAGGAACAACCCCAGC
Organism: Micropruina sp.; assembly: GCF_047607385.1. Lineage (GTDB taxonomy): Bacteria > Actinomycetota > Actinomycetes > Propionibacteriales > Propionibacteriaceae > Micropruina. The sequence continues at coordinate 12,737 of NZ_JASGDE010000212.1, forward strand.
CCGGTGCCGTCGGCGTCGAACACCTCGAAGGTCCGGACCTCGTCGTTGTACCCGGCCAGATCGGGACGCTCGGCGAAGGTGATGCCGAACAGCCCGGTGGCGGCCGCGAAGACGCCCTCGTGCAGCACCCGCTCCAGCTCCAGATAGGGCCGCAACAGGCCGGTGTCGAAGCTGTAGCGCTGCGCCTTCAGCTTCTCGGCCAGGTACTCCCAGTCCCAGGGCTGCAGTGGTCCGTGGGGTCTGTCCCCGCGGTCCATCTCGTCCAGCAGCTGCTGCAGGTCGGACGCCTCGGCGCGCGCGTTCCGCACCGCCGCGGGGACCAGCCGTCCGAGCATCTCCCGCACCGCGTCCGACGTCTTGGCGCAACCCTCCGCCGCGACGTACTCCGCGTGGTGCGGGAAGCCGAGCAGCGACGCCCGCTCGGCGCGCAGCCGGGCGATCTCCACCAGCAGCGCCCGGGTGTCGTGCTCGCCGGACCAGCCCCGGGAGACCGCGGCGGTGTGCACCCGCTGCCGCAGTGCGGCGTCCGCGGCCTCGGCCAACACCCCTTGTGGAGTGCAGGAATCCAGTTCCAGCAGCCAGCCGTCCAGGCCTCGTCCCTGGGCGGCGGCGCGGGCGGCGTCCTTGGTCGACTCCGAGACGCCGGCCAGTTCGGCCTCGTCGGTGACGTGGACGGCGGCGGCGTTGGAGCCGGCCAGCGCCGTCCGTCCGAACGCGGAGGTCAGCTCGGCCAGCCGGGCGTTCAGCTCCCGCAGCCGGGCCTGGTCGTCCTCCGGCAGCCCCACTCCGGCCCGGACGAAGTCGCGCAGATGGGTCTGCAGCCAGTAGCGGGCGGCGTCGTCGGCCTCCACCTCGCCGGCCCGGACCCGTTCGTCGAGTGCCGTCACCCGCTGGTACAGCGCCCGGTTCTGGTAGATCGCGTCGCCGAAGCGGGCCATCGTCGGCGAGATCTCGGCGTCGATGGCGTCCAGTTCGTCGGTGGTGTCGGCCGGCTGCACCGTCCAGAACGCCCCCAGCGCCCGGCTCAGCAGCTGGCCGGACCGCTCCCAGGCGTCGATCACGTTCGCCACGGTGGCCGGCTCGGGATCGTCGGCGATGGCTTGCAGCTCGGCCAGCTGCTCGGCGATGCCGGCCTCGACCGCGGGCAGGTAGTGCTCGGACCGGACGTCGCGCCACGGGGTCAGCTGGTAGGGCAGCGTGGAGGGCTGGGCGAACGGGTTGGCTGCGTCGAGGCTCATGCCGCCATCTTGCCGAGCCGCACCGGGTCGTCCAAACGGAACGTCAGAGCACGTACGGATCGCCGCTGTCGGCGGCCAGCGGCTTGCCGGCCTGCGCCCAGGCCAGCGTGCCGCCGGCCACGTTGACCGCGTCGATGCCGTTGGCCAGCAGGTAGGCCGCCACCCGCTCGGAACGGGCGCCGGAGCGGCAGATCACCGGCAGCGGGCCGTCGGTCTCGGGCAGCTCCGACAGGCGTCCGACAACCTCGCCGAGCGGGATGTGTACCGCGCCGGGGGCGTGGCCGGCCGCCCATTCCCCCGGCTCCCGGACGTCCAGGACGACGGCGTCGTCGGGCAGGTCGCTGACAGTGATCTCGGCAATCTCCACGGACCCATCCAAGCACGCCGGACGGCTCAGCTGGTCGGCGGCTGTTCGAAGGTCTCGGACCCGGCCGGCGGCTCGGCGTCCGTCCGGTGCGCGGTGGTGGAGAAGCCGTCGCTGAGCACGCGGCGCCCGCGCGCCGACAGTCCGGCGTAGGCGTCCTTGAGCTCGCCGACGAAGTCCTTCAACTGGCCGGGAACCTGTCCGGCATAGTCCTTGACCGGGCTGCCGCCGGTCGCGGTGCGGCGTTCGGTGAAGCTCTGCCTGCCCTGCTTGACCACGTCCTGGACGGTGCCGGAGACGATGTCGACCAGGCCGGTGAGCGCGTAGGCCGCCTCGGTGGCGACCTTGGCCGCGACCTTTCCGACCTTCTCCGAGGTGATGCGGGTGTTGCTGGGCATGGCTGCTCCTGATTGATCTGCGTGGCGTGATTAGTAGCGTCCGAACCTCAAGCCTGACGCGCCGTCCGGCGTCGTTCAACCTCCTCCCGGGTGGCTCCGGGTTCGGTCAGGGACGCCGAGTAGGGTGCCGGCATGACCATCACCGACGCCGTGGACGCCGTCCTTCCCGCCGCGCTCGACGACCTGGCCAAGCTGGTCGCCATCCCGTCGGTGAGCGCGCTGCCGGCGCACGCCGGCGACGTCCGGGCCAGCGCTGAGTGGATCGTCGACCAGGTTCGGGAACTCGGCTGCGCCGACGTCCGGGTGGTCGCCGAGGGCGGTCAGCCGGCGGTGATCGCCCGCTTCCCGGCACCGCAGGGCGCGCCGACGGTGTGCCTGTACGCGCACCACGACGTCCAGCCCACCGGGGACGTGGCGTTGTGGACGTCCGACCCGTTCCGGGTGCGCGCCGAGGGCGAGCGGCTGTTCGGTCGCGGCGTGGTCGACGACAAGGCCGGCGTGATGGTGCACCTGGCCGTGCTGCGGGCCTTCGGCGGCACGCCGCCGGTCGGGGTCACGCTGTTCGTCGAGGGCGAGGAGGAGGTGGGCTCGCCGTCGCTGGCCGCCATCATGGAGCGGCATCGTGACGCCCTCACCGCCGACGCCTACGTGATCGCCGACTCGGGCAACTGGAACGTCGGCGAGCCGGCGTTCACCACCACGTTGCGCGGCCTGGTCGACTGCACGGTGGAGGTCTCCACCCTCGACCATGCCCTGCACTCCGGCCAGTACGGCGGTGCCGTGCCGGACGCGCTGACCGCGCTGTGCCGGCTGCTGGCCACCCTGCACGACGCCGACGGCAACGTCGCGATCGAGGGCCTGGGCGCCATGCCCGACCCCGAGTTGGACTACCCCGAGCAGCGGTTGCGCGAGGAGGCCGGGCTGCTGGACGGCGTCCGGTTGCTCGGCGAGGGGCCGATCGCCGGACGGCTGTGGACCAAGCCGACCGCCACCGTGATCGGCATCGACGCCACCACCGTCGCGGACGCCTCGAACACGCTGGCACCGTCCGCGCGGGCCAAGGTGAGCGTCCGGATCGCTCCGGACGCCGACCCGGACGCCGCGCTGGCCGCCCTCACCCGGCACCTGGAGTCGCACGCCCCGTGGGGCGCCCGGGTGCGGGTCACCGACGGCTCGCAGGGCTCCGGCACCACCGTGCCGTTCCGCGGTCCGGTGGCCGAGGCGGCACGGGAGGCGTTCCGGCAGGCCTGGGGCGTCGAGCCGGTGTTCATGGGGCAGGGCGGCTCGATCCCGATGGTGGCCGACTTCCAGAAGGCGTTCCCGGCCGCCGAGATCGTGGTCACCGCGGTGTGCGACCCCGATTCCCGGATGCACGGCATCGACGAGTCGCTGCACCTGGGCGATTTCGCCAAGGCTTGCCGGGCCGAGGCACTGCTGCTGGAGAAGCTCGGCCGGACCATCTGACCCGCCGCGAACCGCTACAGCAGCGCCCGGACGGCGCCGGTGGCGGTCAGCACCACCTGCTGCTCCCAGCCCTTCAGGTCTGAAGCCTTGATGGCCTTGTCGAACCCGGTGAGCGCGTTCGAGGGGGATTGCCCGGCGGCGATCCGCGCCGCCGTGACCTCCCACTGATCGAGCAGCGCAGCCTTGGCGTCGCTGTCGGCCAGGGTGAGCAGCGCCGCCCGGACGCCCTGCAGCGCCACCGCCAACCCGACCGACCGGGCCGGATCGGGGGTGTTGGAGCGGGGCTTGGCGCTCGCGGTCGGCGTCTTGCTCGCCGTCGGCTTGGTCGAGGAGGACTTACCGGACGGGGACGTCGAGCGGGTCGGCTGGCCACTGAACAGCTGGGTCGCGGCGGTGCCGGCCAGGTTGGCCGCGATGCTGCCGGCCAGGATCGCCGCCATCAGGCTGACCAGGATGCCGGCGATCCACCAGGACCCGGACGGCTCCAGGTGCCGCAACGCCTGGGCGGTAGCGGCCGGCATCGGCGGATTCACCTGGGTGTAGGGCCGGGTCTGCGGCATCGGCGCGGTTCCCGGTCGTGGCATCGGCGGGGCCGTCGGCGGCTGGGTCGGCGGGGCCGCCGGCGGTGGCAGCGGCACGGTGCTGGCCCGCGGGTCGGCCTGGATCTGCTCCAGGGCCCGCAGCGTGGCGGCGGTGTCCGGGCGTTCCAGCGGGTTCTTCGACAGCAGCCGGGCGACCAGGGCGTCCAGTGCCGGCGGGGCGTCCGGACGCCGGCTGAGCAGCCGGGGCGGAGCGGTGTTGATCTGGTTGGACGCCACCACCAGGGCCTGATCGCCGTCGAAGGGCGGGCGTCCGGTCAGCATGGTCATGATCAGGCAGCCCAGCGCGTACAGGTCGGTGGCGGCGTCCACCCGGTGCCCGGACGCCTGCTCCGGGGACATGTAGGCGGCCGTCCCGATCGTCATCGAGGGCGCGGTCAGGTGCGGATCGGCCTGCCCGCTGAGCTGAGCGATGCCGAAGTCGAGCAGCTTCACCCGACCGGCGCTGAGCATCACGTTGGCGGGCTTGATGTCGCGGTGCACCAGGCCGACCGCATGCGCGGCGGACAGCCCGAGGACCACCTGGCGGGCCACGTCCAGGGTCTGAGTGAGGTTCAACGCGCCCTGCCGCCGGATCGCGTCCGCCAGCGACTCACCCCGCAGCAGTTCCATCACCAGGTAGGCGGTGGCGCCGTCCACGCCGCCGTCGAACACGGTGACGGTGTAGGGGCTGGTCAGCTTCGCGGTGAGGATGATCTCGCGCTGGAACCGGTCGGCGACCGAGGCGTCCCCGACCCGGTGCAGGTCCACGGTCTTGACCGCGACCTCGCGATCGAGCCGGACGTCGCGAGCCCGCCAGACCCGGCCCATGCCGCCGGCTCCGATCTCGTTGTCCAGGCGGTAGCGACCCGCCAGCAGCTGCTCGGCCATCTACTCGCAGGTGCCCATCGGTCCCGAGCCGATGGCGTTCGGGGTCTTCTTGTCGTCGCCGCGGTACCAGATGCCCGACGGCGTCCGGAACACATACACCGCGGACTCGCCGAGGGCGATCGTGCTCTGCTTGCCCTTCGGGAACACCGTCTTGAGCTTGGCGAAGGTGGTGTCCGCCGGGTAGCCGTCGGGCAGCTTCATCGACGACTTCACACCCTCGTCGAGGTTGACCACCCAGCTGGTGAAGCTGCGGGGGGACTTCTTGGTGCCCTTGGCCTTGCTCTGGAACAGGAAGGCGGCACCGCCGTAGGCGAGCTGCCGGCCGTACGGGGTGGCGTCGTCGAGCTCGCAGACCGGCCCCGAATAGGAGTCGTCGGGCTTGCCGGCGCGCGCGGTGAGCAGCGCCGTCACGTCGTCCTCGGGGGTGCCGAAGTTCGCTCCGGGCAGGCCCTTGGCTTCCAGCACCAGGGCCGTGGACGCCGTCGGGGTGCCGGACGCCGAACCCGTGGGCGAGGCGGACATGGTCGAGGCCGGGGCGGAGACGGAACCGGAGGGCGACGCGCTGACGCCGGGGCTCGCGGAGTCGGTCGTCGGGCTGACGCTGACGGCGGGGGGCGGGGTGGTGCCGCAGGCGGTGAGCACCAGCACCGCACCGGCGGCGCTCAGCGCACGCAACGAGATGGCCATGCACCAAAGATAGGTGGACGCGGGGTACGGACCGGCGAGACGCCGCCGGTAGGTTGTGCCCATGCCAGCCTCGCCCCGCACCGGTCAGCCCCCCGCCGAGCCGCTGGACGGGATGGGCGCCATCGTCGCGCCCGACGGCGCCGGCTTCCGGGTCTGGGCGCCGCACGCCGACACGGTCACCGTGAACGGCAGCTTCAACGACTGGTCCCCCGACGCCGATCCGCTGGCGTCGGAGGGCAACGGCTACTGGTACGGCTTCGTCGCGGACGCCGCCCCGGGCGACGAGTTCCGGTACCTGATCCGCAACGGCGACCAGTCGCTCAGCAGGATCGACCCGTACGCCTTCCAGGTCACCAACTCGGTCGGCAACGGCGTGATCTACGACCACGCGAGCTTCGACTGGCAGGGGGACGCGTTCGTCTGCCCGCCGCACAACGATCTGGTGATCTATGAACTCCACGTCGGTTCCTTCGCGCCCGCCGGAGACGGCCGGGTCGGCACCTTCGAAGAGGTGCAAGCCAATCTGGAGCACTTCAAACGGCTGGACGTCAGCGCCATCCAGCTGATGCCGTCCGCGGAGTTCGCCGGTGACTTCTCCTGGGGCTACAACCCGGCACACATCTTCGCCGCCGAGAGCAGCTACGGCGGCCCGGACGCCCTGAAGACCCTGATCCGCGAGGCCCACAAGGTCGGCGTCGCGGTGATCATGGACGTGGTCTACAACCATTTCGGCCCCTCCGACCTCGACCTGTGGCAGTTCGACGGCTGGTCGGAGAACGGCAAGGGCGGCATCTACTTCTACAACGACTGGCGCTCGACCACGCCGTGGGGCGACACCCGTCCCGACTACGGACGCGGCGAGGTGCGGCAGTTCATCCGGGACAACGCCTACCTGTGGCTGCGCGATTACCACGTGGACGGGCTGCGCTTCGACATGACCCCGTACATGCGCTCGGTGGACGCCGACGCCGACTTCGACCTGCCCGACGGGTGGAGCCTGCAGAGCTGGTTGAACCGCAGCATCCGCCAGGAGTTCCCGGACGCCATCACCATCGCCGAAGACCTGCACGGCAACTCGGCGGTGACCAGCACCGGCCCCGACGGCGCGGGCTATCACGCCCAGTGGGAAGCGAAATTCGTGCATCCGGTGCGGGAGGCGATCATCGTCGCCGACGACGCCTACCGATCGGTGCCGGCGGTGGTCGAGGCGATCGCGAACAACTACGGCGACACCTACGCCCGGGTGATCTACACCGAGTCCCACGACGAGGTGGCCAACGGCAAGGCCCGGGTGCCGCAGGAGATCGACCCGGCCGACCCGGACGGCTACTGGGCACAGAAGCGTTCCACCCTGGGTGCAGGGCTGGTCTTCACCTCCCCGGGCATCCCGATGATCTTCCAGGGGCAGGAGTTCCTGCAGGGCGGCTGGTTCCGCGACGACGTCGGGCTGGACTGGAACCTGGACGCCGAATACCACGGCATCGTCCGGATGTACCGGGACCTGATCGCGTTGCGCCGCAACCTGGCCGGGCTGACCAAGGGCCTGATGGGTTCCGGGCTGCGGATCATCCACGCCCACGACGACAACAACCTGATCGCGTTCCAGCGCTGGTGGGATCACGGCCCGTGCGACGACGTGGTCGTGGTGGTCAACCTGGACGCCGAGGCGCGCCACGACTACACCATCGGCATGCCGGTGGACGGCCTGTGGAAGCTGCGGTTCAACAGCGACGCGTCGATCTATTCCGACACCTTCGGCGACTTCGACGCCTTCGACCTGACCGCCTGGCCGGGCGAACGGGACGGCATGCCGGCACACACCGACGTCGACATCGCGCCGTACAGCCTGCTGATCTACAGCCGCGACTGACCGCCGACGGACCTCGCGCGCCAGCCAGGCTCAACCCGTGGTTGAGCCGCGAAACCACCCCTTCGGCCGTCATTTTCGCCGAGAAACCACGCGATGGCGGGAAATCGTAACAAGTCGGTCATGAAAGAACCCGGCCAGGCTGTTCCCACCGCGCCGACCAGCCGCTAGCTTGTCCCCGAGTCCCAGTCGGACAAGGTATCGGGAGACAAGATGAGTGTGTCCATAGGCGAGCAACTGCGGCGGCGGAAGCCGATCGTGTTCCAGCACATGCACCACAAGGGCGAAGAGCTCGCCCGAAACATGGGTACGTTCCAGCTGATGATGTTCGGCGTCGGTGCCACGGTCGGCACCGGCGTCTTCTTCGTCTTGAGCGAGGCGATCCCGAAGGCCGGTGCCGCAGTCCTCATCTCGTTCGTCATCGCCGCCGCGGCCGCCGGCCTGTCGGCGCTGTGCTACGCCGAGATGGCGTCCGCGATTCCGGTCAGCGGCTCGACCTACTCCTACACCTACCACGCCCTGGGCGAGGGGACGGCGGTGCTGATCGCCGGCTGTGTGCTGCTGGAGTACGGCGTCGCCGTGTCTGCCGTCGCGGTGGGCTGGAGCGGCTACTTCAACGAGTTGCTGCACAACCTGTTCGGCTTCACCATTCCGAAGTTCCTGTCGCTCTCGTTCGTCCCCATCCCCGACGGCAACGGCGGCTTCGAGGCGACCGGGGGTGGAATCAACCTGCCGGCCATGATCCTGATCCTGCTCTGCATGGTGCTGCTGCTGCGCGGCGCGTCCGAGTCGGCCACCGTCAACGCGATCATGGTGCTGATCAAGCTCGGCGTCCTGGTGCTGTTCACCGCGATCGGCTTCAGCGCCTTCCAGGCCGATCACTTCAACAACTTCTTCGCCCAGGCCAGCGGGATCAGCGGCGCGGCCGGCACCATCTTCTTCTCCTTCATCGGCCTGGACGCGGTGGCGACAGCCGGCGAGGAAGTGAAGAATCCGCAGAAGGCGCTGCCGCGAGCGATCATCGGCGCACTGCTCATCGTCACCGCCATCTACATCATGGTCGCCGCCGCAGGCATCGCCGCCAAGCCGGTCGAGTTCTTCTCCACCGAGGCCGCCGGTGAGGCCGGGCTGTCGAAGATCCTGGCCGACATCACCGGTAACGAGATCTGGTCGACCGTGCTGGCAGCCGGCGCGGTGATCTCGATCTTCTCGGTGACCCTGGTCACCTTGTACGGCCAGACCCGCATCCTGTTCGCCGTCGGACGCGACGGCTTGATCCCGAAGAAGTTCCTCGAGGTCAACCAGAAGACCATGACCCCGACCTACAACACCGTGTTCGTTTCGGTGCTGGTCGCGATCGTGTCCGGTTTCGTGCCGGCCGACTACCTGTGGGACACCGTCTCGATCGGAACGCTGATGGCGTTCACGGTGGTGGCCGTCTCGATCATGGTGCTGCGGCGGACACACCCCGACCTGGAGCGCCCGTTCAAGGTGCCGCTCTACCCGGTGATCCCGATCCTGACCATCGTCGCCTGTGTCTACGTGCTGTCCGGCCTGGCGCCGCTCACCTGGCTCATCTTCCTCGGCTGGATGATCATCGTGTGGGCCTACTACTGGTTCTATGGTCGCCGTCATGCGACGCTCAACACCTACACGTCGCTGGAAGAGATCGCTGAACCCAAGGGCAAGGACGACAAGGAATGACATACCTGGTCAGTTACCGACCACAGACCGACGACTCGGGCGTACTGGCCCTGGCCTGCCAGTTCGCCCGGTCGGAATCCGACACGGTGCACGCGCTCACGGTGGTGCCGCGGGGCTGGGAGACCTCGGCCGGCAGCGCGACGGACGGCGAGTTCGAGACCTGGGCCGCGGAGGAGGGCGAGGCCAGCGCCAAGGCCGCCCTGGAGATCCTGGCCACGGAACCCGACATCACCGCCGAGGCCACCTGGGTGACCGGACGTTCGGTGCCGGCGGCCATCATGGAGCAGGCGGAGAAGCTGGGCGCGTCCCTGATCGTGGTCGGGTCGGGCACCGACGGCACTCCCGGGCGGATCTCGGTCAGTTCGAAGACCGACCGGCTGCTGCACTCGTCGCCGGTGCCGGTGGTGCTGGCCCCGCGCGGCTACCGTCCGGCGCCGGGCTCGAAGATCACCCGGGTCACCCTGGCTTTCCGCGATGACGACGTCACCTGGAAGCTGCTGGATGAGGTGGCGGAGATCTGCAAGCGGGTCGGCGCCGAGTTGCGGCTGCTGACCGTCGCGTTGAAGCACCGCACCATGGTCACCTCACCGGTCCGCGGCGACGAGGACCTGGTTTTCGCCAAGCTGGTCGAACAGGTCAAAGGCGCGCAGGTGGAGGCGCTGGAGCACCTCGAGAAGCATGACGGCCTGAGCGCGACGGTCGATCTGGCCCGCGGCAGCACCTGGGCCGAGGCCCTGGCCGAGGTGGAATGGGCCGACGGCGACGTGCTGGTGGTCGGGTCGTCGCGAACCCACCTGCTGGCCAACGTGTTCCTGGGCTCCGGCGGCGCCAAGATCGTCCGGAACTCTCCGGTGCCGGTGATCGTCGTCCCCTGAGGCGGGACCCGAATCGAATCGACTGGGTCAGGGAGCGAGCCGCTCCCTGACCCAGTTGCCGTTCGGCAGCGAGCGGTAGCGCAGCCGGTCGTGCAGCCGGGACTTGCGGCCCTGCCAGAACTCCCAGACCTCGGGCACCACCCGGAAGCCGCCCCAGTGCTCGGGACGCGGCGGGTGCAGCCCGTACCGGGCGGACGCCTTGGCCGCGTTCGCCAGCAACACGCCGCGATTGGGGATCACCTCGCTCTGCGGGGACGCCCAGGCGCCGATCCGGGAATCCACCGGACGGCTGGCGAAATAGGCGTCCGACTCCTCGGCGCTGGTGCGCTCGACCCGCCCCTCGACTCGCACCACCCGCTCCAAGCCGGGCCAGTAGAACTGCAGCGCGGCGACCGGATGGCCGGCCAGCTCGCGTCCCTTGCGGGAGTCGTAGTTGGTGTAGAACACCACCCCGGCGGCGTCGAAGCCCTTCATCAGCACGATCCGGGTGGACGGCCGTCCGTCGGCGCCCACGGTGGCCACCGTCATCGCGTTGGGCTCGGGCACGCCGGCGGCGACGGCCTCGTCGAACCAGCGTCCGAACTGCCGCAGCGGCTCGTCGGCGGCCCGGTTCTCGTCCAGGCTGTCCCGCTCGTAACTGATCCGCATCTGGGAAGGGTCCATGCGGGCGAGCCTACGATCTGTGCCGCAGTTGTCGGGGTATCGGTGTACCATTGACGCCATTGACGCCAGGGAGGGCGACGAAATGTCCGGTTCGGTAATCAAGGCGCGCGCGGAGCAGTCGTCCAAACGACGACTCACCGCCGACAAACGCAAGAGCAAGGCGCCCAAGCACCGCAGGGCCACCCCTCACGAGGGCTCGACCGGCGCTGCTCTCAAGAATGTGAAGCGAGCACTGGCACCGCTCGGCGTCAGCTACGCCGAGTTCAACGTCGCCGTAAAGTCCAGTGGTCTCACGGTGAATCCCGCTCGGTTGGCGATAGTCGCGCGCATATCGCCGATGGCGTTCCGGAAGACCGTGCGCGACCTGTTCGGCGAACCGGGCACCACCCGGGCAGGGCCCGGGGCGACCGCGAGTGGCCGGCTGTCGCTGGCCGACGTCTCCGACCGCGTGGCAGAGACAGTCGCCGCCAAGACCGGAAAAGGCAGCCTCACGATCGGGGAGGCACAGGCGGTGATCGACGCGGCGGCGGACGCGCTACCCGACCGCGACGATCCGACCCAGGCCCTCGGGCCGTACTACGACAGCGCCGGTTTGCAGCGCCGTCTGAACGTCACTCGCCAGGCGTTGCACGGCCGCGTCGAACGGAACACCTTGCTCGGGGTGGAGGCTGACGACGGGTCACGGCTCTATCCGGTCTGGCAGTTCGGCGCGGACATGCGCGTCCTTCACGGGCTGCCGCCGGTGCTCCAGGAACTGGATCGGGTGGCCGAGGACGGTTTCTCGAAGGCGGTCTGGTTGGTCGAGCCTTCCCCGGAACTCGGTGGAGTTTCCGCGGCGCAGTGGCTGGCCGAAGGCAGGGATGCGGCTGTGGTCCTTTCGCTGGCGCACACCGACGTCGAGCGGATGTTGCGGTAGTGGGCCGGAAACGGCGGGATGCGGTCTTCCTCGGCCCGCCCAAGAAGCCTCGGGCGCTGGCGAAGAACTTCCCGCGCGCCGACGGTCTCCCGCTCGATCAGTGGTTCCGGGCCCATTGGGACGGGCGGCCGGCCGAACCGGACCGCGGCTGCTGGTGGTTCGCGTCATTCACTCCGCCTGCCGTGGGCGAAGGAAGGTTCGATCTCCCCGAGCCTCGCGGCACCTGCTACTTCGCCGACGACATCGAGGCAGCGGTCCGCGAGCGTGCCGGGCGGCGCTGGGGCACCGGTAGGTTCCTCCCACCCGCCGCCCTCGCGGGCACAACCGTGTCGCACGTCGACCTGCGTCCCTACACGGACGGACACCACGTCGCAGACGTCGATCACCGGGACGCCGTCGGCTACGTCACCCGCGAGCTGTACGGCGGCGCCCGATACAAGCTCACTCAGCGGCACGCGGATGCTTTCGACAAGGCCGGGTTTCGCGCCCTCCGTTACCGGCCCCGATCGACGCCTGGCGATCCGGCCGCGCTGGCCTTGTTCGGCGCCGCGGGCCGGCCGGAACCCCCTCGTCCGGCGGCTGAGGTGCCCGACTGGCGCACGCAACTCCGATCCAAGGTGCGCGATACGGTCAAGCGGAGCCGGGCAACGATCATCTCGTAGCCGAGGTTCCCAGCCCCCGCGCCCTCGGCCCTGCGCCTGTCAGCGGGCGGCGCGGGGCCGGGTCCGGCCCTCCATCGCCCGCTGGCAGGCGTCCACCGTCTCGGGAGCCAAGTCGACGCCGAGCACCCGCGCCTGACCGGTCACCCAGCGCACCAGCCGCTGCACCTCGGCGGCGTTGCCGGCCAGCGCTTCGGTGTTGATCCGCTCCACCAGCAGCAACTCGTCCTCGGGCGCGGCCAGCAGGGCCCGCGCGGCCGCCCAGCGGGCGACGTCCAGGTCGTGGTGCTCCAGCGCCCAGCGGGTGAGCAGCACCCCGGCGTCCCGGATCAACGAGGCGATGTCGGTGCGCAGCTCCTCCGCCCAGCGCCACTGCCCGGGAGCCGCGTCCGCCAGCGGTGCCCCGCGGACGAACTCCAGCACCCGCACCAGGGTGTCCGGCGCCAGCCGGTTCAGGCCGGACGCGGTCAGCACCTGGACCCGCTGCCAGTCCGACTCGACCGCCGGGTGCAGCTCGATCCGGCCGGAGTAGGCCTGCCGCAGGTACGGCTGGCCGTCGGCGTCCGACCCGAGCCAGGCCCGCAGCCGGGACATATTCGAGCGCCGGGTGGTCTCGGCGACCACCAGTTCGTTCGCCATCCGGGTCGCGGTGCTGCGCGGGTTCTGCAGCAGCCAGGCGCAGTACTCCTCGCACTGCCGGCGAGCCCGGGCCGGCTGCGGGCCGGCGGTGCCGACCAACTCGATCGGTCCGATCAGCTTCAGGTAGGGATGGTTGACCGTCTCCGGTTCAGGCTCGCCGACCTGGACCGATTCGCGGCGCTGCACCAGCGGCCGGACGTTGTCGGCGTCCGACCACCAGGGTGCGTCGGTGTCGGTGGCTTCGTCGGTGGCGGCGAAGATGGTGCCGATGGCGGCCCGGGTATGGGCGGCGATCAGTTGCGGACGCAGCGACAGCCCGTCGGGCTCCAGGCTGGCCTGCGGATCGCTCTCGGTTCCGGACAGCCGCAGCACCGCGTCGCCGCTGCCGGCCACCACGCCACCGACGCCGAGATCGCGGTCGGCGAGCAGCCGCGCCAGCCGGGACGCCTCCGCGTCGTCCAGTTCGTCGGCGACCAGCAGGACCTGCGCGGCGCCGGCCTCGGCCCGGTCGGGATCCACCCGCAGCAACGCAATGGCCGACTCGTCGGCGCCCCGCTCGACCAGCAGCGCCTCGAGTGCGTCCAGGGCCGGCTCGGCCCGGGCGTGGAAGCTGACCAGTTCGGGGCAGGCGGCGCGGACGAACATCTCGTCGCCGCCGACCACCGTCAGGCTGAGCTCGGACGCCCACGGCGAACAGGACAGTTCGACCGCCATGGCCGCGGCGGCGGCGTGGCGCAGGGCGCGCGGCCCGTCCAGCGCCAGCGGCGAGCGGGCCTCCAGGTCGACCATGATCCAGGCGTCCTGGTCGTCACGACCCAGGGTCACCAGCGCCGGGAACGGCACCGGGTGCGTCGACGGCGGCAGCGCCGAGGCCGCGGCCGTGGTCAGCCGCCAGCACCCGTCGGTCTCGTCGAAGCCCTCGGGCGCGCCGACTGCGGGCGGTCGGGACCACTCGAAACGCACGCTCGCCTCGTCCAGCCTGATCAGCTGGAGCCGCGGCAACGGCGAACCGGTGGCGTGGGCGTGCGCGCCGAGCGTCCGCAGGGCCTGTTCCAGCAGTTCGGTGCTCTCGGGTCGTTCCCGGTGACCGAGCGCGGTCTCGTAGCGCCGGACATCCACCGGCGGGTGGTTGATCCGGCGTCCGATCGGACGCGCCCGCAGTTGGCCGAGGCGATTCACGCCCACGCCGGCCAGGATCATCGCGGCGGCGGCACCGGACAGTCCGCCGATCAGCGGCCAGGCCGGGTCGGACGCGGGGGTGCCGGCCTCGACCGGCTGCTGCTCGGCCGGTTGTTGCTGGGCCGGCTGTTGCTGTTGCGGTGCGGGTTCCGGCGCCGGTTGCTGGATCTCGGGGGCCGGTTGCTGGATCTCGGGGGCCTGCTGCTGCGGCACCGTCGCCGGCTTGCGCACCGGACGGGCCTGTACCGGCTTCGATGAGTCGGCCGGGCCAGCCGGAATGACCAGCTTCCAGCCGATGTCGATCTGGTCGGGATCCTCGATCCGGTCCCGGTTGGCCTGGAAGATGCGGGTCCATTTGGCCGAATCCCCCAGGTGCTTCTCGGCGAGGCCGCTCAAGGTGTCGCCGCGGCGCACGGTGACGGTGCGCGGCTCCGCCTTCGGCCAGCCCGTTTCGGGAATCGCCAGCCGGACGCCGGGGGCGAGATCGACGGTGGGGTTGGCCAGCAGCTCCGGATTCGCGTCGGCGATCAGCCGCCACCGGCTGCCGTCGCCCAACACTTGCTCGGCGATGCTCCACAGGTCGTCCCCCGGCCGGACCAGATAACCTCCCTTGTCGGAGTGGCCCTGGTGCTCGGACGAGCGGGCTTCCTGCGGCTGATCGTCGCTGGTCGCCGCGACGGTCGCGGTCGGCGCGGTCGCCGGTTGCTGCGGCGCTGCCTGGGCGGGCAGCACGCCGGCGGACAGCGCGGTGACCAGCAGCGCCCCGGCGATCGACTGCAGCCCGCCGAGCAGCGGGAGCCGCAACGGCACCGCCCGGCGTCCGATCAGGTTGACCGCCTCGACCAGCACCGAGACGGTGAACGCCAGCCAGGCCAGCCAACCGATCACGGTGAGCAGGGCCAGCACGGCCGACCCGTCGTCCGGCCTGGTCAGGTTGGCCAGCGCCGCCGGCGCCACCCCCCAGGACAGCAACGCTGCCGGGACGGCACCGACGATGACCAGCAACAACAACGCCGCCGCAGCGGCACGCACACGGCGAGCCATCTCACCCTCTCCTTCGATAGCGATCCAACACGGAGCCGGCCTCGGCCTGCACCTGCCAGCTTCCGGGCCAGCCCGGCACGATCAGATCGGACAGCGGCACCGTGCAGGACACCCGGGTCCGCACCTGCGCCGGCTGCCCGACCGGCACCTGGAAGCCGGTGACGTCCACCTCGACGTTCAACGCCGTGCAGTTCAAGCCCCGGGTGGACGCCTGGTCGCGGGCGATCCGTTCGCCGTCCGAACGTGCCTGTGCCGGCGTCCGGGCCAGGGACGCGGCCCGGGCCGAGGTGCCGGCGATCTGTTCCACGATGGTGTGACCGTGCCAGATCCGGGCGGCTCCGATGGTCATCGCGATGAGCAGTCCCAGCGCCGGAACGATCACCACGAACTCCACCGCGGCCGCGCCGCGTTCGGAGCCTCGCCGGTTCACGGTCCGGTCCTCTCCACCGGCATCACCGCATGCTCGGTGACATTGCCCAGGCCGAGATCGATGATCAGCGGCGCGTGCCCGGTGACCACCACCCGGACGGTGCCGGACGACCGCTCGATCCGGACGTCGGCGCCGACCAGGCCGCCGGCGCCGGCGATCCGGCGGCCCATCGCGGCCGCATCGGAATCGGAGCCCCGGTCCCAGGCGACGTGCTCGGCTGCCGCGGTGGCCGCCTGGCTGGCGACGTTGCGGCCGTGCAGCCAGACGCCGGCCTGGATGGTGCCCAACACGGTGAGCATCAGCACGGGGACCAGCATCGCCCACTGGGTCGATTCCGAGACCCCGCGCTCACTCACTTGAGCGGACCGAGGTTCTTGTCGACGAAGCCTTTGACAAGACCAACGATCACGACCGCCACCGCAACGGCGCCAGCCAACAGTAGAGCGTTCTCGGTGGACTGGGAGAGCCCCTTCTCGCTCCGCTTCGGCGGGCTGAGCAGGAACCCGATCAGGGTGTGCAGCAAGCTGGTCATGGCGGTACTCCTCAACGGTTGGAAATCAGGTGCTCAGCAGTCTGAGCAGGGGCGGGACCAGGAAAATCAGCCCGAAGATCAGGCTGGGGACGACCATCAGGAAGGTCATCCGTTCGGAGACGGCTGCGGCCTCGATCTTGGCCTTGGTCAGGTGCGCGTCGCGCAGCTCCTTGACCCGGGCGCGCAGCGCGTCGGACAGTGAGGCGCCCGAATCGTCCAGTTTCATCACGTCGGCGATATCGGACAGGGCGGGCAGTTCGAGTTGCTCGCCCAACTGCTTCAGGTCGGTGAACGGCGCCCGCTGCTCCAGACGGGAGCGTTGCAGCGAATTCCGGATCGCCACGAAGACCGCCTGCTCGGACACCCCGGCGGCGGCGTGCAGCGACTGGGTAGCGCTGGAGTTGGCCAGCCGTTCCAGGGTGACCAGATCGATGAAGGTGAGCAGCGCCTCGGTCGCGTCGGCGGACACGCTGCGGGCCTGGCGTCCGATCACGATGTCAGGCAGGAAGAACCCGATCACGCCCAGCAGCACGGCGACCAGCATGGGGACCATCAACGATTCGCCGCTGACCAGCAACAGGACGGCGCCCGCCACCGTCGGCAGCGCGAAACCGGCCAGCGCGGCCAGCACCTTGTAGCTGTAGAACCGGTCGAGGCCGATCCCACGCAACTGCAGTTGATGGGTGACCTTCTGATCCACCGCACGCGGGGCTCGGCGGCGTACCCAGGCGCCCACCCGATCCGGGCCGGCGACGGGAGCCGCGGCCCCGACCACCGGATCGACTCGTCCGTCCAGCACCCGCAACGCGTCGGCGAGCCGAGGATGGGCCGGAACGAAGTAGCCGCTCAGCGCCCACAGCCCGGCCGCCAGCAGCACCCCGGACGCCATCGCCACCCACAGCCCGCTCATCGCAGGCTCCGCAGGATCCGGTCCCGGCGACGCGGCAGGGTCATCCGACGCATCACCAGCAACGCCGCCACGTACAGGGTGAGCAGGGACAGCAGGATGACCTGGCCGAGCGGGGTGCCGTAGGGAGCGAAGAACTCTCGGCCGAAGAGCAGCGCCACGGCCAGCACGACCAGGGTGATGACGGTGACCTGCCGGACCACGATCCGCGGCTTGGCCCGCTCGGTCTCGATCTCCCGCTGCGCCTTGAGCCGATCCTGGATCGAGTCCGCCAAGGCGTTCAGGGTCGCGGTGGCACCGGTGCCGCCGCGTTCGGAGGCCAGCGCCAACGAGGCCAGCACGGCGTCGGCGTCCGGCGAATCGAGCTCGTCGGCCATCGCTCGGAGCGCCTCCTGCGCCGTCCACCGCTCGTCGAGCCGGGCCACCAGCAGGGCCAGCGGCGGGGCCAGTAGGTCGGGAGCGTTGCGCACCGAGACCCGGATGGCGTCGGTGATGGATCGTCCGGTCGGCAGGGTGGCGGCCAGGCCGCGCACCCACCGGTCGAGGGATTCCAGCAGGTCGATGTCGCGGTTCGGCGGGGCGCTGAGCAGCATCGGCAGGCCGACGACCGCGATCGGCACCACGACCACCATCACACCCATCCCGGTCAACGCGGCGAAGCCGACGCCGGCCACCACACCGATCGCCAGCCGCGGACCCTGTGCCCGGAGCAGGGCGAGCATCCGCCGCCGGGCATCCGTCCCGGACCGTCGGCGCAGCGCCGGCTGATCGGTCCGCGGCCGGAAGCCCAACACGACCAGCACCACCCCGCCGACCAGCAGGGCGCCGAGCAGGGCCGCCAGTGCCGCGGTCACGGCTGGTCCCAGGCGTGGTGGAACTCGGCCAGTTCGTCGGCGAAGGCGGGCTCCGGATGGAAGACCTCCGGCTGGGTCGCGGTGGCAGCCGAGTAGACCAGGTGGGTCACCGGACGTCCGGCCTCGATGGCGCCGGTGAGCTGGCGGATCTCGGCCACCAGCCGGGTCCGGCGTCCGCCTCGCCAGGTGTCGTCGACCAGCTTCACGTAGACCAGCAGGTGGATGTGGTGGGCGATCTGCCGGTAGGCCTCGTCGACGCTCAACACCCCGCCCTGGGCCACCCGGGAAGCCAGCCGGTCCATGGTGGAGGACGCCGAATGCGAGTGGGTGGTGCTCAACGTTCCGGCTCCGGACTGCATCGCCTCGAACATCGCCCCGGCCTCGGTGCCGCGCACCTCACCGACCACCAGCCGGGAGAGGTTCTGCCGCAGCGCCTCGGGAATCAGGTCGGCGACGGTGTACTCGCCGAGCCGGCGTCCGTCCTGATGCTCGCCCAGCCCGACCTTGGCCTGCAGCGCGAGCATGTTGCGCCGGTTGGGTCGCAGGTGGGTGAGCAGTTCGTAGTCGGTCTCCAGCGTGCCGAACCGTTCGTTGTCGGGAATCGCCTCGATCAGCGCCCGCAGCAGGGTGGTCTTCCCGGCACCTTGGTCGCCGGCGATCACCACCGATTTCCGCGCCATCACCGCCGCGTGCAGGAAGCGTCCCACCTGGTCAGGCAGCATTCCGGTGCCGACCAGGTCCTTCAGCGACACGTCGGTAAGAATGTGCTGCCGGATGGTGATGGAGGGCCGGTAGGACAGCCCGAAGCCGATCGCATGCAGCCGGAAACGATCACCCAGCGCCAGCGTCATGGTCGGGTGCGCGTCGTCGAACGGACGGGCCGGGGTCACCGATTCGCCGAGGAAGCGGATCGCCTCGACCAGCTCCTGGTCGGAATCGGCCACCGGTGGACGCTGCTCGCGCCGGCCGTCGCCGAACTGCACCATCACCGAGTCGTGGCCGTGGATCTCGATGTTCTCCGCGGCCGGGATCTCGAACAGCGGCTGCAGCCGGCCGTAGCCGAAGATGGCGCTCTCCACGCTGTCGGCGTAGGCACGTTCCAGCGCGATCGACCACAGCGCCTGCCCGTTGCTGGACAGCTCTTCGACGTGGTCGCGGACCACCTGCCGCACGATCGAGCGGCCCAGCAGCCGCCGGTCCACCTCGGGCATCGCCACACCGTTGGCCTCGGCATGTTCGGCCAGCGCCCGGGTGATCAGCTCGGACGCCTTGCGCCGCAGCACCACCACCAGGCTCCAGTCGACCGCCACCTCGTCGGCGGTGGCCTCCGAGCAGGGCTGGGTGTCGGCCCAGTCGGGTGCCTCGGCGTTGCGCGGACGGCGTCCGGGCAGCCGGTCGGCCGAGACGGTGGTCTCGAACGGCAGGTCACGCAGCAGCGGGACCGCGGTCAGCTTGGTCATCGGCGGGCCCCGATCAGTTCCCGGGTGGCGTCCAGGCGTCCGGCGATCGAGGCGGACGCCTTGCGCAGCGCCCGGACGTAACCCGAGTCGGCGAACCGGCGCGGGCGCGGCGCGCCGTCGCTGAGCACCGCGGCCGGCGCGGCGGCGTGCGGCAGTTCGGCTGCGACCGTGGTGGCGAACTGCTCCTGCACCTCGGCGCGTCCGTACGGCATGCCCGGCCCGATCAGCAGCAGCGCGGTGTGCTTGGCCTCCTCGGCGAGAGCCGGCAGATAGAGCCGCAGACCCGCCAACGCCACCAGCGACGTCCGGGTCACCAGCAGCACCAGGTCGGCCTGCCGGGTCAGCGCCGGGGGCAGCCCGTCGGCACCGATGCGTCCGGCGTCGACCAGGACGTCCTCGTCGCGGGCGGCCAGGGTGGCCGTCAGGTCCGGCCAGGCCGATCCGAACAGCCGAACCATGCCGGGATGCGGAAAGCCGGGCAGGAAGCCGGCCGGCTCGGCGACGTCCGACAGCGGCGGCAGCGTGATGATCTCGTGGTCGAGCACGTCGTCGAGCCGGCGTCGCTCGCGCAGCGCCGGCAGCAGCCGTCCCAAACCCTGCTGACCAGGGCGTTCGCCACGCAGGTAGCCGGCAAGGACGTTCTGGGTCGGCGTCCGGTCGGCGTCCACCAGCAGCACCGGGCGCGGCCAGGTCAGCGCCAGGCCCAGGGCGGTCGTGGTGGTTCCCGGTGCGTGACCTGCCGAGGCCAGCACCACGAGGGCCATCAGTTGCTCCGCTTCACGACGACGATGCGGCCGGCCGCCGCCAACCGGGCCACCTGGTCGCTCACCGCGTCGGCGACCATCACCTCCAGCGAGGTGCTGCCGTCGGCCAGCACCACCGGCGCCACCGCCACGGTCGCGCTGAGGGCCGCGCCGCCCTGTCCGCCGTCGTTGGCGGCGGTGGTCGGCACCAGCATCACCGGCGTCCCGGACGGAAGCGGCGACACCGGCACCTGGCCCGGGTTCAGCTTGAGCCCGAGCCGGGAGAAGCCGCGCCGCACCTCCGGTTCGCCGACGGAGGACGGGGTGAGCAGCGATCCGTTGGCCAGGTCGACCAGCGCGGTCTTGCCGACCAGTTCGTCCGCTCGTTCCGCGGGGACCGTCTCGACGCCGAGATGGCTACCCAGGCTGACCGGGCCCAGATCGGCCGGGCCGATCACCTCGCCGCGGTACACGGTGCGATTGACCTTGAGCACCGAAGTCGCCTCGGCCATGTTGAGATACAGCACCGCCGAGCCCAGCCCACCGAGGCAGATCGCGAGCACCCCGATCAGGATCCAGCGCAGGTTGCGTCGTGGCCTGACAGTGGCGGTGGCCGGTGACGTGCTCGAGTCGGTCATCGTCGGGTACCTCTTACTTGATGATGCGTGCGATGAGCGTAAGGGCACCGAAGGGTGTTCCTAGGAGGTCTCAGGAAATCTGTGGATAACTGGGGGTATTTGTCCACAGGTCGGATCGGCTCCGGAAATCCCGCGGACTCGTCCCGAAACGCCGCTTGAACGCCGCGCTGAAACTGAACCCGCTCGCATAGCCGACCTGCCGCGCCACCGACTCCAGGGTGGGCATCGCTGCGGTCCTGCAGGCCTGAGGACCGATCGACGTCCGGTGGTCGATCGCCGCTCAGCGTTTGGGTACGCCGTTCTCCGCGGTCGGTTCGGGCCGGTCGGTCTGATCCAGCCATTCCGCGAAGAACCCGGTGAGGTCCTCCGGGGTCGCTTCGTCGGCGGCGCGGCGGAAGTCCTCCAGGCTGCGCGGCCCGTGCTGCTGCGCCCAGGACCGGAAGAAGGGGAAGAAGGTGGAGTCGCCCATCCGGTTCCGCAGCGCGTGCACCACCGTCGGGCCCCTGTCGTAGACGCGGACGAACAGCTCGTTCAATCCCG
Source organism: Micropruina sp. (assembly GCF_047607385.1). Taxonomy (GTDB): domain Bacteria; phylum Actinomycetota; class Actinomycetes; order Propionibacteriales; family Propionibacteriaceae; genus Micropruina. Next base: position 34,007 of record NZ_JASGDE010000212.1, read on the forward strand.
GATCGGACAGCGCCGGGCGCCAGAAACGGTCCGATCGGGCACTGCCGAAGTAGTACTCGTCGAAGTTAACCGCCGGGCTGCTGCCGGTGGTGACCAGCCACTCGGCGTAGCTGGTCAGGCTCTCGTTGTTGAACATGTCGTTCCACTCGGCGAGGGTGACCGTGTCCCCGAACCACATGTGCGCCAGCTCGTGGTTCAGCAACGACTCGGTGCCCACCGCGCGCGGGTCGTAGACCGGGTTCATCGCGACCTCCAGGCCACCCCAGTTGAGCTCCGCGGAGGGCACGAAACCACCCATGCCGCTGAACGGGTAGGGCCCCAGATGCGTCTCCAGCTTCCGGATCGCCGCCGGCGTCTTCCGTAGCCAACGCAGGGCGCGGGTCTGCTCAGCGGCCGTCAGCCGGGTACTGACGGAGTAGACGAACGGACGCCCGTCGGTGCGGCCCTGCTCGACCCGGTACTGCCCGACGGCCAGGAAGGTGGCGTAGCTGACGGTGGGCGCGTCCACCTGCCAGACCCAGCGGTCGGCGCCGGGGTGGTCGGGATCGGGTCCGCGCCCGGTCAGCCGGCCGGCGCAGATCGCCTCGACGCCGCGCGGCACCCGGACGGCGAACCGCATCGTCGCGGCGTCCCGGGGATGGTCGTTGACCGGGAACCACAACGACGCGGCCCTGGGCTCCCCGGCGATCAGGAAGTCCTCGCCGGTGCGGTAGTACGCCGGCGTGCCGGGCAGCGAGGCGCCTTCCGGGCTGCCCTCGTAGTCCACCGCGACGGTGAAGGCGGCCCCGGACGCGATCGCGGGCCGTCCCGGGTCTGTCCGGGTCGCGGTGATCGCCAGGTCGTCCCTGCTCTGGGTGAACCGGGCCGGAACTCCGTTCACGCTGACCCGGCCGACCCGCAGCAACAGGTCGAGGTGGAACTCGTCCAGGTCCTGCCGGGCCACCGCGGTGACCGTGGCGCTGCCGCGCAGCTCCCGGGCCAGCAGCGTGGCATCCACGGTGACGTCGTAGTGCTGGACGTCGTAGCCGCCCCCGCCCGCCTCCGGCAGGTACGGGTCGCCCATCCCGGGCGCCCCGCGGACCAACCCGTCGGGCGTCGTGGTGGACGCCGGCGACGGCGTCCGGACCCCCGACAGCCGGTCGCCCAGCGTCGCCAGCACCAGCACGGTGACCACCAGCACGGCGGTGAGGACCAGCCAGAACCGTTGGGTGAGCGACACGCCGCCAGCCTGCCAGACGCGCCAAGCACCACCCCGGACGCCAACCCGAACGACCCCGGACGCCAACCCGGACGACATCGCCTGCGATAAGGCACATCGCCTGCGTAGGAACACAGGCGATGTTGCGTTACCGCAGGCGTTGTCGGGGCGGCGTCCGCTCGCTCAGCAAAAGTTCGACACAGAGTCAGCAAACGTTCGAGTTGGATCCAGCAAAAGTTCGCCCAAGGTCCAGCAAACGTTCGGGCAGCGCTACGCTGGCAGTCGTGAAAACCCTCATCCGCCGGCACCTCCTGCCACACGCCGACGAACTGCTCGGAGTGTTCCCGGCGCTGGTCGTCCAGGGAGCACGTCAGGTCGGGAAGAGCACATTCGCCCAGATGCTGCTCGCGGATCGTCCGCATCTCAGCGTCAGCCTGGATGACGTCGACATCGCCGAAGCCGCGCGCCTCGACCCTCGCGCCTTCGTCAGCCAAGCCGGCTCCGGCACCCTCGTGATCGATGAGGTGCAACGCGACCCGGCCCTGTTGCTGGCCGTCAAGTCTGCGATCGACGCCGATCGCAGACCGGGGCGATTCGTGATGACCGGGTCATCCGATCTGCTCCGCCTGTCGCGAACCCCCGACTCCCTTGCCGGCCGAGCCGTCACCGTCGATCTGCACGGCCTGAGCCAAGGAGAACTCGCCGGGCGGCCGGAGGACTTCGGCGCCTGGGTAGAACGTGCCTGGGGAACCGAGCCAGCGACGGTCCGCTCGTCCTGGTCGCGCAGCCATTACGTCAGCGCCCTGACGCGCGGCGGATACCCCGACGTACGCGACCTATCCGACCGGCTGCGCGCGGTTTGGTTCGACAGCTATGTCGACCGCCTGCTCACCCGTGACGCCTACGACGTGTCGCGCGGGTTGTCCAGCGATCGGCTGAGTGCCGTGTTGCGGCTCGTAGCAGCGAACCAGGGCGGCGAACTCGTCCCCACCCGGCTCGCCGACGCCCTGTCGATACCCAAGTCGGTCATCAGCACCTATCTGGCAGCGTTGTCGACGCTTTACCTGACCAATGATCTGCCGCCCTGGGGTCCCAATCTCACCAAACGCGAGATCGGACGCCACAAGGTCGCTGTAGCCGACTCCGGGCTCGCAACACGGCTGGCCCGGCTTCGTCCCGCCGCACTCGAGTCGCTGACCGCGGCCACCGCCTTCGGCGCCCAACTGGAAGCGTTCGTGGCCGCTGAACTGACCAAGCAACGCGGTTGGTCGGCCGCGGAGTATGACCTCTACCACTTCCGGGATCGGAACGGCCTCGAAGTCGACCTCGTCATCGAGTACGACGACGGTCGCGTCTTCCTCATCGAGGTGAAGGCGTCCTCCACCTACCGGAGCGATCACGTCCGCGGCATCCGGCAACTCGCCGATCGACTGGGCGACCGGTTCATCGGTGGCGCGGTGCTGGGTCTGTCGACCGAGCCTCTGCAGCTCGCCCAGGGGATCTGGGGGCTGCCGATCTCCGTCCTCTGGGAGCACCCCTGAGCCTGCTGAACCTGCCAGCCCGACGACATCGCCTGCGATAAGGCACATCGCCTGCGTAGCAACACAGGCGATGTGTGTTACCGCAGGCGATGTCGGGCCGGCTCAGCTGCCGCGCAGCAGGTCGGTGAAACCGGCGTCCAGTTCGAACTCGTCGGCGACCGGGAGGCCGGGACGCTGCGCGACCAGCTCGGCGAAGGCACGGGAGGCCGCCTCGATCCGGGCGGCCAGGTGTCCGGACGCCTCACCCCAGTCGGCGGTGGCGGCGAACACCCCGAGCGGGGCGATGCTGGCCTTCAGGTAGTGGAACAGCGGCAGCAGGGCGGTGTCGATCACCAGCGAGTGCCGGGCGGTGCCACCGGTGGCGGCCAGCAGCACCGGGCGTCCAGCCATGGTGCCCTCGTCGAGCAGGTCGAAGAACTGCTTGAACAGGCCCGAGTACGAGGCGTTGAACACCGGGCTGACCACGATCACCCCGACCGCCCGGCCGAGCGCCGCGTAGGCGTCCGACAAGGCCGGGGAGGGCACCTGGGTGACCAGCTGGTGGGCCAGGTCGGACGCCAGCGTACGCAACTCGATATGCCGCAGTTCGACCCGGACGCCGTCGGCGACAAGTGCCCGCTGAGCGGCCTGGCCGAGCCGTTCGCCGAGCAGCTGGCTGGACGACGGCGTCCCGACCCCGGCGCTGACCACCACGATCTCGCCGGCGGTCACCGGGACTCCCCCGCCTCGGCGTAGCTGCCGATGCCGTCGGCAGTGACCGGGACCGGGAGCGAATCGCGCGCGGCCGCCACCAGCGAGGTGTGCGTCGGCGCCTCGGGCACGTGTGCCGGACGTCCCTGGGCGAAGCCCTCGCGCAGCGCCGGCAGGATCTCGCCGAGCAGGTCGAGCTGCTCCAGCACCGTCTTCAGCGGCAGGCCGGCGTGGTCGACCAGGAACAGCTGGCGCTGGTAGTCGCCGACGGAGTCGCGGAAGGACAGCGTCCGCTCGATCACCTGCTGCGGCGACCCGACGGTCAGCGGGGTCTGGGCCATGAATTCCTCCAGGCTCGGCCCGTGGCCGTAGACCGGCGCCACGTCGAAGTAGGGACGGAACTCGCGCACCGCGTCCTGGCTGTTGCGGCGCATGAAGAAGTGCCCGCCCAGCCCGACGATCGCGGTGTCCGCCGCGCCGTGGCCGTGGAACTCGAAGCGGCGCCGGTACAGGTTGACCAGCTGGCGGGTGTGGCTCATCGGCCAGAAGATGTTGTTGTGGAAGAAGCCGTCGCCGTAGAAGGCGGCCTGCTCGGCGATCTCCGGGCTGCGGATCGAGCCGTGCCAGACGAACGGCGGGACGTCGTCCAGCGGCCGGGGCGCCAGCGTGAAGCCCTGCAGCGGCGTCCGGAAGCGGCCCTCCCAGTCGACCACCGGTTCGCGCCACAGCCGGCGCAGCAGCGCGTAGTTCTCCACGGCGAGGCTGATGCCGTCGCGAATGTCCTTGCCGAACCAGGGATAGACGGGTCCGGTGTTGCCGCGGCCCAGCATCAGGTCGACCCGGCCGTCGGCCAGGTGCTGCAGCACCGCGTAGTCCTCGGCGATCTTCACCGGGTCGTTGGTGGTGATCAGCGTGGTCGCGGTGGAGAGGATGATCCGCTCGGTGCGGGCCGCGATGTAGCCCAGCAACGTGGTCGGACTGGACGGGTGGAACGGCGGGTTGTGGTGCTCACCGTGCGCGAAGACGTCCAGGCCGATCTCTTCGGCCTTGGTCGCGATGGTGACCGCGGCCTTGATCCGCTCGTGCTCGGTCGGCGTCCGGCCGGTGGTCGGATCGGTGGTGATGTCGCCGACGGTGAAGATGCCGAACTGCATGCCTGCTCCCGAGTAGTTGTCGTTTCAACCATACTCGTCAACGCCGGACCGAGCGAGTCTTGTTCCCCCAGGCAATCGCTTCCCTAGATGGTGATCAGCGGCAGCCGTGGAGGTCCGTCCCCGCGTACCGCGGCCGCGAGCGACGCCGGGTCTCGACCCGACCGGCGTCCCGGGGTGACACTGAGTCATGGACGAACTGGCCCGGGCCCGCGACCTGCTGCGCGACGCCGCCCGGGTCGCCGTGCTCACCGGCGCCGGGATCTCCACCGCGTCCGGCATCGGCGACTTCCGCGGCCCGCAGGGTCGCTGGACCCTCGATCCGGACGCCGAACGCGTCTCCACCCTGTCCTGGTACCTCAACGACCCGGACGTCCGGGCGAAGGCGTGGCGCTTTCGGGCCGAGTCCCCGGTCTACGACGCCGAACCGAACGCCGCCCACCGGGCGCTGGTCGACCTGGAGCAGGGTGCCCGGCTGACCGGGCTGGTCACCCAGAACACCGACGGGCTGCACCAGCTGGCCGGATCGAACCCCGAACTGGTGATCGAGCTGCACGGCAACAGCCGCACCTGGCGCTGCGAGCGGTGCCGGGCGACCGGGCCGATGACCGAGATGGTCCGGCAGGTGCGCGCCGGGGATCCCGACCCGCGCTGCCCCTACGACGGCGGCATCGTCCGGGCCACCACCATCCTGTTCGAGGAGAACCTCGACCCGGCCACCATCGACGCCGCCGTCGGGGCCGTGGAGGAGGCCGACGCGCTGCTGGTGATCGGCACCTCGCTGACCGTCCACCCGGCGGCCGGGCTGGTGCCCTACGCACACCGCCGGGGCGCGGCGGTGGTGATCGTGAACGCCGAACCGACCGACTACGACCGGCTCGCGCACAGCGTCCATCGCGGCCCGATCGTCGAGGTGGTTCCGGCGCTGCTGCGCTGAGCCGACACCGTCCGGCAGGGACGCCCAGGAAACGGCCGCAATGCTGGCGTCGTTCCGGCGGAACCTCTCAACACCTCAATCCACCGATTGGCGCCTACTGCGCGACCCCAGCTGGGCGCACCGGCTTCGCCGGACCCGCTCACCGTGCGACGCGAGGTCTGCAACACCCAAACCGGACGGAGCCGCGCCTACCCCAACGTTGCAGCATGGTCACAATCCATCAACGATCGGGCCAACGAGCTTCGCTGGCGCGTCCCCGCCCGCAATAGTTCTCGCATCATCGCGACGGCGGGTCGCGAGCGACAAGGAGGAAATGTGCGTAACAAGAAGCTGCTCGGGGGCGCTGCCGCCCTGTTGAGCGCGTCTCTGCTGTTCGCCGGTTGTGGCAGCCGCACCGAGCCGGCCGCCAGCGGTGCGCCGGGAACCACCACCAAGGTCGCCAAGATCGGTGTCATCGCGCCGCTCACCGGTGACCTGTCGGTGATGGGCCTGGGCATCAAGAACTCGGTCGACCTGGCGATCAAGCAGGCCAACGAGAAGAACGCGATCCCGGGCTGGAAGCTGGAACTCGCCGCCGAGGACGACCAGGCCACCGCCGACGTAGGCGCGAACGCCGCCACCAAGCTGGCCTCCGACAACCAGGTGGTCGGCGTGGTCGGCACGCTGAACTCGGGTGTCGCCCAGCCGGTGCAGCCGATCCTCAACGACGCCAAGATCGTCATGGTGTCCCCGGCCAACACCAGCCCGAACCTGACCCAGGGCGCCGACCTGACCAAGCCTTCCCGCACCTACGCCAACTACTTCCGGGTCTGCACCACCGACTCGATCCAGGGCCCCTTCGCAGCCCAGTACCTGTACGACTCCGGGGTGAAGAAGCTCGCCGTGGTCAACGACAAGAAGCCGTACGGCCAGGGCCTGGCCCAGGCAGTGGCCAAGAAGTTCAAGGAACTCGGCGGTGACGTGGTCGCCGACGAGACCGTCAACAAGGACGACAAGGACTTCTCCACCGTCATCGACCTGATCAAGCCGAAGAGCCCGCAGGCCGTCTACTTCGGCACCGAGTTCCAGTTGGCCGGCCCGATGAGCAAGCAGATGAAGGACAAGGGCCTGAACGTTCCGCTGATGGGCGGCGACGGCATCTACGACGCCAAGTACATCACCCTCGCCGGCGCCAAGTCCGACGGCGACCTGGCCACCTCGGTGGGCGCCCCGATCGAGTCGCTGGCGTCCGGCAAGAGCTACACCGAGGCGTACAAGGCCGCGGGCTACTCCGACGGCTGGTCGGCCTACGGCGCCTACGCCTACGACGCCGCGAACGCCATCATCGACGCGCTGAAGAAGTCGCTGTCGAGCACGGCGGACGCCAAGTCGGCTCGTCAGGCCACCATCGACGCCATGGCATCGGTGAGCTTCGACGGCGCCACCGGCAAGGTCGGCTTCGACCAGTACGGCGATGCGGTCACCAAGACGCTCACCGTCTACGTGGTCGAGAACGGCAAGTGGACGCCGAAGAAGACCGGCGAACTGAAGTAGGTCATCGACTACTGATTCTGTGGGGAGTCGCTTCCGGGCGGCTCCCCACAGAGCCGATGGGAGGCCGGTATGGCTTTTTTCTTCGACCAACTGTTGAACGGCCTGTCACTGGGGGCCCTCTATGCGCTGATCGCAGTGGGCTACACGGTGGTGTACGGCATCGTCCAGCTGATCAACTTCGCCCACGGCGAGATCTTCATGATCGGCGCCTTCGGGGCGATGTCCACCTGGGTCGTCCTCGGCTGGCTCGGCGGTGACGCCGAGGCCTGGTGGAATCTGCCGCTGATGTTGATCGGCGGCATGGTGGTGGCAGTGCTCACCGCCGTACTGATGGAACGGTTCGCGTACCGTCCGCTGCGCAACGCGCCGCGGCTGGCGCCGCTGATCACCGCCATCGGCATCTCGATCTTCCTGCAGGAACTGGTCCGCCTGTTCTACGGCCGGATCCCCGGCTTCCCGGACGCCAAGGCGGCCATCCCGTTCCCGCAGATCGAGTTCTTCACCGGCGACCCGGTGAACATCGGCGGCCTGCTGGTGCACCGCGGCAACATCTTCGTCGTGGTCGCGCTGGCCGTCTGCTGGGCGTTCCTGTGGTGGTTCGTCAACCGGACCGCGATCGGACGCGCCATGCAGGCCGTCTCGCAGGACCCCGACACCTCCCGGCTGATGGGCATCGACGTCGACCGGATCATCGTGGTCGCCTTCGCCGTCGGCGCCGCGCTGGCCGCGGTCGCAGGTGTGGCCAGCGGCCTGCGCTACGGCAACATCGACTTCAAGATGGGCTTCCTGGCCGGCCTCAAGGCGTTCACCGCCGCGGTGCTGGGCGGCATCGGCAACATCAACGGTGCCGTGGTCGGCGGACTCACCCTCGGCGTGGTCGAAGCCATGGCGTCCTCCTACATCCAGGGCCAGTTCGGCGGGCCGTCCTGGAAGGACATCTGGGCCTTCGTCCTGCTCATCCTGATCCTGGTCTTCCGGCCGCAAGGCCTGGTCGGCGCGAGAGTGGTGGACCGCGCATGAGAATCCCAACCGTCTTCACCCCGGCGCTGCAGCGCCGCTACCACGGCCTGGGCCGCATCCTGGCGCTGGCCGGCGGGCTGGTGTTCGCCGTCTCCGCCTACCTGCCCTGGGCCTACGCCTCCGACGCGCTGGACGACATGTCCTACCTGGGTGGCCCGTCCACCCTGCAGTTCCTCGGCCTGGCGCTCGGCCTGATCCTGGCGCTCTGCGCCGCGATGAGCTGGATCGAGCCCTGGGCCGACACGAGGAAGCTCGTCCCGGCGCTGCTGAAGGTCAGCAAGCGCGTCGGCTGGACCCGCGGCGCCAAGGCCACCGGCATCGGCGTGCTGGCCTACATCGCCGTGGTGCTGATCGCGATCGCACTGGAACTCGGCGGCCTGGTCACCGTCGAGTGGGGCGGCTGGGTGGCGCTGGTCGCCGCCCTGTCGGGCTGCGTCGGCACCCGGCTGCTCACCGCCGGACGCCAGCCCAGCCTGGAACGGGTCCGCACCGCCGGCTGGGTCGGCATCATCGCGATCGCGCTGGTGTTGCTGGCCGGCCTGCTGCTGGCCGCCTATGCCCTCAACCAGGTCGACGGCGGCACCTTCGTGGTGATCCTCGCCTTCGCCGGCGTGCTCACCGCGTTCATCCTGCGCAGCGGGCTCGGCGGCTGGCTCTCGGCGGTCAGCCAACGGCATCGCATGGTGCTGGTGTTCGCCGCGTTCGCGGTGGCCTTCCTGTTCCCGTTCACCCAGAACGGCTCGGACGCCAATATGTCGATCGCCACCCAGGTGCTGATCTTCGCGTCCACCGCGGTCGGGCTGAACATCGTGGTCGGCCTGGCCGGCCTGCTCGACCTGGGCTACATCGCCTTCCTCGGCGCCGGCGCGTTCACCGCGGCGACGCTGAGCCAGTCGGCCTTCGCCACCATCGGCTGGAAGCCGCCGTTCATCGTGGTGATGCTGATCGCCGGGCTGGTCTCGGCGACGCTGGGCCTGATCATCGGCTCGCCCACGCTGCGGGTCTCCGGCGACTACCTGGCCATCGTCACGCTGGCCTTCGGCGAGATCTTCCGGATCACCATGAACAACCTGGACGGACGCGACGGCCCCGACCTGGTGCACGGCTCGTCCGGCATCCCGGCGATTCCCAACCTGAACCTGTTCGGCTTCGACTTCGGGGCGGTGCACACCGTGCTGGGCATCCCGCTGGGCAGGTTCTCGAACTACTTCTTCCTGATGCTGCTGATCATGGCGGTGATCGTGCTGGTCTTCACCCGGCTCAACCACTCCCGGATCGGACGCGGCTGGGTGGCCATCCGCGAGGACGAGAAGGCTGCCGAGGCGATGGGCGTCAACGTCTTCGGGCTGAAGCTGCTGGCCTTCGCCGGCGGCGCCTTCCTGGCCGGCCTGGCCGGCGCGGTGAAGGCGCACGTCGACCAGTCGGTGACTCCCGACCAGTACATCTTCCTGGAGTCGGCGTTCCTGTTGGCCGCGGTGGTGCTGGGCGGCATGGGCACCGTGATGGGCGTCATCCTGGGCGCCGTGCTGCTCAAGCTGGTGCCCGAGAAGCTGCGCTTCGTCAACGAGTACCGGATGCTGCTGTTCGGCCTGCTGATGGTGGTGATGATGCGGGTCCGGCCGGAGGGCATGGTGCCCAACCAGCGCCGGGTACTGGAGTTCCACTCCGACGACGAAGACCTGATCGACGAGATCGAAGAGGACCTGCCGTACGAGTTCGTGGAGGAGCGCTGATGAGCACCGACAATCCGACCGTGGTGACCGACGGCTCGCCGGGGCATCAGGTCGGCAAGCAGGAGATGCTGTCAGCGCGTCACGTCACCATGCGGTTCGGCGGACTGGTGGCCGTCGACGACGTCGACTTCACCGTCCACTCCGGCGAGATCGTCGGTCTGATCGGGCCCAACGGCGCCGGCAAGACCACCTTCTTCAACTGCCTGACCGGGCTGTACAGGCCGACCAGCGGCGAGGTCCGGTTCGCCGGCGAGGTGCTGCCGCCGAAGCCCCGCAAGGTGGTGATGGCGGGAATGGCCCGGACCTTCCAGAACATCCGGCTGTTCCCGAACATGACCGCGCTGGAGAACGTCATGGTGGGGCGTTACTGCCGGACGTCGGCGCAGGCGTTCACCTCGATCCTGCGCGGGCCGAAGTTCCGCCGGGAGGAGGCCGAGACCCGCGACCGGGCGATCGAGCTGCTGGAGTACGTGGGCATGAAGGGCCAGGGCGGTCACCTGGCCCGCAACCTGCCCTACGGCGACCAGCGCCGGCTGGAGATCGCCCGGGCCCTGGCCACCGACCCGAAGCTGTTGCTGCTCGACGAACCGACCGCCGGGATGAACCCGCAGGAGACCCGGCAGGCCGAGGAGCTGATCTTCAAGATCCGCGACTCGGGCCTGGCGATCGTGGTGATCGAGCACGACATGCGGTTCATCTTCAATCTGTGCGACCGGGTGCTGTGCCTGGTGCGCGGCAAGACCCTGGTGGAGGGGACGGCGGCGCAGGTGCAATCCGATCCACGGGTGATCGAGGCCTACATCGGCTCCCCCGACACCGAGAACGGGGACGCCGAGGACGGGACGGACAATGCTTGAGGTCAAGGACCTGGTGGTCGCCTACGGCAGGGTGAAGGCGGTCAAGGGGATCAGCTTCGCGGTCGAGGCCGGCCAGGTGGTGTCGCTGCTGGGCACCAACGGCGCCGGCAAGACCACCACGCTGCGCACCATCTCGGGGCTGCTGCGTCCGGAATCGGGTGAGATCTGGTTCGAGGGCGAGCGGATCGACCGCACCCCGGCGCACCGGGTGGTGATGAAAGGGTTGGCCCACTCCCCCGAGGGACGCCGGATCTTCCCGCGGCTCACCGTCGAGGACAACCTGCTGCTCGGCGCCTTCGCCCGCAAGGACTCCGACGGCATCGCCAAGGACCTGGACCGGGTCTACGACCTGTTCGAGATTCTCCGGGAGCGGCGCACCCAGCCGGCTGGCACCTTTTCCGGCGGCGAGCAGCAAATGCTGGCGATCGGCCGGGCGATGATGAGCCGGCCCCGGCTGCTGATGCTGGACGAGCCGTCGATGGGCCTGTCGCCGCTGATGATGCAGCGGATCATGTCGACCATCCGGGCCCTGCAGGCCGAGGGCGTCACCATCCTGCTGGTGGAGCAGAACGCCGCCGCGGCGCTGAAGCTCTCCGACCGGGCCTACGTGCTGGAGGTCGGCCAGATCACCCTGGACGGCACCGGCGAGCAACTGCTCGGCGACGACCGGGTGAAGCGCGCCTACCTCGGCGAGGACTGACCAATCGGGGACGGTTCTCCTTGGTCGAGACTCGCACCGCGGGGACGGTTCTCCCTGGTCGAAACTCGCACCGCGGGGACGGTTCTCCCTGGTCGAAACTCGCACCGCGGGGACGGTTCTCCCTGGTCGAAATTCGCACCGTGAGAACCGTCCCCGATGGTCGAGATTCGAACCTCGAGAACCGTCCCCGATGGTTCAGCCGATCGTGTGGCCGCCGTTGACGCTGATCCGCTGCGCGGTGACGAAGCCGGCGGCGTCCGAAGCCAGGTAGCCGACCAGGGCGGCGACGTCGTCCGGGGTGCCCATCCGGCCCAGCGGCACCTCGGCGAGGTAGGCCGCGGTGTCGGCGCCGACGTGCCGCTCCACCGGGATCCAGCCGGGAGCGACGAGGTTGACGGTGACGCCGTGCGGGCCGAGTTCGCGGGCCCAGATCTTCACCAGTTCGGCCTCGGCGGCCTTGGCCGCGGCGTAGGCGGACGAGCCGGGCTTGGCCCGGTCCACCATGTCGGAGCCGATCAGCACGACGCGGCCGAACCGGTGCCGCTTCATCGCCGGCAGCGCCGCCTGGGTGAGCAGGGTCGGGCTCTTCACGAAGAAGCGCAGTTGGTCGAGGTAGGCCGGCCAGGTCAGCTGCTCGACGAACGCCTCCGGCTGCGGTCCGGTGGCGTTGGCCACCACGGCGAGCACCGGGCCCAGCTCGGCGCCGACCCGGGCAACCAGCTCGGTCACCGCGTCCTCGTCGGTGACGTCGGCGGCGTAGCCGGACGCCACACCGCCGGCGGCGCGGATCTCGTCGACCACGCGTTCGGCCCGCTCGGCACCCGAGACGTAGTTGACCGCCACCGCCCACCCGTCGGCGGCCAGCCGGCGGGCGATCACGGCGCCCAGGCCGCGGGAGGCACCGGTGACCAGGGCGGTGCGGGTGAAGGACATGACCAGCACGCTACCGGCCGGCGCTTTGGTGGCGGCGGCGTCCCCCGGAACAATGGACGCCATGGTGCCGTACACGCTCGAGTGGAACTGGCCGGAGACGCCGCTGATCATCCTGGCCATCCTGGTGATCGCCCTGGTCGGACGGTGGTTGCTGGTGCGGGCGATCCGCCGGGCGTCCGACCTGGCCGTCGACCGGGCCACCCGGCGGCGCCGCGAACAGGGCCAGAACGAGCCGCTGCACCTGGCCCGGTACGCCGCCCGCGCCGCCACCATGGGCTCGCTGCTGCGCAGCCTGACCAATGTGGTGATCTCGGTGCTCACCGTGCTCACCGTCCTGGCCGCCCTGAACGTCCCGCTGACCCCGGTGCTGGCGTCCGCGGGCGTCGGCGGCGTGGCGCTCGGCATCGGCGCCCAGAGCCTGGTCCGCGACTACCTGGCCGGCATCTTCATGATCATCGAGGACCAGTACGGCGTCGGTGATCTGGTCGACCTGGGCGAGGCGACCGGCACCGTCGAGGACGTCGGGCTGCGGGTCACCCGGCTGCGCGACGGCAACGGCCAGATCTGGTACATCCGCAACGGCGAGATCGCCCGGGTCGGCAACCAGTCCCAGGGCTGGTCGACCGCCACCGTCGATCTTCCGGTGGACAGCACCGAGAGCTCCGCCCGGGTGATCGAGATCCTGGACGCGGTGGTAGCCGGGATACGCGACGATCCGGAGTTCGCCAAGGTGCTGATCGACGACCCGCAGGTGGTGGGCATCCAGGCGGTGGAGGCCGGCCGGATGACCATCCGCGTCACCGCCAAGACCCGGCCCAACGAGCAGGGTGGCATCCAGCGCGCCATCCTCGATCGCGGGCTGCAGGCCCTCAAGGACGCCGGCGTCAGGGGGCCCCGGACGCTGCCCCCGCCGCCGGCGCTGTAGCGGTCGGAGTGCTACGGCTCGCCGTACTTCTCCCGCGGATCGATCAGCGGGTGCCCGGGAGCGACCGGGACGGCGATGCCCTCGTCGTAGATCTGCTGCCGGCGGCGGCGTCCGGCTGCTTCGTCGTGCTGTTGCAGCAGTTCGACGATGTTGCCGTCGGGATCGGCGAGGTAGACCTGCTCGACGAAGTCGTCGCGGACCCGGAAGCCGCCGACCCGATCCCCTCCCCTGGCCTGCACCGCCGCCAGCAGCGGACGCCAGTCGTCCACCATGATCGCGACGTGATGGACCAGCCCGGTCCGCAGCTCGTCGGCGTCCCAGTTCGGCGCGTTGTCCCGCAACCGGCCGGGCGTCTTCTCCTGCACGACGTGGATCTCGGCCTCACCGAGCCGGAAGTAGGCGCCGTGGAAGACGAAGTCGGTGGGCCGGTGGATCTCCTCGAAGCCCAGCACGTCGACGTAGAACTCGCGGGTCTTCGCCAGATCGGAGACCACGAACGCCGCGTGGTGGATGAACGCGGTGGGCTTCGTCATCGAGGCTTCCCTTCGTTCCGGACGCGGATCCCGACGATCCGCACGCCGAGGGTAGCGGCCGGCTCGTGGGGCGGCGCCAGCCCTAGTCCCGCAGCGGGGGTTCGGACGCCGTCCGCGACCGGGCCGCGCCGACGCTGGCGACGATCACGCAACCCATCGCGATCCACTCCGGCAGGCTCAGCCCCTCGCCCAGCAGCAGCAGGGCGAACAGGGCCGCGGCGGCGGGTTCCAGGCTCATCAGGATGCCGAACAGGCCGGGACGCATCCGGCGCAGCGCCACCATCTCCAGCCCGTACGGGATCACCGACGAGAGCAGCCCGACCGCCAGCACCACGCCCAGCACGTGCGGGCTGAACACCGGGTCCCCGAAGGCCAGCGCCGGGCCGGCGAGCAGGACCGCGCCGATCAGGCTGGCCACGGTCACCCCGGAGACGCCCTCGAAGTGACGTCCGGTCGGCCCGGCCAGCACGATGTAGCCGGCCCACAGCGCGCCGGCCAGCAGCGCCAGGCCCAGCCCGATCCAGTCGGCGTCCACCGGCTGCAGCCCGAGCAGTGCGACGCCGAGACCGGCCAGGCCCACCCAGAGCAGGTCCCGCGGACGCCGTGAGCCGGCCACCGCGACCGCGAGCGGCCCGAGGAACTCCACCGTCACCGCCACCCCGATCGGGATCCGCGCGAAGCTGGCGTAGATCGCCCAGTTCATCCCGGCCAGCGCCAGCCCGTAGCCGGCCACGATCAGCCACTCCTTCGGACGCCGTCCGCGCAGCCGGGGCCGGGCGAAGGTGAGGAAGATCAGGCTGGCCATGCACAGCCGCAGCCAGGCGGTCGCGGTCGGCGAGCTGAGCGCGAACAGGTCCTTGGCGAACGCCGCCCCCAGTTGCACCGAGCCGATGCCGATCAACACCAGCCAGACGGGGTCGACGCGGGTCAGGGCGTTGCGCACCACCGGACTATCGCACACCCGCCGGTGCGCCGGCCGTCAGTCGGCCTGCCCGGTCGCCGCCAGCCAGACCCGTCCGGAGCCGGTGACGCTGACCTGGTGCTCGGACGCCGGCACGAACACCGCCGCACCGCGGTCCAGGGTGGCTTCGGCGTCCGCACCGGTCAGGGTGACCGTGCCGCGCTCGACCAGCAGGATGGCGGGGCCGCCGCCCAGCGCCAGCGGCTCGGTGTCCACCTCGGCCACGGTGAGGGTGAACTCGGCCGGCGGCGCATACACCGCCACCGACTCGGACGGACGCCGCGGCGCCAGCAGGGCCGGCTCGCCTTGGTCGAAGGACAGCACCCGGAGCAGTTCGCCGGTGTCGATGTGCTTCGGGGTCAGTCCGCCGCGCAACACGTTGTCGCTGGCCACCATCAGTTCGATGCCGACCCCGCTCAGGTAGGCGTGCAGGACACCGGCCGGCGCGAACAGGCACTCGCCGGGGCGCAGCGACACCCGGTTCATCAGCGCCGCGATCACCACGCCGGGGTCGCCAGGGTAGTGCGCCGCCAGTTCGGCGATGGTGCCGAAGGTGGCCGCGCTCGGCGTCCGGGACGCTGCCTCACTCTGGGCAAGGGCGGTCACCGCGGCCACGCAGCCAGCCACCTCCGGGTCGTCGGAGAGCAGCCAGTTGACGATCGGCCGGACGTCGGTCGGCGTCCCGAGCAGCCGCAGCAGCGGTGCCGGCGCCGGCGCCTGCCGCGCCAGCCCGGCCAGGTCGTCGGCGAAGGCCGCCACCTCGGCAGCCGGACGGAACCCGCAGAGCGCCTCGAACCGCTCGCTGACCGCGACGATGATCTCCGGCTTCGGATGCGGGTCCTTGTAGCTGCGGCCGAACGCGTCCGGGGCGATGCCGCGGGCCTCCTCGTCGGCGAAGCCCTCCCGGGCCTGCTCCGGGCTGGGGTGCACCTGCAGCGACAACGGCGTCCGGGCGGCCAGCACCTTGAGCAGGATCGGCAGCTCGGCGGCGTCCGGATCGCCCACCAGCCGTTCCGGTTCGGCGGCCACCCAGTCGCGCAGCGTGGCGTGTCCGGGCTCGGTGGGCGGGAAGGTGCGCGGCGTCCGGCTCGGCGAACCGGGATGGGTGCCGAACCACAGCTCGGCCTCCGGTGCGCCGCTGGCCGGGCGTCCGGTGAATGCGGCGATGCCGTCGAACGATCCCCAGGCGTAGTCGCGGGGGGTGTTGGTCAGCTCGATGAACAACGAAGTCCTATTCTCCTCAATCGATTTAGGCTAACGTGCCGCCATGACGACTGCACTGGCGATCGATCTCGGCGGAACCAAGGTCGAGGCGGCCCTGGTGGACGCCTCCGGGGACATCCTGGCGGGCACCCGCGGCCGGGCACCGATGGGTGACATCGGAGCCTCCGATCCGGACGCTGCGGCGGCCAGCATAGCGGCGGCGCTGCGGCCCGCACTGGAGTCTCCCCAGTGGGCGGACGTGACCGCCGCGGGCATCGGCTCGGCCGGCCCGCTGAACCTGTCGGCCGGCACCACCTCGCCGATCAACCTGCGCGGGCTGCGCGACTTCCCGGTGGTGGACGTGGTGCGCTCCGCGACCGGTCTGGACGACGTCCGGCTCCGGCTGGACGGCACCTGCATCGCGCTGGCCGAGCTGTGGCTCGGGGTGGCGCAGGGCGTCCGCAACGCCCTGGTCTTCGTGGTCTCCACCGGTGTCGGCGGCGGCATCATCTCCGACGGCCGGGTGATCGCCGGCGCCTCCGGCAACGCCGGTCACCTCGGCCAGGTCATCGTCGACCGGGTGGAGGGCTCCGCGGCCGCCGCGACGGTGGAGGAACTGGCGTCCGGACCGCACACGGTGACCTGGGCCCGCTCCCAGGGTTGGACGGGTTCCGACGGCGAGGAACTGGCGGCCGGCTACGCCGCCGGCGACCCGATCGCGGTGGCCGCGGTGGTGCGGTCGGCGACCGCGGTGGGCACCGGCGTGGTGAACGCCGCCACCCTGCTCGACCTGGAGCTGGCCGTGGTCGGCGGCGGGTTCTCGCTGGTCGCCGACGACTACGTCGACCACATCCGGGCGGCCATCGATTCCCGGGCGGTCAACGCGTTCGCCCGCCGCGTCCGGGTGGAGCGTGCCGCCCTGGCCGGGGACGCCCCGCTGATCGGCGCCGCCGCCCTGGTGCATCGCTCCGACCTGCTGGTCTAGGCACCGGACGGCGAATGACATCGCCTGCGTAAACACACATCGCCTGCGTAGGAACACAGGCGATGTGTCCTAAGGCAGGCGATGTGCCTACTCGGTGACCAGGGTGACGCCGATGCGATCCACCACCTCGTCGACCAGCGTCCAGTCGAAGAGCTCGAGCTGCCGCAGCCGAACCGGGGTGACCGCCCGGAGCCGCCAGTATCGGGCCGAGGTCGGGATGGCCAGCTGGAACGGGGTGGTCCGGTTGGCCGGGAGCGGCTCCCGGTGAGTGGTGGACGCCTCACGCCAACTCAGCCCGTTGTCGCTGTGCTCGACGGTGAACCAGTCGCCGGCGGCGGCGTCCAGCGTTGTCACGGTCAGGTCGGTGACCTGGTGCGGGGTGCCGAAGTCCTGGCCGACCCAGTCCCCGGACGCCAGCGGGCAGCAGCCGTCGGGGTCGGCCCCGTCATCGACGACGACCCGGCCGTCGACCCCCGGGCTCGCGATCGCGTTCCCACCGCGGCACAGGTCCGGACGCCAGGGTGCGACGGCCGTCGCCGGCGTCCGCCAGAGCGGGGCGTCCACCGGCGGCTCGTCGACTAGGTCGATCTCCAGCAACCCCGGCTCGGCCAGCTCGGACGCGGTCAGCACCGGGCGCGCCAACTCCTGTCCGTTCCACCGGGCAGCGGCCAGGTACTCGCCGCCGGCGGACTCAGGGCGAACCCGCACCCGGAGCTCCCCGCGGTCGCGCCGCAGCGTCACCTCGTCCACCAGCGGGACGCCGACCACCAGCTCGGCCGAGCCCGGATCGAGCGGGTAGAGGCCGAGCAGCGCCCACAGCCACCAGCCGCTCATCTCACCGTTGTCCTCGTCCCCGGGGAAGCCCTGCCCGATCTGGCCGCCGGTGAACAGCCGGCCGGCCAGCGCCCGCGCCAGCGGCGCCGCCCGCCACGGCTGGTCGGTGTGCAGGTACATGAACGGCAGGTGATGCGCCGGCTGGTTCGACAGCGCGCACATGCCGGAGCGCTGCGCCCGGGCCTCCAGCTGCTCGTGGATCACCTGATCGGGGTGATACGGCGCGGCGATCGTCTCCGGCTCGGCGAACAGCCGGTCCAGGTGCCGGCGCAGCTGCTCGGGCCCGCCGAACAGCGCGGCCAGCCCGGCGCCGTCGTGCACCGCGGACGCCGACATGCCCCAGGCATTGGTCTCGACGTAGTCGCCGCCCCAGATCGCCGGGTCGAAGCGGTCAGGTGCACCCGGATCGCCCTGCCCCGCCGGCGGTTGCCCACACTCGCCGACACCGAGGTCTCGACAAGCTCGACCAGCGGCGGAACGGCCACGGAAGAAGCCGGTGGCCGGATCGAACAGCTGCCGGTAGCTCAGCGACCGGTTCGCGAAGTAGCGGGCGTGCGCCCGGTACCGGGCCGCGTCCGTCTCCTCCACCGGATCATCGGCGAGCAGGTCCGCGAACCGGGCCAGCGCGGCGTCGCTGATCGCCGCCTCGATGGTCCAGGACAGCCCGGCGTGGATCTCCCGCGGCACGAAGCCGGTGAACCGGGAGCTCGCGGTGCCGGCGCGTCCGGTGCGGGAGTCCGGGCTGGGCTCGCAGGCGTTGCGCCAGCCCGACTCGTAGGCCAGCGCCCGGTCGAAGCCGGGAACCCCGAGCCGGGACGCCTGGGCGTAGATCTGGTCGCTGGAGGTGCCGACCATGCAGTCGACGTAGCCGGGTCCGCTCCATCGGGCCGTCCAGCCGCCGCGGCGGACCTGCTCCAGCTGCCCGTCCAGCAGGGCGCCGGTGGCGTCCGCGTCCAGCAGCGCGAGCAGCGGCCAGGTGGTCCGGTAGCTGTCCCAGTAGCCGTTGTTGACCACCAGCTCCCCGGCGGTGACCGGTGCCCCGGTCACCGCGTCGCCGTGCGGACCGGACGGGGCGAAGACGTCCGCGAAACGCCACTGCGGCGTCGCCGCGGTGCCGGCGTTCTCAGCGGCCGCGTTCGGGTACAGCTGCAGCCGGTACAGGGCGTGCGCCAGCGTCGCCCGCAGTTCCCGGTCGGCCAGCGCGTACCGGTCGTCGGGGCGCGGCGTCGCCTCGACCGCGCCGCAGACGGCGCCCCAGAGAACCCGGGCGTCGGCGACCAGCGTCTCGAAGTCCCGCTCCCAGGACGCCTCCAGCCCGAACGTGCGGCGGGCCTGTTCGACCGAGAGGAAGGACGTCGCGACCCGCACCTCCACCTCGCCGGGGGCGGACAGGCCGGAACCCAGGCCGTCCGGGCGTCCGGAATCGGCCGGCGTCACCGCACCGGCGGTCTCGCCGTACAGGTACATCCGCGGCGCATTGCCCCAGGCGGTGTGCGGCCGCTCCCCGGTCCAGCCCTCCAGCCGCGCCCGGCCGTCGGCGAGCCGGGTCAACCGCAGCGAGCCGTGACCGTCGGGCTGATCCAGCACCAGCCGGACGCCGCCGGCGCCGCGCAGCCGGACCACCGCCACCGACCGGGCCGCGGTGGCCTCCACGGCGATGCCCTCCGCCAGCTCGGCGGCGTACCGGTGCGGTTGGGCGATCTCGCTTCCGGGCACGATGTGGCCGCCCCGCACCGGCGAATCCGCCGGCCCGCCGACGCCGGGGACGAACTGCAGCACCCCGTGGTCGCCGATCCACGGACTCGGCTGGTGCGAGGTCTGGATCGCCTCCAGCCGGCGTCCGGCCGGTTCGTCGTGGACGCCCCAGCGGTACGGCCAGCGGGTGTCGGCGGCGGAGGTGGCCGGGGTGAGGAAGACGAAACCGTGCGGCCGCGCCACCGCCGGAATGGTGTTGCCACGGGAGAAGCGAAACCCGGCATGGCTGCCGCGCCGGGTGTCCACCCGCTCGGCCGGCGACTCCGGCTCCGGCTCGGGGCGCTCGACCAGGAGCACCTCCACCCAGCCCCGGACGATGTCCTCCGGCTCGGCGCCGGCGGTCAGCGATTCGTCGCCGAGCACGATCTCGATCGCCTGGACGCGGCGTCCGGCCCAGGGCGCCAGCGACACCGCGTCGGCGTTCCACTGCTGCGGCATGCTCCAACCGGCCGCGAACTGGGCGTCCGGGGCGACCACGAAGCCGTACCGGTCGATCGCCGGGCCGCGTCCGGGGACGCCGTCGCTGAGCCGCGATCCGTCATCGAAGACCACGTCCGGGCACACCGCCAGGGACGCCCACGGCGGTCGCAGCGCCGCCTCGTCGTCGGCGTAGAACGCCCAGTGCAGTTCGGTGTGCGGGCCGATCGTGGCTGCTGCGGCCGGGGAGAGCGGGGAGACCCCGGCCTCCGCCGGGATGACGGGAATGACCGGATCCACTCGGACCACGGCCACACCGTCGGCAGGACGGTACGAGAAGCACAGCGTCTCGCCCCCGAGCACTCCTGCTCGGGGGCGAGACGACGGTGGATCCAGCGGGCCCGGATCGGGCACGACGGTCGCGTTCATCGGATGAGTATCACCCCTTGACCGCGCCCTCCTCGACACCGGCGAAGAAGTGCTTCTGCATCACCGAGAAGAGGATCACGATCGGGATCAACGCGATCATCGTGCCGGCCGCCACCAGGCGCGGATCGGCGAAGTTGCCACTCAGGTAGGCCATGCCCACCGTCAGGGTGTACTTCATCGGGTCGGTCAGCACGATCAGCGGCCAGAGGAAGTCGTCCCAGGCGCCGATGAACGAGAAGATCGCCACCACGCTGACCATGCCCTTGATGTTCGGCCAGACCATGTGCTGAATGCGCTGCCAGGTGGTGGCCCCGTCGATGGTGGCCGCGGCCAGCATGTCCCGGGGAATGGCCCGGCAGGCGGTGGTGATCAGCAGCACGTTCATCGCCCCGACCGCACCCGGCAGGAAGACGCCCCACAGGGAGTCGGCCAGGCCGAGGGCCTTGATGGTCAGGAACTGGCTGGTGATGGTGACCTCACCGGGCAGCAGCATCGTCGACATCAGGATGCCCATCACGATCTTCTTGCCCTTGAACTCCATGCAGCCCAGCGCGTAACCGCCGAAGGTGGCGAACGCGGCATTGGTGATGACCGTGCCGATGGCCACCAGCAGCGAATGCCAGGCGTACAGGTACACCGGGATGAAGTCGGTGACCCGGATGTAGTTCTGGATGGTCGGATCGGTGGGGATCAGGTTGGGCGGGAAGGTGTAGATGTCGTCCTGCATGCCCTTGAACGAGGTGGACAGCTGGAACACCAGCGGGCCGACCACGATCACCGTCATGAACGCCAGCAGCACGTAACGGAAGATCAGCCCGCCGAGCGTGGGCTTGAGGAAATCGCTCGAGCCCTTCTTCCGGTAGGCCGGCTCCTTGTACTTCTTCGGCTTGTCGCGCCGCTTGGCGACCTCGATGTTCTGCGGGGCTTCTTGGATCGGAGCACTCATCTCAGGCCTTTCCCTTGTCCTCGCGGTTCATCCAGGCGATGGCCAGCAGCGGGAACGCGGTGATCAGGAACAGCGCCACGCTCAGTGCGGACGCGTACCCCACGTTGCCGTTGAGGCCGGAGCCGATCATCTTGATCAGCATGACGATCGACATGTCCTGACCACCCGGGCCGCCGGTGCCGTTGGACAGCACGTGCAGCTCGGTGAAGACGCGCAGCGCGGAGACCGCGACCAGCGCCATGATCAGCACCATCGCACCCCGGACGGCGGGCACCGTCACGGTCAGGAACCGCTGGAAGGTGCCGGCACCGTCCAGCGCGGCCGCCTCGTGCAGCTCCTTGTTGGAGTTACCCAGGGCGGCCAGGTAGACCACCATGTAGTAGCCGAGGCCCTTCCAGACCGTCAGCAGAATGGCGCAGATCAGCAGCCACCACCGGTCGACCAGGAACGCGATCGGCTTGTCGACCAGGCCGAACGCCTCCAGCGCCCCGTTGATCAGGCCCTTGCTGTCGAACATCCAGGTCCAGATCAGGGCCACCACGACCACCGACGCGATCACCGGGAAGTAGAAGGTGGTGCGGAAGAAGGTGATCCAGGGGATCGTCTTCTCCACCAGCAGAGCCAGCAGCAACGGCAGGATCGTCAGCAACGGAATGCAGACGATCATGTAGATGAAGCTGGTCAGCAGTGCGTAGCCGAACTGCTCGTCGGAGAACATCCGCTCGTAGTTCTGCATGCCGACGAACTGGCCGGCCCGCAACGGGCGCGCATTGGTGAAGCTCAGCACGACCGTGTTGACGAACGGCCAGATGCCGAACACCAGCACCCACAGCACACCTGGGGCGACCAGCAGCCACGGCGTGAACCACTTGTGTGACCTCATGCCTCCTCCTTCCTTCCCGGGATCGCTCGGTGGGCGCGATCAGCTGATCTTGTTCTTGTTGGCGTAGGCGACGATCTTGTCGAGGACCTCCTGGGAGCCGGCCTGCCCCTTCAGGGCCAGGGCGAGCTGCTGATCCATGTAGGTCTTCATGGCACCGGTCCACTGCACCGGGGTGAGCACCTTCGCGGTCTTCATGGACTCCACCACGATCCCGATGGCCTTCAGCTGCAGTTCGTCCTTGATGCCGGCGCTGAGCGACTTGGTGTCGGCGGCGCCCTCGACGGTGCCGGGCATGAAGCCCACCGCGATCTTGCAGAAGGCCACCTGGTTGGCGGTGTTGGTCAGGTACTTCGCGAAGGCGATCGCGGCGTCCTTGTTCTTGGTGTTGGCCGCCACCGAGACGCCCTGCACGAACAGCGGCGCGAGGCCGATGCGCGGGGTGGCGATGACGCCCTTGCGAATGGTGGGCGCGTTCTTCTCCAGATCGCCGGCGAAGGTCGAGGTCGCCGTGGTGTAGGCCACCTTGCCGGCCTTGAAGCCGTCCGCATTGCCGCCGAAGTCGCCGGTCAGCGCCTCCTCCGGCACGCCGCCGGCCTTGTAGGCGTCCCGGAACTGATCGACGATGGCCGCGGCCTGCGGGGTGTTGAAGACGAAGTCGCCCTTGTCGTCCATCACCGGGATGCCGCTGGACGAGAACAGGTCGAGGGTGGGCATCGAGGACAGCACCGGCATCTTGCCGTTGGACGCCGCGCCGACCTTCTTGGCCAGCTCGATCAGCTGCTCGTTGGTGGTGGGCAGGTTGTCGGTGTCGACGCCGTACTTCTTCAGCTCGGTGCCGTTCCACCAGCTCAGGTCGGTGCCCAGGTACCAGGGCATCCCGAAGGTGCCGGTGATGCCCGGGTAGGAGTAGGCCTCCCAGGCGCCGGGCACGTAGGTGCTGGCCAGCGACGGGTCGGCGGCGTTCAGGTCGAGCAGCTTGTTGGCCTGCACCAGCGGGAAGGCGATGTCCGGCGGCAGGTTCACCACGTCGGGCAGGGTGTCGGAGTTGGCCTGGCTGAGCACCTTGTCCTGGTAGCCGTCGCCGGGCTGGTCGAGCCACTCGACCTTGACGCCGGTCTCCTTCTCGAAATCAGCGATGAGCTTCTCGAAGTACGGGCTGAAGGTCTCGTTCTTCAGCGACCAGCTCTGGAACTTCACGGTGCCGGAAAGCGCGCCGCCGCTGCTGGACTGGGTGGGTGCCGGAGCGGCACCCGTACCTCCCGTGCAGGCGGACAGGGCGAGTGCGGCCGATGCCACCAGGGTGACGAGTCCGGTGAAGCGTCTCATCATGCCTCCTCAATTTGTGCAGGCCGCCAAGCGACGGCGCATGGTTGCGTGGAAGCTACTGCATCGATTGAGTAACCGCAAGGGACGGCCCACCGATCGGGCCCGGAGAGCCCAGGGATCGAACGGACGCGACTCAGCCGGCCGGCGTCGCGGTGGACTCCCGCGGCATCACCGCGGCGGCCACCTCGGGTTCGGAGACCGGCTCGTGGTCGAGCAGCTGCAGCATGCCGGTGGCGGCCTGCCGGCCCAGCGCCGCGGCGTCCCGGTTCAGCGCGGTCATCGTCGGGTGCAACACCTGGCAGGTGGCCGAGTCCTCCCAGGAAAGCACCGAAACGTCGCGCGGCACGACCAGGCCCATTTCGGTCAGCGTCGCCATTCCGGCGATCGCCATCACCTCGCTGTCGAAGATCAGCGCGGTCGGCCCCTTGGGCGACGACATCAGCTTGCGGGTGGCGTCCTTGGCGCGTTGCGGGACGAAATCGCCGGGCAGGGTGATGCCCCAGATTCCGGCGGCCAGGGTGAAATCGGTGAAAGCGTCGATGCGGCGGCGGATATGGGCGAAACTCTGGTCGCCGGTGATGTAGCCGATCCGCTCATGGCCGAGCGAGATCAAATGGTCGAGCACGGTGCGCATGAACGCGGTGTCGTCGGTGCGGACGCTGACCAGGGCCTCGCCGTCGACGTCGCCGCCGACGATCACCGCCGGATGGCCCAGTTCCAGCAGGTGCGTCACCCGGGGGTCGTCCAGGCGGGGATCGAGCACCAGGATGCCGTCCACCCGTCCGTCGGCGATCCACTCGGCGTGGATCGCGGTCTCGGACGCCAGGTCGGTGGCCAGCTGGAGTTGCAGCGAATAGCCGCGCTGGCTCAGCACCGAGCCCACACCGGCGAGGAATTTGGTGAAGAACACCTCTTCACCGACCACCTCTTCGGGGCGGGTGAGCACCAGGCCTATCGAACGCGGGCTCTTGCCGCGCAGCGTCTTGGCCGCGTGATTGGGCCGCCAGCGCATCTCGTCGGCGATCTTCAGGATGCGGGCCCGGGTGATGTCGGAAACTCCGGGTTTGCCATTGATCGCCAGTGAAACGGCGCCGCTGGTTACTCCGGCTTCCCGGGCGATGTCGGAAATCGTAACGCGCCCCGAACGCGGAGAACCGGTATTCCTACCCGCCATTGCTCCGCCTCCCGATCACGCTGGTGTCGGCCCACTTTAACGCAGCGGTGAAGGTATCCCCCGCCGCGGGTCTCACCACGGAAAGGCGCCTCGCCGCGGCCCGGGCGTCCGGCCCGGTCCGCGGCGCTCGCGACCGGCCCGGAC
>NZ_JASGDE010000213.1:0-33053 GCF_047607385.1 Micropruina sp.
CTGGTCGCACTGGCCGGCTGCACCGGCGAGCTGCCGCCGGCGCCGACCCCGGCCGCGCCGGCCGCTACGGCGACGCTGCCGGCCGACGTGTTCCCGGCCCTGCCCGACCGGGGCGCAGGCATCGTCGCCGATGTCGAGGCGATGGTCGGTGACGACGAGACCCTGCTGCTGGTGGGCACCGCCCACGGCCGCGAACCCGTCCCGGTGCTGCGCTATTCGACGGACGCCGGCGCGACCTGGCACGACGGCGAACTGAGCCCGGCGGCCTCGTCCGCCACGGTGATCGGCGAGGAGACGGTCGGTGTCGCGGCGGTCGCGGCGGCCGGGCAGCAGCGCCGCTGGCTGGCGCTGGGCAGCGCCGACCGAGCACTGTTCGCCTGGACCAGCGCCGACGCCCGCACCTGGGAGCGCGCCCCGGTCACCGGCATCGACCCCGGCCGTGGAGAGGAGGTCTCCAGCGTGGCCGGCATGACCGGCGGCGGTTTCGTGGCGGTCGGCGGCCGGCAGACCGAAGCCGGCTCCCGGCCGATGGCCTGGACCTCCCCCGACGGCATCGCCTGGACGGCGCGGAAGATCGGCGGCGAAGGCTGGCTCCGCGAGGTGGCGACCAGCGGCGACCGGATGGTCGCGGTCGGCGAACGTTCGTTCGGCGAGGTGACCAAGAAGGGACGCTCCCAGGAGTCGCTGCTGCTGAGTTCGACCGACCGTGGGGTGACCTGGCGTCGCTCGGCGGTCAGGGAGCCGGTCGGGTCCGGCAACTTCGTGAGCAGGCTGGGAGAGGTGGTCGCCACCGACACCGGGTTCATGGTCGGCGGCACCTACTACCACGATCGGCAGGACACCTACCGCCCGATGCTGCTGACCAGCGGCGATCTCCGCACCTGGAAGCAGACCCCACGGCTGCTCGATGCCGGTGATCGGGCCGAGATCGCCGAGCTGATGCAGCTGCGCTCGACGACGGTGGCCGTTCAGCGCGTCGCCCGTAGTCAGACCCGTACCGAGGTGAAGATCTCGTATCTCTATCCGGGCGCCTCGGGGTGGATGGCGGCCGACACCCCGGGCACCGATGCCAGCGCCTGGGCGGCCGTCGGCGCCGTCAGCGGTGAGACCACGGTGCTCGCCGTCGAGCTCGACGGCAACCCGTCCAAGCGGCGGCTGTGGCGCCACACCGGCCAGCGGCTGGTCGGCGATGCCGAGGTGGCGACCCCGGCCGATCTTCGCCCCGACGTCCGGCCCGTGCAGCTGCTGGTCGTCGACGGACGCCTCGGCGCCTCCGGCACCGCCCAGGGCACCCCGGCGATCTGGGCCGCCGACGGGGCCGGGTTCGGCGTCCCCAAGGCCCTGCCGGTCGCCGCCGACCAGTCCGTCGACCAGGTCGCCTGGCACCCCGACGGCGGCTACCTGGCGATCGGCCAGCAGGTCGCAAACCACGCCCTGACCCTGCATTCTCCGGACGCGGCCCACTGGCAACGGACCGCGCCGAAGACGTTCAACAAGGTCGCCCAGTACCACGGCTCCACGATCGAGGACGTGGCCTGGGTCAACGGACGGTGGGTGGCGGTGGGCACCAAGACCAGCAACGGCGACGTCCGGCAGTCGGCGCTGGTCTACACCTCCACCGACGGCCGATCGTGGCTGCAGGGACGTCCGACGGAGGTCACCGGACGCGGCGACTGGTACGACCGCCGCGACCCGCTGGACGATCTGCACGGCCTGGACAACCGCAGCCGCGAGATGAGGGCCGTCACCGGGTACGGACGCGGGGCGGTGGCGGTCGGCCTGACCACCAGCGACGGCTACCAGCGCCCGGCGGCCTGGACGTCGTCCGACCTGCGCCGTTGGCGGCTGGTCACGCTGCCCTCGGGCAAGTATCCCGAGGCGTACCTGACCAGCGTCGACGCGGTGGGCACGGTGCTGGTGGCCCGGGGCTGGGCGCTGGCCAAGGGCGCCACCGACTGGGAATCGGCCGTGTGGCGCTCCACCGACGGCGGACGGTCGTGGACGTTCGGCGGCGGTCACAGCGTGGCGGCCGCCGTCCTCGCTGCCGGCGGCCGGGAGTTTCTCCGGGTCGAACTCGCCGACGACCGCCGAACCCTGACCCTGTTCCGCTCCCCCGACGGCCGCTCCTGGACGTCGTCGCAGGTCCCGGTCGCCGGTCTCGCCGACGGCATGCGGCTCTCGCTGCGGGACGCCGTGGTGCACGACGGGGCGGTCCAGCTGCTGCTCACCCTCCGCACCGCACGGGACGCGGTGACCGTGCTGCAGCGGATCCCGCTCTGAGCGCCGGCCGCGCGGCCGGGATTGCCCCGGCAGGCTCCGGCAGCCAAGCTGTAGGGCATGACGGCCGGGGATCTGCAGACGTGGCGCCGCTATCGGGTGGTTGACCGCATCGAAGAGTCCGGCGAGGCCTTCTCGCTGCTGCTCGCGCCGGTCGAGGGCGACCTGCCGGCGCACCGCACCGGTCAGTACGTGACCATCGCCGTCGACCTCCCCGGCGGCGAGCGGCACCTGCGGCAGTACACGATCTCTTCCGGCCCCGGCGGCGGCTCGTTCCGGGTGACCATCAAGCACGTCGCCGGCGCCGCCGGCTTCGGCACCGGGCAGGTGTCGGGCTGGATGCACGCCAACGCCCGGCCGGGGCTGACCCTGGAGGTCTCCGAACCACGCGGCGAGCTGGTGCTGGACGACTCCGACGGGCCGCTGGTGCTGATCTCCGCCGGGATCGGCGTCACCCCGATGGCGGCGATCGTGGAGGACGTGGCCCGGCGGCAGCCCGACCGCGAGGTGTGGCTGCTGCACGCCGACCACTCCCACGAGAGCCACGCGCTCTACCAGACCGTGCGCCGGCATGCCCTGACGATGAGCCGGGTGCACACCCAGGCGTGGTACGAGCGGGGCGCGGAGTCGGCGCCGACGCTGCGTCCGGCCCGGCCCGGCTTCATGGACTTGGACGACATCGACCTGCCCACCGACGCCACCGTGTTCCTCTGCGGCCCGCCCCAGTTCATGCGGCAGATCCGCACGGCGTTGCTGGCCAAGGGCATCGACGACCGGAACATCCACCGGGAGACCATCGGCGCCGATTCCTGAGCGGACCTCCGGACAAAGGACGGGCCCGGCGGCGACCTGCGCTGCCGGGCCCGTCCGACCCCCGCTACCTCAGCGGTTGGAACCCCGCATCACGCCGGAGATGACCCAGCGCTGCGCGAAGACGTACACCAGCACCAGCGGAGCGATCGCCATCAGATACGAGGCGAAGGCGACGGTGTAGTTGGTGTTGAACTGGCCCTGGAACACGTACTGCGCGAGCGGCAGCGTCTGAGTTCCGGGATCGGTCAGGATCACCAGCGGCAGCAGGAAGTCGTTCCATGCCCACAGGCAGGTCAGAATGCCGACGGTGGCGTTCATCGGCGTCAACAACGGGAAGACGATGCGCCAGAAGATCGCCCACCTGGTCGCCCCGTCCACCGACGCCGACTCCTCGATCTCCACCGGGATGGAGCGGATGTAGCTCGTGTAGAGCAGCAGATTGAAGGCCAGGCCGTAGACGATGTAGATCAGGATGAGGCCGGCTTCGTTGTCGATGCCGAACATGGCGGTCTGCTTCACCACCGGCAGCATGATGATCGGGAACGGCACGAACATGGCCGCCACGAAGTAGTAGAACAGCATCCGCACCCAGCGCCGGTCCATATTGCGGGCGATCGCGTAGGCCACCATCGAGTTGGTGACCAGGGTGAGCACCACGGCGCCGACGGTGATGATCGCCGATGTGAGGAAGCGCCGCGGGAAGCTGGTCAGCGCCCAGGCCGTGGCGAAGTTGTCCCAGTTCCACACCTGCGGCAGGGCGAAGCCCGACACGGCGAGTTCGGTGGGCGTCTTGAACGCCGTCACCACCGCGAAGTAGAGCGGCACCAGGATGGTCAGCGACAGCACCGCGACCAGCCCGGTGAGCCACCACGAAAGACTATTGCGACGGCTCAACATCAGTTGTCCTCCTTGCCCTGGAAGAATTTGAGCTGAGCGAACGAGATGACCAGCACAAGAATGAAGTAGACAATTCCGTTGGCCGTCTGGTAGGCGTATTCGCCGCCCTGGAAGCCGTTGCGGAAGATCAGGAACGAGATCGACTGGGTGGCCGTGCCGGGACCGCCGCCGGTCAACGCGACGACCTGGTCGAAGACGCCCAGCGCACCCTTGAACGACAGCACCATGTTGATGGTGAAGAAGGGCATGATCAGCGGGAAGGTGATCTGGCTGAACCGCTTCCAGCCGGTGGCGCCGTCGATCGCGCCGGCCTCGTAGACCTCGAAGGGGACGGTCTGCAGGCCGGACAGGTAGATGATCGTGTTGAACGCGACCGACTGCCAGACCCCGACGAACACGATGACCACCCAGGCCAGCTGCTCGTTCGCCAGCAGCGAGGTGGACAGCCACCCGATGCCGAGCGCCTGGCCGATCGCCGGCAGGTTGTTGGTGAACAGGTAGTTGAAGATGTACGCGACGATCAGCACCGGCAGGATGTTCGGCAGGAAGAACAGCCCGCGCCAGAACGTCTGCGCCTTGATCTTCGCGTTGAGCAGCAGCGCCATCGACAAGGCGATGATGTTGATCAGGATCGTGGCGGTGACCGCGTACAGCAGGGTGAACCCGTACGACTGCCAGATGATGTCGTCGGAGAACAGGTTCAGGTAGTTGGCGAAACCGACGAATCGCCATTCGCCGTAGCCCTGGTAGTTGGTGAAGGTGTAGAACAGGCCGGTCAGCAACGGGACCGTGAGCAGCGCCGTGAACAGCACGGCTGCCGGCGTGATCATCCAGAGGTAGGGACCCTCGATGCGCCGCGACTTGAACTCGACCTCCGTGGCGCCGCCGGGCGCCTGGACGCGTGGTGATGTGGATTGTGTCTCCATGACCGCCTCACAGGGTGGAGTTGATTCGGGCGATGACCTTGTTCCACTGCGCGTCCAGCGTGCGGATGAAGGCATCGGTGTCCCCGTTGATGAGGAACTGCTGCATGTAGTTGTTCAGATTCACGCCCTGCGGGAAGGCGTGATCCGAGTAGGTGGCGAGACGCTGCTCCTTGAAGTAGGGCACCAGGCCCTCGAGCGCCTCGTCATCGGGCTCCATACCGGTCAGGGTCGGGAAGGCGACCTGCTCGGCGCAGTACGCCGCCATGTTCTTCGGATCCATCAGGTAGGTGTAGAACTCCATCGCGCCGTCGACGGGCTGCTTGCCGAAGGTGAGCGCCACGTCCACGCCGGACACCACCCGGGAGTCCTCGGCCTTGTCGGCCGGGGTCGCGAAGGTGCCCAGCCGGATCTTGTCGTTGTACGAGCGGATCGCCGGAATGGCGTAGGTGCCGTGCACGTACATGGCCGACTTGCCGGCGGAGAAGCCCTGGTTCCCGTCGTTGTAGCCGACCTCGTACTTATTGCTGTTGCCGTACCGGGAGATCTGCCGCATCTTCTCGAAGACCGGCTTGAGGTCGCCGAAGGAGACCTGCCCCAGCCGGCGCTTCTCGTACCAGGCCGCCACTTCTCCGTTCAGGAAGCTGCCGGACAGCGACGAGAACATCGGTGCGCCGGTCCAGTTGTCCTTGAAGCCCCAGTAGAACGGGTCGACGCCCTTGCCCTGCAGCTCGTCGGCGATGGCGATCAGCTCGTCCCAGGTCTTGGGCGGCTCCAGCCGATGCTGCTCGAAGATGTCGCGGTTGTAGATGATGCCGGAGCCGTTGTTCGCGAACGGCACCGCGTTGACCTCGCCCGGGCCGCCGCGTCCGAGCGTCGGCAGGATGGCGGCGATCGCCGGGGTGACGTTCTTGATCAGGTCGCTCTTGGCGAAGTCGTAGAAGACCCCGGCCCGGGCCAGCGCACCGAAGTTGTAGTTGCCGTTGACGGTGACCAGGGCCGGCATGTCGCCCTTCACCAGCCGGACCCGCAGGGCCGTCTCGCTGTCGGGCTGCGCGTTCTGCTGCACCTGGACCTTCGGCCCGGTCGCGTTGTACGCCGCGCAGATGCTGTCGAAGAGCTTGATCGCCTCCGACTTGAACTGGAAGAACTCCAGGGGACCACCGCTTCCGGACGGCGGCCCTGAGCACGCCGCCAGCGGCGCCAGCAGCGCCGTCCCGCCGACGCCCGCGAGCAGGCTTCGGCGACTGATGAAATCGCTCATGCTGAAACGTTTCCTTCCAACAGATCGTCATTGATGTGTCTCGCCCGAGGGGGGCCGGTCGACGAGCCTCGCGACCTGCCGCGACCCGGTCGACGTCGGGGCAGTTCAGAGGCTTCCGGCTCTCCGCCCGGCATCGGGCGGAGCTAGCGTGGTGGTGACACTACACGAGTAGATATGGCCCGGCAACGGATTCGCCAGGGTCGGGAAAGCTGGGCTGATCTAACACGTGTTAGGTCATGACAGCCCACTGCACCACGTGTAGATTGTTCGGACCGATAGGCTGACCCCAGGCCGAGCCGGCCGAGCACGTTCCCCACCGCCGCGGAAGGAGGCCCGATGACCGCGAACGAGCAGACCCGGGTGATCACCCGTGCCGACGTGGCACGGCTGGCCGGGGTCAGCAGCGCCGTGGTCAGCTATGTGATCAACGACGGCCCGCGTCCGGTGGCGGCCGCCACCGCCGAACGCGTCCGGCAGGCCATCGAGGTGCTCGGCTACCGGCCGAACAGCAGCGCCCGGGCGCTGCGCCGCGGGGTCGGCGACACCATCGGGCTGGTGCTGCCCGACTCCAGCAACCCGTTCTTCGCCGAGCTCGCGCTGGAGATCCAGCGGCTCGCGGCGGCGTCCGGCCGGGCCGTGCTGCTGGCCAGCACCACCGGCAACCAACGCCACGAGAACCGGGTGATCGAGGGCCTGCTGAGCCGCCAGGTGGAGGGGCTGATCGTGCGCAGCGACGCCGCGCACCGCGACCCGTTCACCACCATCCGCGCCGACGTGCCGGCGGTGCTGCTCGACACGATGGCGCCGATTCCGGGACGGCGCTCGGTGGGTGCCGACCTGCGCGCCGGCGCCGACCTGCTGGTGGAGCACCTGATCGCCGAGCACGGCCTCACCCGGGTGGGCCTGATCATGGGCGAGGACCAGAGCGGTCTCGCCGATCCCCGCGAGCTCGGCTGGCGGGACGCCCAGCGCCGGCACGGCCTGCCCGAGGGGCCGATCGCCCGCGGCGTGTTCAGCCGTCCCGGCGGCTACGCCGCCATGCAGCGGATGCTGGCCACCGGGAAGCCGCCGCAGGCGATCTTCGCGTCCTCCGACGTCCAGGCCATCGGGGTGCTGCGTGCCCTGCACGAGGCCGGCGTCCGGGTGCCCGAGGACATCGCCCTGGTCAGCTTCGACGGCACCGTCGAGGTCGAGTACTCCTGGCCGCCGCTGACCGCGGCCCAGCAGCCGGTGGCCCAGATCGCCCGGGAGGCGTTCCGGATGATCACCGATCCGGGGCCCGACGACGTCTACCGGCTGATCCCCACCGAACTGGTGATTCGCCGCTCCTGCGGCTGCGCCGCCGAACCCACCCACTGAACCTGATCCGAGAGGAGTCGGCGGTGACCGTCGATGCTTGTGTTGTGCTGCGCGCCGCGGACGTCTGCATCGTGCTGGACGTGACCTCCGGGCGGCTGCCGGCGATCGTGCACTGGGGCGCCGACCTCGGTCCGTTGACCTCCGACGACGTCCGCGCGCTGATCCGCGGCGGCGTCCAGCCGGTGGTGTCCAATCTGGTGGACGAGCCGATCCGGGTCGCGGTGCTGCCCGAGCACTGGACCGGCTGGGTGGGGCGTCCGGGCGTCAGCGGCTCGCGGGCCGGCCGGGACTGGTCGCCGAAGTTCACCACCACGTCGCTGCGCTTCGAGGACGCCCCGGTCGGCGACGCGCTGATCCAGCGCGGGCCCGGCCTGGTCGAGGTGGACGCCGTCGACGCCGAGGCCGGCCTGGGCCTGACCGTCCGGGTGGAGCTGACCGGCAGCGGCCTGCTCCGATCGCAGGCCAGCATCACCAACCTGGCCGAGCAGAGCTACCAGCTGGACGACCTGGTGCTGGCCTACCCGGTGCCGCAGTTGGCCACCGAACTGCTCGACCTGGCCGGCCGGTGGACCAAGGAGCGGGTGCCGCAGCGCCGGGCGTTCACCGTCGGCACCCATCTGCGAGAGAACCGGAAGGGCCGCACCGGCCCCGATTCGGCCTACCTGCTGCACGCCGGGACGCCCGGTTTCGACTTCGCCGGCGGCGAGATCTGGGCTGTGCACACCGGCTGGAGCGGCAACCACACCCACTACGCCGAACGGCTCTACACCGGCGACCAGGTGCTCGGCGGCGGCGAGTTGCTGCTGCCCGGCGAGATCGTGCTGGCCCACGAGCAGAGCTACACCTCGCCCTGGCTGTACGGCTCCTACGGCATCGGGCTGGACGCCGTGGCGCACCGCTTCCACGCCTTCCTGCGGGCCCGGCGCAACCATCCCTCGGTGCACCGCCCGGTCACCATCAACGTCTGGGAGGCGGTCTATTTCGACCACGACCTGGCCAAGCTGCTGGCACTGGCCGAGGCGGCGGCGTCCGTGGGCGTGGAGCGGTTCGTGCTGGACGACGGCTGGTTCGGGGCGCGCCGCGACGACCACGCCGGGCTGGGCGACTGGACGGTGTCCGCCGACGTCTGGCCGGGCGGCCTGCACCCGCTGATCAACCGGGTCAACGAGCTGGGCATGCAGTTCGGGCTGTGGTTCGAGCCGGAGATGATCAACCCCGACTCCGACGCCGCCCGGGCGCATCCCGACTGGGTGATGGCCACCGGCGGACGGCAACCGGTCGAGTCCCGCTTCCAGCAGGTGATCAACCTCGGCATTCCGGACTGCTACGCCTACATCCGGGACGCCATGATGGCGATCCTCGACGAGTACAACATCGCCTACATCAAGTGGGACCACAACCGCGACCTGATCGACGCCGGCAGCGCACCGTCCGGGCGTCCGGGAGTGCACGAGCAGACCGTCGCCTACTACCGCCTGGTCGACGAGCTCAAGGCCGCCCATCCCGGGCTGGAGATCGAGTCCTGCTCGTCCGGCGGCGGCCGGGTGGACATCGAGGCGATGCTGCACACCGACCGGATCTGGGTCTCCGACTGCATCGACCCGCTGGAGCGCCAGCAGATGAACCGCTGGACGCAGCAGCTGCTGCCGCCGGAACTGCTCGGCTCGCACATCGCGTCCGGCGCCTCGCACACCACCGGACGCTCGCACACGCTCAACTTCCGGGCGGCCAGCGCGGTCTTCGGCCATCTCGGCATCGAGTGGGACCTGACCCGGGCGAGCGCCGCCGAACTGGTCGAGCTGGGTGCCTGGGTGGGCTTCTACAAGGAGCATCGCCCGCTGCTGCTGGGCGGCGAGGTGGTCCGGATCGACCTGCCCGACGACACCGTCACCGCGCACGGGGTGATCGCCGCCGACCGCAGCCGGGCGATCTACTCCTTCGCCGAGGTGGCCCGCTCGCCGATCGTGCTGCGCGGCCGGATGCGGTTCCCGGGGTTGGATCCCGAGCGGCGCTACTGGGTGGCGCCGCTGATGCTGGAGCACGCGCCGGTGGTGGAGGCCCCGCAGTGGTGGGGCGTGGAGCAGGAGCAGCCGAACGGCGGCTACTCCCAGCATCTGTCGGACATCCCGCCCCGACTTCGGGCCACCGCGGAGTTCGGCGTTGAGCTGAGCGGCGCCGCCCTCGGCCAGGTGGGGCTGGCGCACGCCCCCACCTTCCCGGAGACGGCGATCCTCTACCTGGCCGAGGCCGTGGATTGATGCCGCCGGCTGCACGGGATCGGAGATGAGCCTCACCGCGGGGCAGCTGCGGCACCGGGCCAGCACGGCCTCGGTGCTCGACTTCGCCTGGGACGCCGGCGCCTTCCGCTCCGACCACGTCATGGCGGCCCTCGGCCTGACCCGCTCCACCGCACTGGCCGCACTCGGCGCGCTCATCGAACTCGGGCTGATCAGGGAACTGTCCAGCGCCGGACCCGACGACGGCTACCGGCTGGGACGCCCCGCCCGCCGCTTCGAACTGCGCGCCGACGCCGGCGTGGTGATCGGCATCGACGCCGGCGAACGGCGGTTCACCGCCACCGCCGCCGACCTCGCCGGAGGCGTCCTGGCCCGGCAGTCCATCGACGTGCGCGGCTTCTCCGACGCCTCGCTGACCACCTTCACCGACCTCGACCCGGCCGAGCGACCCACCGCCGCGTTCCACGCCGTCGACACCGTCCTCGCCGCGGCCGGCCGGACCCGCGCCGACGTCATCGGCGTCGCCGTCGGCGTCCCCGCACCGGTCAACGCCGACGGCAGCTCACCGGCCCACGACGCCGGATTCTGGCAGCACATGAACAGCGGCCTGCAGGACGCCCTGGCCACCGCCTTCCCCGCCGTCCGGGTGGAGAACGACGCCGCCCTGGCCGCCGTCGCCGAGGCCACCCTGGGCGAGGCCCGCGGCCACGACGACTTCGTCGCCGTGATGATCGGACGCCGGCTGGGCTCCGGCGTCTTCCTGGACGGCCGCCTGGTCCGCGGCGCCCACGGCGGCGTCGGCGAGCTCCAGGGCTTCCGCTACATCCCCGGCGTGGGCAGCAGCCACGGCATCGGCACCCGCACCGAGCAGTGGTTCCGGCACACCCTCGGCACCGGACGGATCCCGGCCCACCACCCCTGGGCGCGACTCGACGGCACAGCACCGGACGCCGCGACCATCCTCGCCGCAGCCAGCCTCGACGACTCGGTGTCACGCCCGTTGCTGGACGAGCTCGGCGACACCCTGGGACGGATCTGCACCGTCGTCTCCCGGTTCTACGACCCCGGCCTGATCGTCATCTGCGGCGCCATGGCCACCGCCCTGCCCGACGTCATCGACATCGCCCGCCGCCACCTGGACGCCGAGTCCGGACTCCCCGCGCCCACCGTCGCGGCGTCCCGGCTGGGCAGCGACATCGTCTCGCTCGGCGCCGTCTCCGCCGCCCGGGAGGCGGCCAAAGCCATCGCGCTGCCCTTCTTCGCCGGACGCGACGGCGTCCAGCGCTGAAGCGCTGGCCAACTGGACGGATCCGTCTCCGGCCGTGCGGAATCGGCGCCGCCGTCCGCGGGTCTGCTACGGACGGCGGCGCCGTGGGCGATTCAGTGCCCGGAAGGAGACTGCGGCGCCGCGGCGGAGGACTCCACCGCGACCGGCTTGAGCCTGGCCCACAGCATGAAGACACCGCCCGCGACCAGCAGGCACAGACCGGTGATCAGATTCGCGTTCACGCCGCCCGTCTTGTCGAGTTCGGGGTCGGCGAAGAGGCCCATCCCGGCGAGGATCAGTCCATAGATCAGCAGCAGGAGGCCGATGAAGTTGCGGATGTCGTACAGCCCGGCGCCCTTGCTCGCGCCGCCCTGCTCGGTCTTCGGGGACATGCGTGGTACTTCCTTTCCGAGGCGGTGAACTAGAGGGCGAAGTTGAGGGCCGCGACCAGCACGAGGGCGATGCCCGCGAGCGGCAGGGTACGCCGGTACCACGGCATGGCCTTCTCGTTCGGATCGGCGAGGTGCTCTTTGGGCGTCTCCGAGTAGACCAGGCCGACCAGGAGTTCCGCCGGCTTCGGCTTGGTCACCAGCGACACGGCGATGCTGACGATGATGTCGACCACGAAGCCGATCGACGCCGCCAGGAATGCGGTCCCCTGACCGGGCAGGTGATAGAAGCCCCATTGGTTGAGCAGCCAGGTGAAGATGGCGCTGAGGGTGCCGGCGACCAGGCCGATCCAGCCGGCGGTCGGGGTCATCCGCTTCCAGAACATGCCCAGGATGAAGGTGGCGAACAGCGGCGCGTTGAAGAAGCCGAACAGCGTCTGCAGATAGTCCATGATGTTGCGGAAGCCGGCCGCGATGAGAGCCGTGAAGATCGCCACCCCGGTCGCCACGAAGGTGGCGATCCGGCCCATCCGCACGTAGTACGCGTCGTCGCGGTCCTTGACCACGTAGCGCTGCCAGATATCCACGCTGAACACGGTGTTGAAAGCCGACACATTGGCCGCCATGCCGGCCATGAACGCGGCCAGCAAACCGGTGATGGCCAGACCCACCAGGCCGTTCGGGAGTAGATCGCGCATCAGCAGCAACAGCGCGTCGTTGTAGGTGACGCCTTCTCCGGACGAGCCGCCGGCG
The DNA here is from genome assembly GCF_047607385.1 of Micropruina sp. Taxonomy (GTDB): domain Bacteria; phylum Actinomycetota; class Actinomycetes; order Propionibacteriales; family Propionibacteriaceae; genus Micropruina. Next base: position 12,180 of record NZ_JASGDE010000213.1, read on the forward strand.
GGTGTGCCGCCCGCCTTGAGGTCCGCGATCTCGAGCACGAGGACGCTCGCCAGCATGCCCGGGACGATCGTCAGGAAGGGCACGAACATCTTCGGGAACGCACCGATGATCGGGGTCTTCCGGGCCGCGGACATGGACTCCGAGGCCATCGCCCGCTGCACCTCGACGAAGTTGGTCGTCCAGTAGCCGAAGGACAGCACGAAGCCCAGGCCGAAGACGATGCCCACCACGGACAGCACGGGGTTGTCGAACCCGGACAGCGCCTGACCGGGCCACGAGTTGAGCTGCTCGACGGCGGGCGGGACGCCGGCCTCGGGCGGCGCCGCCTGCGCCGCGGCGGTGATCCTCTCGACCATCCCCTGCCAGCCGCCGACCTTGTGCAGGCCCAGCAGCACCAGCGGCAGCAACGACGCCACGATGACGAAGAACTGCAGCACCTCGTTGTAGATGGCCGCCGACAGCCCGCCGAAGCTGATGTAGGACAACACCACGACGGCCGCGATGATCAACGCCAGCCACAGCGGCCAGCCGAGCAGCGCATGGACGATGCTGCCCAGCAAGTACAGGTTGATCCCGGCGATCAGCAACTGGGCGAGCGCGAACGAGATTGCGTTCACCAGGTGTGCCCCGACGCCGAAGCGGCGCAGCATGAACTCCGGAACCGAGCGGACCTTCGACCCGTAGTAGAACGGCATCATCACGACGCCGAGGAAGAGCATGGCCGGAATGGCGCCGATCCAGAAGTAGTGCACGGTGGGCAGGCCGATCTGAGCGCCGGTCGCTGACATGCCCATGATCTCCACCGCGCCGAGGTTGGCGGAGACGAAGGCCAGCCCGGTGACCCAGGCGGGCAACGAACGGCCGGACAGGAAGAAGTCCAGGGAGCCGGAGACCTGGCGCTTGGCCATGAACCCGATGCCGAGGACGAACACGAAGTAGGTGGCCAGGATGACGTAGTCGACGGCGTTGGCCCGGAGGAGCGTCTCCATGGAGTTACCTCTCTTGACTGGACTGGTCCCGCCCGAGAGAGTCACCCGCGATCGATGTTTGCGAAACCAAAGCAGGTCGTCGCCGGTGGTGCGCCTCGCCCCGTTGGGAGGTTCATGTTTGCGTCACCATACGGGACACAGGACGATGTTGACCGACCTGTGCGGCTATGTCAAGGTGGTTGGCAAGAGCGGTGTTGACGCAAACATTTGAGGTTGGGTTCCCCACCCGAACACCACCGGACGTGGGCACGACGAAGGAGTCGGATGAGCGAGTGGCAGCAGAGCTGGACGGACGCGGCCGGCATTCGATCGGTGCGCGGACTGTTCCGGGACGCCTTCGGGGCCGAGCCGCACGGAGTCTGGGCGTCCCCCGGCCGGGTGAACCTGATCGGGGAACACACCGACTACAACGGCGGCCTCTGCCTGCCCGTCGCGCTTCCGCACCGAACCTATGTGGCCATGGCCCGCCGGACGGACCGCCGTGCCCGGCTGACCACCGGGCTCGAGGACGGTCGGACGTGGTCCGGCGATCTCAAGGAGATCGCACCGGGTTCGGTCGACGACTGGGTCGCCTACTGCGGAGGCCCGGCGTGGGCGCTGCGGCAGGCCGGCGTCGACGTGCCGGGCTTCGATGTCGCGATCTCCTCCTGCGTCCCGCTGGGCGCGGGACTCTCCTCGTCGGCCGCGGTGGAATGCGCCGTCGGGCTGGCCCTCACCCACCTCGCCGGCTGTCGCCGGGACCGCGACGACACCGGTCGGGCCTGGCTGGCCGACGTCTGCGTCCGTGCCGAGAACGAGGTGGCCGGCGCTCCGACCGGCGGCATGGACCAAGCCGCATCCCTGCGGGCACAGGCCGGTCACGCGCTGCTGCTCGACTGCCTGGACGGCTCGGTCGAACAGATTCCCTTCGGCCTCGAAGCTGCCGGTCTCGAACTGCTGGTGATCGACACGCAGGCCAGCCACTCACTCGCCGACGGCCAGTACGGCGCCCGCCGGGCGAGCTGTGATGCCGCTGCCCGGGAGCTCTCCGTGGCCACGCTGCGGGAGGTGACCGATGTCGATGCCGCGCTGGCGCGTCTCGACGACGAGGTGGTCCGGCGGCGCGTCCGTCACGTCGTCACCGAGATCGCCCGGGTCACGGAGTTCGTGGCCGCCGCCGGCATCGGTGACTGGACCCGAGCCGGACAGCTGATGAACGCCTCCCACCGATCGCTGCGGGACGACTACGAGGTCAGCTGCGTGGAACTCGACGTCGCGGTCGGCGCCGCTCTGGACGCCGGGGCGCTCGGCGCCCGGATGACCGGCGGCGGCTTCGGCGGCAGCGCCATCGCGCTGGTCCGCAGCTCGAGCGCCGACGCCGTCGCCCGCGGCGTCCGGCAGGCCGCCGCGGCCCGTGGTCTGGCGGCTCCCGTCGTCCACCGGGCCACTCCGTCCGCGGCGGGTGAGTGCTTGATCGAGCCCTGATCGCCCACCCCGGGTGACCGTCCGGTCCACGACAGCCAGGAGGCATCGATCCGAGGTCGTTCGAGCGACTTTCCGAGTCTCTACTCGGTGCGCGAGACTATGGTCGTCCAGGCTGCCGGACGTGCTCGCCGAACACCGTCGGCGCACGAGTCGGACGCCGGTGGCGGGGATCGGAAGGTGACCACGGTGCAGGAGATGCGGGCGACGCGCCGGGTTCGTGCCCAGGACGTGGCCACCCTCGCCGGAGTCTCCCCCCAAACCGTCTCCCGGGTGGTCAACGGCGCCACCAACGTGCGCCCGGAGACCCGGGACCGGGTCATCGACGCCATGACCAAACTCGGCTACGCCCCCAGCCAGGCGGCCCGGGCGTTGCGCTCCGGAGCCCTGGAGACCCTCGGTGTCGCCGTCCATCACCTGGCCCGCACCGGTGAGGCCCGGATCATGGAGGCCGTCGCCCGGACCGCCCACCGCCGCGGCTACGCGGTGACCCTGCTGGACGCGTCCAGCGAGGACGTCGGCGACATGAACCGCGCCCTTCAGCACCTCGGGCACGACATCGCCGGCCTGGTGCTGCTCAGCCTGGAGACCGCGGACGTCGACCGCGTCCAGGTGCCGCCGCATCTGCCCGTGGTGGCGGCCGACAGCCGCGATCTGCGGCACCCCTCGGTCGGCTTCGACCAACGCGGCGGCGCCCACCTGGCGGTGGCCCACCTGCTCGGCCTCGGCCACCGCACCGTACACCTGCTGGCCGGCCCCGAGGCGTCCCTTCAGGCACGGGAGCGCGAGGAGGAGTGGCGCAAATCTCTGGAGGCGGCCGGACGCCACGTCCCGGAACCGGTGCACGGCGACTGGACGCATGCCTCCGGGTACCAGATCGGCCGGACGCTGGCGGCGGATCCCCACGTCACGGCGGTGTTCGCCGCCAATGACGAGATGGCCGCCGGCCTGCTTCGCGCGCTGCACGAAGCGGGCCGGCGGGTCCCGGCGGACGTGTCGGTGGTTGGCTTCGACGACATCCTGGGCGGCTACCTGTGGCCACCGCTGACCACCGTCCATCAGGATTTCGAGTCGATGGGCGAGAACCTGGTGCGGGTGCTGCTGCGCCAGCTCGACCCGGTGCGCTCTGCCTCCGAACCGGCCACCGCGATCATCCCGGCACGGCTGGTGATCAGGTCCAGCACCGCGGCCCCACCCACGCCCACTCTCTGAAAGCCATCTCCGGCTCAGGAAGGCCAGTCAGGGAGTCGTCTCCAGTACGCGATCCGGGATCCGTTCCACCTTGCCCACCAGAAACACGTAGGAAGCGATTCCGGCCAGCGTCACCGCGGTGATGTAGACAAACCCCGGAGCGAAGTTGGTCTTGCTCACCAGCAAGCCGATCACGATGGGTGTCGCGATCGACGACATATTGCCGATGAAGTTGAACGTTCCACCAGTGGTTCCGAGCAGTCGCTCGGGGGCCAGAGCCGACACCAGCGACCAGGTGATCGACGCGAACCCGTTGCCGAAGAACGCGATCGACAGGAACACGATGACCAGCGTGGTCGAGTCGGTGAAGTTGGCGCCGATGATGAAGGTGGAGAGCAACAGACCCGCGATGATCGGACCCTTGCGGGCCACCGCGAGGGAGTGCCCGCGTCGTAGCAGCCAGTCGGACACGACCCCGGACAGCAGCACGCCAACGAGTGCCGCGAGGTAGGGCAGCGACACCAGGAACCCGGACTTGATGTAGTCCATACCCCGATAATCCACCAGGTAGGTAGGGAACCAGGTCAGGAAGAACCACAGCGTCGAGGTCAGGCAGAACTGTCCGAAATAGATGCCCCATAGTTTGCGAGATCGAAGCACATAGGCGAAGTCCTTGGCATCGAACTTCTTGCGGTTCTTGACGGCGCGGACATCGGCATCGATATCCACCAGGCCGCCACCATCACGAATGTGGGCGATCTCCGCGGCGTTCGCCCTGGAGTCGCGAGGTTCCCGGTAGGCCGCGTACCAGACCACACCCCAGACGATCCCGACGAGGCCGGTCACGACAAACACCCAATGCCAGGTGAAGGCAGTCTGGAGCCAGATCAGGACCGGGGTGAGCAGGGCCAGCCCGATGAACTGGCCCGACGTGTAGAAGCCGATCACCGACGCCCGCTCCTTCTCGGGGAACCAGGCGGTTGCCACGCGGTTGTTGATCGGGTAGGCGGGCGCCTCGAAAACGCCGACCAAGAGTCGCAGGATCACCAAAGCGACCAGCCCGCTCGCCATGCCCATGAACGCGGTCGCCAACGACCACAGGACGAGGCATGCCGGGTAGAGAATCCGCGGCGGGATCCGGTCGATCAACCAGCCACCGGGGATCTGGAGGGCGGCGTACGTCCAGCCGAACGCACTGAGCAACAGGCCCTGAGCCTGCGGATTCAGTCCCAGGTCGTGGGCGATCGCCGGCATTGCCACCGACAGGTTCGCCCGGTCCAGATAGTTGATCACCACGGTGACGAAGAGCATCACGGCGATGACGAGACGGGCTCGAGTGGCTTGGGTTCGCAAGCCGGGTTGCTGCTGTGCGGGGTTCATGCTCATGGTTGCGTCACCACTCCGCGAAGGAACCGTCAGCGTGACGCCACACCGGGTTGCGCCAACGGTGGCCCTCGGCAGCCCGTTCCCGCACATAGGGCTCGTTGACCTCGATGCCCAGGCCAGGCCCGTCCGGAATCGCTACGGCACCACCTGAATATGCGAATACGGACGGGTCGGCGACGTAGTCGAGCAAGTCGTTGGTCGTGTTGTAGTGGATTCCCAGGCTCTGTTCCTGGATGACCGCGTTGTAGGAAACAGCATCGACCTGCAGGCAGGCGGCCAAGGCGATCGGCCCCAGCGGGCAATGCGGCGCAAGAGCGATGTCGTACGCTTCGGCCATCGCGGTGATCTTGCGGACCTCGGTGATTCCACCCGCATGGGAAAGATCCGGCTGGATGATGTCCACGACTCCCGAAGTGATGACATTCTTGAAGTCCCATCGGGAGAACAGCCTTTCGCCGAGCGCGATCGGCGTCGCCGAGGCCCGCAGGATGTCGGCGATTCCGTCGACATGCTCCGACAGCACCGGCTCCTCGACGAACATCAGGTGGTAGGGGGCCAACGCGTCCAGCAGCACCCGCGCCATCGGGCGATGGACGCGGCCATGGAAGTCCACACCTATGCCGACATCGGGCCCGACCGCCTCACGGACCGCTTGGACGTTCGCGACCACCTTCTCCACCTTGTCGCGGGTATCCACGTACTGCAGCTCTTCGGGGCCGTTCATCTTCACCGCCGTGAACCCGCGATCGACGGCGTCCTTGGCGGCCGCCGCCGTCTCGGCGGGACGATCGCCCCCGATCCAGGAGTAGACCTTGATCGAGTCGCGCAGGCGGCCACCGAGAAGTTCGTGCACCGGAACGCCCAGCGCCTTTCCCTTGATGTCCCACAAGGCCTGATCGATACCGGCCAGTGCGCTCATGTGGATTCCGCCACCCCGGTAGAACCCGGAGCGATACATCACGGTCCAGTGGTCCTCAATGCGGCGTGGATCCTGCCCGATCAGATAGTCGGAAAGTTCCTCGACCGCCGCGGCCACGCTCGCGGCGCGACCTTCCAGAACCGGCTCGCCCCATCCGACGACCCCTTCGTCGGTTTCGATCTTGAGAAAGAGCCATCGAGGCGGGACGACGAACGTGGTCATTGAGGTGATCTTCATGGTATTCCTTTCAGCGTCGTTGCTTGAACTATGAGAAATGTGCGATCGGTCGCCGGATCAGGCGGATTCCCAGGCCCTGACCATGGCGACAGCCCGGGGCACCACATCGGCCACCGAGTCGCCAGGGCGATAGAGGGAGCTGCCGATACCCGCGCCGGCCGCGCCGGCTCGCGCCCAATCGCCGAGATTGTCCGCGTCGACCCCACCCACGGGGATCAGTTCGGTACCTACCGGGAGCACACTGATCCAGGCCTTCATCCCGTCGATACCGATCGTCGAGCTGGGGAACAGCTTCATCGCACGAGCTCCTGCGTCGAGGGCGGCGAAGGCCTCGGTCGGCGTGGCCACGCCCGGATAGCTCTCCAAACCGAGTCTGACGGTCTCGGCCACGACATCGGGGCGGGTGTTCGGCGATACGATCAGCGAACTGCCGGCCTCCGCGGCCCGACGGACGTCCTGCGGAGTCAGCACGGTACCCGCACCGATTCGCCGGTCGGGGCCCAGCTCGACACGAAGGCGCCGGATGGACTCGAACGGTTCCGGCGAATTGAGCGGAACCTCCACGGCATTGAATCCGGCGTCGAATATCGCCGTGGCGATGTCGAGAACATCGGCCGGCGTCACACCTCGAAGAATGGCGATGAGTCCTGCGCTGGGAGAGATTGTCATTGGTTAGGTCCTTGTCGTCGTCGGGTCAGGAGGAGGCGAGCAGCCCAGCATTCGCGGCGATCCTCCACAGACCCGCCGCTGCCACGTCCTCGCCGATCGTGGTCACCGTCGCACCACTGCGTTCCAGCGCGATCCGGTAACGCGCCACCGTCGAACCCGAGCCGCAGACAGCGACGAGGCCGGGCGGGTTCGACAACAACGCGTGCCTGACCTCGGCCCCGATCAGCAGACCGGAGACGTAGTCGGCGATGTCGGCAGGATCCAGCCGCCCAGCCAGTACCAACGTCCTCGCCGTGAACAGCAGGAATGGAAGCCCACGCTGATCTCCGTGTTCGGCCTCGACCTCCAAGGCACGGACGAATGCATCGGAAGCCTCGGACCCGGCCTCGCTGGTGGCCAGCCGAGCCAGGATGCTGTGCTGCATCAGCAGGCCGTACAGCTCACCGGTCATGGCCGTGGTGAAGTCGGTCACGCGTAGGCCATCCAGTCGCACCCACTTCGAGTGGGTTCCGGGCAGCACCACTGTCTCCAGCCGGTGCGGCGAATCGGCCAATGCCCCGACGAGCTGCACCTCCTCGCCCCGAATCACGTCAGGATCCGGCCCGGCCACACGAAGCCCGGGGCAGATGCGGACGTTCGCACCGCCGGCCCCCACCAGGGTCAGGTGATTCGCGAGATCGGTGAGCGGCACCGGTACGTCGAGATACTCGACCTCCATCCAGCCGTGGTTCGAACCGACCATCCCCGCGCAGAGCACCGGAAGCCCCGGATCGGCGGCCAACCAACCGCTGCACAATTGCTGGAGGGTTCCCTGAAAGGCAGCAGCGCGCTCAAGGCTGGAGTTCGCCCGCTCCGACACTCGGAGGCTCCCGTCGGACGACCGGACCTTGTCGAGAACGGTTCCGGCGGCGTCCAGCAGCCAGGCTCGGAACGAGGTCGTCCCCCAGTCGACCGCCACCAGCGCCGCGCTGCACTGTTTCGCATCCTTGGTCACGCTCTCGACAGTAAGAATGCGTCCCGATAATTGCAATTAAGTCCCTATTTTTGGGACACTTGGGCGTGATCACCCATCTGCACCCCGATCCCGGGCCACCCGGAACTCAGACGCTGGCACGCGGCATCGCGATCGTCAGCGCCGTCGCACGCGGTCAGCGGCGTCTCCGCGGCATCGTCGAGGAGACCGGCATCGGGCGCAGTACCACCCATCGGCTGCTGCAGCTTCTCGTCACCGCGGGCTACCTACGGCAGCTCGACGGCGCCTACAGCCTGGGTCCGGCCCTCATCGAACTCGGCTATCAGGCGCTGCAGGAGAATCCTGTGACCACGGTTGCGGCGCCCGTCCTCCGCGAACTCGCAGAACGAGTCCACGACACTGTTCATCTCGCCATCGAGGACCGCGGGCAGGTGCTGTATCTGGAGAAGATCCCGGGCACCCGTGGCGCGGAGATGAGGTCGCGAATCGGCCATCGCATGCCGATGACCCGCACCGGGATCGGCAAGGCCCTGCTCATCGACAGCCCGGATCGCTGGCGCGCCAAGTTCGCCTCCGAGCGGCCGGTCGGAGCCGGAAACGGCATTCATCACGATGTCCTCACACCTGACACGTTCGTGGCAGTGATGAAGCAGGCTGCCGCTACCGGGGTAACCCTCGACCTGGAGGAGAACGAGCCGGGCATCGTGTGCGTTGCTGCTCCCGTTCGCGATGCCTCGGGTTCGATCGTGGCGGCCGTGAGCATCTCGGCCACCCGTCCGTACATGCCTCCGGAACGACTGGACGCGCTGCGGCCGGCAATCCTCAGAGCCGCTGGAAAAGTGTCCTCGGAACTGGGCTACCGGCCGGACCCGGATGACCACTCGACCGATTGGACGTAGGACGGGCCGGGTGCACCCGGCCCGCCCCGGTGACCGTCAGGCCACCTGGTACATCACCAGCAGCCGCTCGACCTCGGCCTGCATCGCCTGCGCCGCCGGAGCCATCCACTTGCGGGTGTCGACCAGCTTCGGGTTGGCGTCCAGTTCGGCCCGCACCTGGTCGGTGAAGACGTGATTGAGGTGGGTGGAGACGTTGATCTTGGTCATCCCGGCCCGGATGGCGTCGCAGATGCCCTGGTCGCTGACCCCGGACGAGCCGTGCAACACCAGCGGCACGACGGCCTTGAGGGCGATCCGCCGGATCAGATCCAGATCGAGTGCGGCGTCCCGGGTGGTCATCGCGTGCGAGCTGCCGACCGCGACGGCGAGCAGGTCGACGCCGGTGTCGGCGACGAAGCGAAGCGCGTCGTCAGGATCGGTGCGGACGCCGGGGGCGTGCACGCCGTCCTTGCCGCCGACCTCGCCGAGCTCGGCCTCGATGCTGATGCCGGCGTCGTGGCACCAGCGGGCCACCTCGGCGGTGGTGGCGCGGTTCTCCTCGTCGGGCAGGTGCGAGCCGTCGTACATGATCGAGGTGAACCCCAGCTCGATGGCCCGCCGGATCAGGTTGAGGTCCTTGGCGTGGTCGAGATGGACGCAGACCTTCGCCGGGCTGCGCCGGGCGATCGCCAGGGTGGCGATGCCGAGCGGCTCGAGCTGGCCGCCGTGGAATTTCACCGCGTTCTCCGAGATCTGGAGCACGATCGGCAGGCCGACGTTCTCGGCCGCGCGGACCAGGGTCTCGGCGTTTTCGAGATGGATGACGTTGAAGGCGCCGAGGCCTCTGCCGTGGGCACGGCAGACGTCGGCCAGGGAACTGAGAGTGCTGAGCATGTCTACTCCTGAATGAGGACGTCGAGGGCGAGTCGCGCCGCCTGGCGCTGGTCGATCTCGCCGGCGACCGGCGAGAGGACGGCGGCGGCCGACCAGGCCACCGCGTCCGCCAACGCTGCGCCGAGGGCGGCGAAGCGACTCTGAGAAGGGGAGGAAAGGGCCAGGCCGTGGGCCAGGGCGGCGACCACGGCATCACCGGCGCCGGTGGGGTTGCCCTGCAGGACCCGGTTCAGCCGGGCGGTGACGAAGCCGTCGGCGGCACCGAGCAGCATTCCGTCGGCACCCATCGAGGCGACCACCGCACCGCAGCCGTGGTCCAGCAGTCGCCGGATCCCGTCGCGGACGTCCGCGGCACCGGTGGCCTCGACGATCTCGTCACGGTTCGGCTTCACCACGTCCGCGCCGGCGGCCGCCGCGGTGAGCAGCGCCTCGCCGGAGGTGTCGGCGATGACCACGGCGCCCGCCGCGCGTGCGGCGGCGATCACCCCGGTGAGGTGGTCGGCCACCGTCCCGGCCGGCAGCGAGCCGGAGATCGTCACCACGTCGCCGGGACGACAGGCGTCCACCAGGGTCCGGGTCAATGCCTCCCAGTCCGCGTCGGTGACCGGGCGTCCCGGCTCGTTCAGCATGGTGGTGTCGGCGGCGTCCACGACGGCGATGGTCCGGCGGGTCTCGGCCGGCACCGGAGTCCAGCGCTGGACGACGCCGGGCGCGTACTCGGCGAGCAACTCGGCGAGAGTCTCGCCGGCCCGTCCGCCGAGGAACCCGTAGCCGGCCACCGGCAGCCCGTGGGCCGCCACCACGCGGGCGACGTTGACCCCCTTGCCGCCGGGCCGCTGTTCGACGCTGTGCACCCGGTTGACCGCGTGCAGCTGCATCGAGTCGAGCCGGTAGGTGATGTCGAGCGCCGGGTTGGGCGTCAGGCAGTGCACTGTGGTCATGCCCCGGCCTCCTCGCCGCCGACCCGGAACATCACCTTGAGCCGGTGCTCGTCGCGGGACCGCATCGCCTGGAAGCCGCGGACGGCCTCGGCGAGCGGCAGCTCGTGACTGATCAGGACGCCCGGGTCGACCAGTCCGGAACCGAGGATCCGCACCGCGTCGGCCCATTCGTGCCCGGGGAAGGGCGCCGAGTACGACATCCACGAGCCCCGCACGGTGAGTTCGTGGCGCAGGATGTGCTCGAACACGGTCGGCGAGAGCACCAGATCCTGGTGCGCCGTGCCGACGTAGACGACGGTGCCGCGGCGGGCCGTGATGGCCAGCGCCTGGCGTTGGGTGGGCGGCACCCCGGCGGTCTCCACGGTCAGCGTGGGTGCCCCGGTCCGGGCGAAGTGCCCGGCCACGTCGTCGGTGAGGGCGTTGACCGCGTGCGCGGCACCGAACTGCCGGGCCACCGCCAGGTTGCGCGGGTCGACGTCCACCACGGTGATCGGGCCGGCGCCCTTGTCGCGCAGGGTGAGCACGACCAGCAGGCCGATCACTCCCCCGCCCAGCACGGCGGCCGGCTCGCCGGGCAGCACGTCCGCCCGTTCGACGCCGTGGATGGCCACGGTGAGTGGCTCGACCAGCGCCCCGGTCCGGAGGCTGAGGTCGCCGAGCGACACCAGGTTGACCGCGGGGACGGCGACCAGGTCGGCCAACGCCCCCTGCCGGCGGGAGCCGATGAAGGAGTAGTTGGGGCACAGCGACGGACGCCCGGCCAGGCATTCGGCGCAGTGGTGGCAGGGCACCAGCGGAGCGACCGCGACCCGGTCACCGGGACGGGCGGTGGTGACGGCCGCGCCGACCGTCTCCACCACCCCGGAGAACTCGTGGCCGAGAACCTGCGGGAAGCTGTGCACCGCACCGTCGAAGTACCGGGGCACGTCGGATCCGCAGATGCCGCAGTAGGCGACCCGAACGAGTACCTCGTCCGGGCCACATACCGGGCTGACCTCGGTCAGCGTCAACTCCTGGGGCCCCGTCACCGCCACGATCCTTGTTATGGGAGCTGGCATGTGACCCGTCCCTACCCTTCGTCGGTCTCGACGTAGAGGGTGCGGCGCCGGTACTTGATGAACGTGTACACGAAGCACGCGCCGTACAGGGCGAGGATCATGAACCAGCCGAAGGCGACGTCCCCGCTGATTCCCTTGGCCAGCAGGTAGGTGATCGGGCTGCCGGACTGGTCCAGCGAGGACACCTGACCGGAGGTGCCGAGCAGGTCGACGTTGCGGGCCAGCTGGGTCTGCAGCTCGACCATCTGGTTGGAGATCCAGACCGTCATCACCATGATCGCGGTGCCGGAGAACAGGGTGCGGAAGATGTTGCCCTTGTGCACGCCGACCGCAATGGCGACGAAGAAGCCGATGGTGGCCAGGTCGCCGAACGGCAGCACCCGGTTGCCCGGCAGCAGCGCCGCCACCACGATGGTCAGCGGGACGAAGATCAGGCTGGCCGAGATCACCTGCGGGTGCCCGAGCAGCAGCGCCGGGTCGAGACCGATCCGGTAGTTGCCGTCCTTGAACCGCTTCTGCAGCATCTCGCGGGCCGCTTCGGCGATCGGCAGCAGGCCCTGCATGATCAGCTTCACCACCAGCGGCATCAGCAGCATGACGGCGCCCATCTTGACGCCCAACTGCAGCGACTGGCCGATGTCGTAGCGGGCCAGCAGGCCGATCACCACGCCCAGGATGGTGCCGATGATCAGCGGCTGCCCGAACGGACCGAGCTTCTCCTCCAGCTGCTCGGTGGTCAGCTTGATGTTGCGGACGCCCGGGATCTTGTCGAACAGGTCGTCGATCGGCGGGGCCAGCACACCCATGTAGGCCGAGGTGCCGTGCGGGATCGCGACACCCTCCAGGCCGAAGAAATTGTCGGTGACCGGGCTGAAGATGTCGCCGAGCTTGTAGGCGATGACGGCGTGCACGACGACGCCGGCGATGCCCCACCAGAAGCTGCCGGTGGCCACCTGGACGATGGCGCCGGTGAAGGCCATGTGCCAGATGTTCCAGATGTCGACGTTGAGCACGTGCGTGGCCCGCAGCAACAGCATCACGATGTTCACGCCGATCGCGATCGGGATCGCGATCAGACCCATGTTCGAGGCCCAGGCCATCGGCGCGGAGCCGGGCCAGCCGACGTCGATCACGGTGAGGCCCAGGTTGAAGTTCTTGGCCATCGCCTCGGCGGCCGGGCCGAGGGACTCGGTCAGCAGGCCGACGACCAGGCCGATGCCGACGAAGCCGACACCGATGGTGAGGCCCGACTGCAGGGACTTGCTGATGCCCTGCCGCAACGACAGGCCGATGATGATGATGATCAGGGGGAGCATCACGCTGGGCCCCAGGTCCACCACGTATTGGATGACTGCCAGTACGGCGTCCATACTTATCAAGATTCCTTCCGAATCACCGGGGTGCTGCGTCCCTGCCCGGACGCAGCGCCCCTCCTTTGTGTGTCGATCGACGACGCCTGCCCCTGCCCGGGCTCGCGTCGCTGTCGAATCAGTTGCCGAGGATCTCCAGGATCTTGGCCTCGGTGGCGGCGAGGTTGATGCCGGAGATGAAGGCGATGCCGTGCACCACCGGGACGCCGTAGTCGCGGCTCACCTTCGCGGTGGTGACCATCAGGTCGGCCTGCTCGGCGCGTCCGGCCAGCTCGCTGATCCGGCACTGCTGGACGTCGACGGCGATGCCGTTCTTCTCGCACAGTTCGCGCACCTTGTTGGCCGCGACAGTGGACGTGGCGACCGCTCCGCCACAGGCAACGATGACTTTCTTCATGATTCTCTCCTCGTTGAGGTATCGGTTTTTCCTGTATTCAGGCTTGTGGGAGGCGCGTGGCCTAGATGCCGTCGAAGGCTTGTTCGAGCAGCGCGACGATGCCGGCGGGTTCGTCGGCGGAGCGCACCGACGCCACGAAGTCGGCGTCCTGGAGCTTGCCGATCATGTGCGACAACAGCGGCACGTGATTCGCGGCGTCGGCGAAGACCAGCATGAACACGGTCGAGACCTCGACGGTGGAGTCCTCGTCGCCGCCCATCTCGCGGAAGGTGACCGGCTGGGCCAGGGACGCGACGGCGATGGTGTTGCCGCTGACGTGGTCCGCGGAGGTGTGCGGAATGGCGACGCCGCCGGAGAGGTCCAGCCCGGTCGGGAACTCGCGTTCCCGCTGTTGCAGGGCGGCCACGTAGCTGGGCTCGGCGAGGCCGGCCGCGGTGACGGCGCCGCCCAGGGTCTGCAACAGCTCGTCCCGATCGGCGACCGCCAATCCGGGGAACATCAGCTGACTATGAAATTCCAAGAGATTCCTCCTGTGCGATGACGACCGACACGTCGGCCTCGGTTAGCGCCCGGCTCAACTCCGAGCCGGGCGTCCCGGTGGTGATCACCAGGTCGAGTTGGGAGAGATCGGCAAGCCGGTTCACCGCGATGGTGTCGAGCTTGTCCTCGGCGGCCAGCACCACCACCGAGCGGCAGTGGCTCATCGCCTTCTGCGAGGTGGCACCCTCCAGCGCATGGTGGTTGGTCACCCCCGCCAGCGCGTCGATCCCGGCGCAGCCGAAGAAGCCGACGTCCATGTAGACGCTCTCCAGCGCCTTCTCGGCGATCGGGCCGAACAGGGAGCCCTCGTTGCCGCGCACCATGCCGCCCAGCACGATGGTCTCCACCGTCTCGCTGCGAGACAGCCGGGTCGCGATCGGCAGGGCGTTGGTGAGCACCCGGACCCGCCGCTTGGCCTGAACCAGGGCGTCGGCCAGGGCGTAGGTGGTGGTGCCGTAGTCGATGTAGACGGTGGAGCCCTCTTCGATGCCGGCCAGCGCCGCCGCCGCGATCGCCTGCTTGGCCGCCCGATGCACCGACATCCGCCGCTCGTAGGCGCTCTCCTTCTCGGTCGGACGGATCCGGGCCCCGCCGTGCACCCGGACCAGCAGGCCGCGCTCATGCAGATCCATCAGGTCCTTGCGGATGGTCTCCGGCGAGACGTCGAACAGCTTGCTGAGCGCCAGCGCCTTGACCGACTTCTTGGACTGGAGCAGTTGGACGATCGCCGTGTGACGCTCCTCGATATCCATGTGGCCGCACCTCCTCCGGTTGAGTTGCACTCGCCGCCCGTGGCGAATCTGGTGTGAATCCTGCACGATTCCCAACCTTTTCACAACCAATACCCCAGTACACCGACTCGCGTCACCGGGGGCTGGAAGGAGCGTCACAGCAAGTCAGCATAGGGACCAGCGCGCCTGAACGGACATCAAGGCTGTCCGAATATTGAGATGCGCTGTAGGTTCGCCGGGTTCATCAACTTGGGATCCCAAGTTTGTCCAATTGGACTGCCTTGGAGTGCCGGCCACTCCCGCCCGGGCTGCGCCGCTGCCGGGTGTGGCGTCCGGACGGGACGACGAGCGGACGCTGAGGCGGCCAGCGGCGGGACGTCGCTCAGCGCCAACCGGCCCGCTCCCCGGCCCCCGGGCCGCAGCCGGACGGCCGAACGCCCACAACATCCAAGCCCGGCCGGGCCGCACTTGGACTCACCACCGCAATTCGGGGTGCCGGCTGCGCCGCCGACGGCTGGCAGTTCCGGCGACCCCCGTGGCTATCCGGCGGCGTAACCGTCCGGAGACCCGGCCTGCCACCGGGCGGTGTCGGCGCAGGCCTGGTCGAGGCTGCGGTGCGCCGTCCAACCGAGCTCCCGTTCGGCCTTGGTCACGTCGGCGTAGGACGCCGCCACGTCGCCGGGGCGGGCGGCCACCAGCCGGTAGGGAATGCGCGTCCCCGCGGCCCGCGCGTAGGCCTCGATCACCTGCAGCACCGATGCCGGCCGGCCGCTGCCGAGGTTCCACACCCGATAGCCGCCGCCCTCGCCCAACCGGTCGAGCGCGGACAGATGCCCCTGGGCCAGGTCCACGACGTGCACGTAGTCGCGCAGGCCGGTGCCGTCCGGGGTCGGGTAGTCGTTGCCGAAGACCTGGAGCCCGGTGCGGCGTCCAGCGGCCACCTGGGCCACGAACGACAGCAGGTTGTTGGGAACCCCCTTGGGGTCCTCGCCGAGCAGCCCCGACTCGTGCGCACCGATCGGATTGAAATAGCGCAGTACCGCCACCGACAACGCCGGATCGGCCGCCGCCGCGTCCGCGAGGATCTGCTCCACCATCTGCTTGGTCCGTCCATACGGATTCGTCGCCGCTGTCGGCGCGTCCTCAGCGAACGGCGCCTCGGAGGCGCTGCCGTAGACGGTCGCCGAACTGCTGAACACGATCCGCCGGCAGTCGTGGACAGCCATCGTCTCCAGCAGCGTGATCGTGGCGGCCACGTTCTCCCGGTAGTACAGCAGCGGCAGCCGGGTTGACTCACCGACCGCCTTGCGACCGGCGAAGTGGATCACCGCCTCCGGAGCGAACCGTGCGAAGACGGCGTCCAGGGCGGCCGCTTCGCCCACATTGGCCTCGACCAGTTCCACCGGCCGCTCGGCCAGGCCGGCCACCCGTCGCAACGACTCGGCCGAACTGTTCGACAGATAGTCGACCACCACGACGTGATGGCCGTTGGCCAGGAGTTCCAGCGTGGTGTGCGAGCCGATGTACCCCGCACCCCCCGTCACCAGCACACGCATCCGATGCTCCTTCCCCCGTCGTCTTGTCTCATCGCTCGCCCTCCGATCGCCGGCCGCGTCAGCGAGCCCGGTCGGCGGCGTGGACCAGGGCGGCCCCGGCCGCGGTCAGCTCGGCGGCGATCGGGTCACTGTCGGCGATCTCGGTGATGACCCCGGTCACCGCGTCGAGCGGCAGCACGCTGTAGCGCGAAGCGGTCCCGATCTTCTCGTCGCTGGCCAGCACGTAGGTCTCGGCGGCGCGGGACGCCAGGGCGCGCTTCATCGCGGCCTCGTCCGCGTCCCCGGTGGTCAGCCCGGCGGTCGGGTGGACGCCGGTGACGCCGAGGAAGAACAGGTCGGCGCTGATCTTGTTCGCCGCTTCGACCGCGGCCGCGCCGCAGGCGACCGCGGAGTGCTTGAACAGCTGGCCGCCGATCAGGAAGACCTCCGCCTCATGGTTCAGCAGCGCCGCGGCGACGGTCGGGCTGTGCGTGATGACCGTGCCGCGGAAGCTCCGCGGCAGCGCTCCCACCATCGCGAGCGTGGTGGTGCCGCCGTCCAGGATGACCGTCGCGCCCGGCTCGATGAGCGCCACCGCCGCGGCGGCGACACGCCGCTTGCTGTCCGGCGCGACCGTCGTCCGGGCCGCGTAGTCGGCGACCGCCGGGGACGCCGGCAGGGCGCCTCCGTAGACCCGCACCGCCAGGCCCGCCACGTCGAGCTCCCGCAGGTCGCGGCGGATGCTGTCCTCGGACAGCCCCAGCTCGGCGGCGATCTCCTTGGCCACGATTCGCCCGTCGCGCCGCAGGCGCTCCAGGAGCAGCTCTTTCCGTGCCGCAGCAAGCATGCCCACTCCTTCTTGTTCTTGCATGATTCTGCTGTATCGTGCCCGATGTGAGCAAATCGATGCTGATCCTGATCGCCGGACCGTACGCGTCCGGCACCGGCGGCGACCCCGAGCTGATGTCGCGGAACCTCGCCCGAGGAGAAATCAGCGCGAACTGAGCGCGCTCAGCGCTCCCGGCGGAACACCGGCTGATCGGCCAGGGTGACCGGGAGCTCCAGGAACCCGGCGTCGTGGACGTCGTCGCCGGCGTCGATCCGGCGCCAGCGTCCGGGCGGCAGCACCACCCGGCGGGTTCGGGCGCCACGCTCCAGCACCGGCGCGACGAGCAGGTCCTCGCCGAGCAGGAACTGGTCGGTGACGTCCTCGAAGCCCGGGTGGTGGTAGGCCAGCGGGCGGATGATCGGCTCGCCGGTGGTGGCGGCGTGCTCGGCCAGCTCCATGATCTCGGGCAGCAGCCGGGCCCGCAGCGCCAGAGCGGCGTGCACCAGGGCCAGATGCTCGTCGTCCAGCACCCGGGCCGGCGAGATGGAGAACTGCACCATCGGGAACAGCGCCGCGACCTGGGTGTAGCGGACGAAGTGCTCCGGCTCGACCGGCATGCCGGCGCCCAGGGTGCAGACGTCCCCGCCGCCGACCATGTCGGCGCAGGTGAAGGCGTGTCCGATCAGGCCCTGCGCGATGCCCTCGGGAATCAGCGACAGCAGGCCGTCGGCACCCCAGGTCGGCGGCTTGTCGTGCAGTCGTTGCGCCAGCGGCTGGCCGCCCAGCTTCCAGCAGGCCCGGTACTCGTTGAACGGGTACTCCAGGCCGATCCGTCCGAACGCCTCGCACAGCTCGGCCGGCCCGCCGCCGCCGAACGGCCGGTCGTCCAGCCGGTAGTCGCGCAGGTCGCCGGCGTCCAGCTTGAAGCCGTCGACGCCGAGCTCGCGCAACTCGCCCAGCCGGGCGTGCAGCCAGGCGACCGCACCCGGGTCGGTCAGGTCGAGCAGCCCGCTGAAGCCGTTCCACCACTCCCGGATCAGCACCTCGCCGTCGGCGCCGCGCAGCAGATGCCCGGCCTTGCGCAGCTCGCGGAACGGGTCGCCGTCCGGACTGAGGAAGGGCACCAGCCAGACCATCACCTGGAAGCCCAGCCGATGCAGCCGCCCGATCATCGCGGCCGGGTCGGGGAAGCGGTACAGGTCGAAGCGCCAGTCGCCGTAGTCGGTGCTCCAGCGGTCGTCGAGCATCAGCACGCCGGGCGGGAAGCCGGCCGCGAGCAGCCGCTCCGCGTAGGCCAGGACGCCGTCCTGGGTGGGCCGGTAGGGCATCTCGATCCAGGTGTTGTACTGCGGCGCGGTGAACAGCTCGCGCGCCGGCAGGCGTCCGGACGCCGGGAAGAACGCCCGTGCGGCGGCCAGGTAGGCGTCCCGCAGTCCGCCGCCGGTCTCGATCAGTTCGACCGGGGTGTCGAGTTCCAGGCGTCCGTCGGCGAACCCGAAGGCGAACGGCCGCTCCGACCACACCGCGCGTCCGGCGCTGGAGAGCAGCAGCGGCGCGGACTGGTTGGCGCCCGCGGTGGGGTCGTCGACCAGGCCGGCGTTGACCGCCAGGTCGCGGCGGTGCGGACGGCGTCCGAACGGCATCGCACCGCCGTCGGGAACCGCGCCGCCCCACCACAGCTCGCCGGTCAGCAGGGGGATGGTCGTGGACGCGTCGGTGCGTGTGGTCACAGGGTCTCGCTTCCGGCTCAGGAGGGTTGGACGTAGTCGCGGGTGACCCGTCCGGTGATCAGGCAGGTCACCTCGTAGGGGATGGTGCCCATCAGGTCGGCCACCTCGGCGACGGTGATCTCGGCCTCGCCGCGGCGTCCGATCAGCACCACTTCGTCGCCGAGCGCGGCGACCGGTTCGGGGCCCAGGTCGACCATGGTCTGGTCCATGCAGACCCGGCCCACGATCGGGTAGGGACGGCCGCCGATCAGCACCCGGCCGCGGTTGGAGAGCAGCCGGGAGTAGCCGTCGCCGTAGCCGACCGGGATGGTCGCGATCCAGCTGTCGCGGGGTGCCGTCCAGGTCCGTCCGTAACCCACGGTTTCGCCCGCGGCTACGGGTTTCAGGAACGAGATGGCGGTGGTCAGCTCCAGCCCGGGGCGCAGCTCGACGGTGCGTTCGGCGTCCGGGTCGGGCAGGCTGCCGTAGATCATGATGCCGGGGCGGACCATGTCGAACCAGGTCTCCGGATGCCCCAGCACCGCGCCGGAGTTGGCCAGGTGCTTCAGTTCGACCGGGCCGGCGGCGGCCTCGACGGCGTCCGCGGTGGACGCGAAGAGCTCGGCCTGGGCGCGGGTGAAGTCGGCCCCGGCCGGGCTGTCCGAGATCGGCAGGTGGCTGAACAGGCCCTGCAGCCGCAGCCCTTCGTCGGCGGCGATCCGGGCGGCCAGCGCCGGGGCCTGGGCGGGCTCGACGCCGACCCGGCGCATGCCGGTGTCGACCTTGAGATGGACGTGGACACCGGTCAGCCCGATCATCTCGGCGACTTGCGAGGTCTCTTCGATCGACGCCTCGTCGACCACCGTCAGGGTGAGTGCGGAGGCCAGCGCCCGGCTGATCTCGGCGGCGCCCCGGGTCGGCGAGAACTTCAGGATCGGCAGGCTGATGCCGGCCTTGCGCAGCTGGCGTCCCTCGTCGACGGTGGCGACGCCGAGCCAGTCGGCGGCGCCGCGCAGTTCGATCATGGACGCCACCGCCAGCGCCCCGTGCCCGTAGGCGTTGGCCTTGACCGCGGCCAGCACGAGCCGGTCGCCGACCCGGGCCCGGATGCCACGCAGGTTGGCCTCGATGTTGCCCAGCAGGGTGCACGCGGTGGTCGGATAGGTCATCGGCGTTCGTCCCCGGTGGCGACCGGGCGCGCCGGGTCGTTGCTCCACGCCGACCAGGAGCCCGGGTAGAGCGCGATCGGGCGGTCGATGCTGGCGCCGGCCAGCACCAGTTGGGCGGCACTCACCCCTGACCCACAGTAGGCGGCCAGCGGACCTGGACGGTCGAGCAGCTCGGCCAGCCGGTCCTGGCTGGGCAGCCGGCCGTCGCTGGTGAAGAACTGCGCGACCGGGACGTTGGCGGCTCCGGGGATGTGACCGGCGACCGGGTCGATCGGCTCGGTCTCGCCGCGGTACCGCTCGGGTGCGCGGGCGTCCATCAGGGTGCCGTCGAAGCCGGCGGCGTCGTCGGCCTCGATGGTCGGCAGCTGCCCGGTGGTCAGCGTCAGCGAAACCGCCTCGACCTCGGTGTCGCCGCTGGTCAGCGGCCGGTTCTGCGCCGTCCAGGCGTCGATGCCGCCGTCCAGCACCCGGACGTCCAGACCGGCCCAGCGCAGCACCCACCAGGCCCGGGACGCGGCGAACGAACCGGCCTCGTCGTAGACCACCACCGGACGGCTGCCGTCCACGCCCAACTCACCCAGCCCGCGGGCCAGGGTGTCGGCGTCCGGCAGCGGGTGGCGTCCCTCGGCGGGCTCCCCGTGCCGGGTCAGCACCGCCTCCAGGTCGAGGAAGCGGGCGCCCGGCAGGTGCGCCTCCCGGTAGCGGTCGCGTCCCGCGCCGGCCGGTTCACCCAGCCGCCACCGGACGTCCAGCAGGTCGACCTCGGCCAGCCGTTCTTCCAGCTGATCCGCCGTCACCACCACGTCGTCGCGCGCCATTGCCCCAGCCTGTCAGATCCGGCACCCGGTGATCACCCTTCGGCGGTCGTCCCTGGAAAGAGCGGGCGGATTCCGGCACCAACTGCTGTGCCGGAATCCGCCGGTTGTGCCCGACCTCGATGCGAGCCGGCGCAGGGCGCCGTCCGGCGCACCGCGGCCACCCGGGCCACTCGATCGCGC
>NZ_JASGDE010000214.1:0-8482 GCF_047607385.1 Micropruina sp.
ATCCCCGCTTATCCGGACGCGGTGAGCACCCGGATCACGGACACCGGTCCGATCGGCTGAACAAACGGCGGTGCGGTGTGTCCCAGGAGTTTCGACTCCCGGAACTCCTGGGACACACCGCACCGCCGTTTGTTCAGCCGATCGGACCGGTGTCCGTGATCCGGGTGCTCACCGCGTCCGGATCAGCGGGGATCACCAGCGACCGAGGGTCCGGCTTCCGGCCGTGCGGCCGATCGCGGTCGCCACGTCGGACGGCAGCGCCTCGGCGACGCTGGCCTCCACGGACTTGACCGCCGAGGTCAGCTTGAGGTTGCCGTCGACGATGTTGGTGCCGACGTACTCACGACCGCGGGCCTCCTGGCCGGTGGTGGACTTGAACGCGGCGAGGGTGGTGAACACGTACGGGTTCGGGTTCACCTTGCCCCGGCTCCAGATCGCCAGCCAGGTCGGCTTCGAGGTGGCGCGGCCGTAGACGTTGCCGTTGAAGGTGACGCCCATCTGCTCGGCGGTCTTGGTGGCACTGTAGTCCTCGACGCAGACCAGGCAGTTCGCGGCCGTGGTCGGGTTGGCGATGACGTTGTTGCGCACGGTGACCGGGCCCAGGGTCCACGGCATCTCGGGGTCCGGCCACGAGATCCGGGGATCGACGGCCTGGTCGTAGCGGTTGGTGTTGCGCCGGGTGTCCTGAACGATGTTCAGCGGACGGCCGTTGCCGACGAAGGTGTTGTTCCAGATCTTGACGTTGCTGGTGTTGTTCACCTTGATCCCGAACTCCTGGTTGCGGGCGAAGGTGCTGTCGCCGACCACCACCTTGGCAGAGATCTCCAGGAACAGGCCGGTGCCGGTGTTGTCGCTGAAGTCGGACTGCCGGAAGACCGAGTTGTAGACCGACACGTCCTCCCAGAAGCCGTGGCCGTAGTTGCCGGAGAACGAGGAGTTGACCACCGTGATGCCGCGGCTGGCGCCGAACTTGGCGCCTCCGGAGACCGGTGCCAGGTTGAAGTGCTCGTCGTTGTTCTTGGTGGACAGCACCTTGGTCATCGTCAGGTTGTCGGCGAACCGGCCGTGGATGCCGAGCATGCCGGAGCCGGTGACGGTGACCTGGTTGAGCTTGACCTTCTCACGCTGCACGCTCAGGCCGGTGGTGGCGGAGTCCGCGATCACCACGTTCTCGAGCTGGACGCCGGGCTGCTCGATGGTCACCGAGGCGATGTGGAACACCGAGGGGGAGTAGCGGCGGACGCCGATCCCGCGCACCACGCTGTTGGCGCCGCGGATGCTGAGCGCCTTGACGGTGGTGCTGGCCTCCACGGTCTTGCCGCTCGGGTTGCTGCCGATGTAGAGCTTCGAGGTGCCCTCGTCGAGGTAGAAGGTGCCGTCCTTGACCAGGCTCTTCGACTTGACCTGCTGCAGCGGGCTGCCGTTGACGAAGACCTGATCGGGGTGCGCGGCCATCGGGTAGGTGTTCGGGTTCACGAACTGCCAGTACGGGACGGTGCTGTCCTTGGCGCCCTGGGTGTAGGTGGGCGAGTGGTCGAACCGGGTGGTCCAGCCGTCCTTGCGCCAGGTGGTGCCGTCGGCGACCCAGCCGCTGACCGGGGTCGAGCCGTCCAGCCAGACCGCTTCCTTCGAGTAGTTCTGCAGGGTCACCTGCTTGCTGATGGTGACCGATTCACGGTAGACGCCGCCGCGCACCACGACGGTTCCGCCGGTCGGCGCGATGGCGAGGCCCCGGTTGATGGTGCGGACCGGCGACGAGACGCTGCCCGAGTTGCCGTCGTTGCCGTTGGTGGAGACGTAGATCGCGTTGGACGGCGCGGGGTAGCTGGCCGAGCCGACGGCCAGCGAGCCGGCGCTGCCGTTGCTGGCGGTGGTCCCCTCGCTGACGGCCGGGGGCGCGGGAGTCGTCGGGACGGGAGTCGGGGTCGGCGCCGGGGTGGACGCGGCCGGGGCGGCCGGCACGTAGAACGCCACGGCGTCCAGCTTCCAACCGGAGGCCTCCAGGGTCTTCCCGGTGGTGGCGGTGGCCAGGCGGTGCTTCCCGCTCTTCACGTAGGAGTTGATCGGCTGGGTGCGTCCGCTGACCGCGTTGGCGAGCGCGTAGTAGCGCACGCCCTGGTCGACGTAGCCGGCCGAGCGAGCCTTGGTGAAGGCGGACGAGCCGGCCACCACGTCGGTGAAGTCGATGGTGGTGGGGTTCCACAGCCGGTGGATCGCGGACAGACCGCTGGACGCGGAGCTGGACGCCTTGAACGGGGTGCCGAGGTCGGTGGTGTAGCCGTACTGGCTGGATGCCGCCTTGGCCTCATCGGCCCACGGCGTCACCAGGCTGGCGCCGGTGCTCGGGCTGAGGCGTTGGTAGAGAGGGTCGTCCATCACGGTCACCGTGTCGGCATGGGCCTGATACGCGGGGAACGTGAGGAGGAGCGGGACCGAGAGAGCCGACGCAAGGAGGGCTCGGAGGGACGTTCGCACTAAGGATCTCCTAAGGGGTGTGAGAGGGTCAGGCCGTCCCCCCGGACCAGGGCCCGGCCATGTCTGAGTAAGACACAGCCAACTCTCATGCTTGTAGGTCAACGGTGACTCTAGTTCATGAGAGTAAACTTAAGCAATCTCATGTGAATCTCACAGTTTCCCTGGACGTGCGGCATCGACGCGGTGCTGTGCGCAGTGGCCGTCGGGCCTCGATCCCGCGCCGGCGGCGCTGTTGGGATGCCCCCGGAGCGTCTCAGCTGACCGCCAGGCCGCGCAGCTTGAGCGCGCCGTCGGTTGCCGAGCTGCCGATGTGGAAGTAGCCGCCCCGGAAACGGGAGTCCTTGACGCTGAGCACCGTGCCGTCGTCGCGCGCCCAGCGGATCTCGTCGGGGGTCACGTCCAGGGTCATCCGGGCCCAGACCCCGCGCTTCATCGGGCGGCTGGACGCCGGGCCGACCAACTGCCGGCCGTTGCGATCGCCCTCGACGTGCGTGGCCAGGCCCATCGTGCCGTCGGCGCGGAGCAGCGCGTGATAACCGTCGGCGTTGCCCAGGCGATGCTCGTAGTAGCGATCATCGTCGTGGCCGAAGGCGATCGAGACGTGCTGCCAGGTGTCGGACGGCATCGGGTCGAACGCCACGTCGAAGGCGATCCGGTAGGAGGTGGCCGTGATCGGGGCGAACTGCCCCAGCGTCATGAACGCCTGCCGGCCCGGGGTCGGAATCTCGATCACTCCGACGTCGGGCCACTGCAGGCTGTAGGTGCTGCTGTCCGGGTTGCGGGTCAGCGCGCCCGGCGCCAGCTGCCCGGACGCCCAGTCGTCGGTGGCGACCGCCGGGACGGTTCGGGCGGTGTAGCCGTTGCACGCGGCCACCATGCCCTGCACACCGACCAGCGAGAAGTAGTCGACCTCGTGGCGACGGTGCACCGGGGACACCCACACCGGGACGCCGCTACGGACGGCGGCCTGGACCAGTTTCTGCGGCAGCAGGTCGGTGTCGTTGCGGGCCGGCAGCACCAGCACGTCCTGCCGCGGGTCGAGCCGGCCGGCCAGCGACTTGATCGCCGCCTCCGTGGCCACCTCGGCGCTGGTCAGGTAGGCCGCGACCGGGTAGCCGGCGGTCTTGGCCGCCGCGATACGTGGCGACAGGTGATCGAACCGGAGGATCACCGAGTCTTTGAGCTGCTGTTGTTCGATCAGCTCGATCAGCGGCTGGTAGGCCGCGTCGTCGCGGGGCTCGATACACAGCACCGCCTTGCCGCCGACTTCCTTCAGGACGTCGGTCAGCCGGGGGATGGCCGGCATGTTGACGCCCTGCCAGCGCGGGCCCAGCCGCGGAATGGTGACCCGGCCGAGATCGAGTTCGGCCGAGGTCAGGCTGCGAGCCTCGCCCTTCAGCGTGGTGGTGCGTTCCAGGGTGAGGTCCTGCAGGCAGTACAGGATGCCGTCGGAGCTGCGCACCACGGAGATCTCCAGGCACTCCGCACCCCACTCCAGGGCCTTCTGATAGCCGGGCAGGGTGTGCTCGGGCAGCACCCCCTCCGCGCCCCGGTGCCCGATGAAATAGGGCGCCTGGCGCCGGTCGATCCAGTTGCGGACGGTGATTCCGGCCGCATCCGGCGAGGGGGTGGCGGGCGTGGCCGGACGGTTGGCATAGACCGTGGCCACCGTGCCAGCGATGCCGGCCCCGACCACCGCCGATCCGCCACCGATGAGCAGATCGCGCCGGGAAAGCGGGGACATATGACTCCTGGGCGTGAGAACCGGTGATCGTTATCTTAGTGACCGGGACGCCGGAGTTCAGCCACGATTCCGTGGCTTCGAACCCCTTCGAGACCGGTCGTCATGGCCGTCGGCGAGGCCGCCGACGACGCTGTGGAAAACACTGCTGGATCGTTCATCGGGGCCACTCAGGCTCTCGCCGTCGCGGCGTCGAAGAGCACCGTGCCCAGCCGCCGGCTCATCGAATTGGTCAGGTGCACGCCGTCGGTCATCACCGGGGTGGTGCCGATGAAGGACGGGCACTGGCCGTCGAGCGTGCAGGTCCAGGACTGGGTGTTCAGGTAGACCCCGCCGGCCTGCTTGGCGGCGTCCTGTTCCAGGGTGCGCAGCGTGTTCCACGGGACCTGGACGTCGGACAGGCAGTCCGCCGGGGTGCTGACGTGGGTGGCGCAGGCGCCCATGTCCCGGCGGTCGGGCGGCGGCGCCACCACGACCACCTTGGTGTTGTCGGTGACCAGCGACTTGATCGCCGTGGTCTCGGCCTGCTGCAGGGCGGCCGCTGCCTCCGGGCCCTGCGATCCCAGGATCCTGGTCAGCGTCCCGTTGCCGGTGGAGATCAGTACGATGGCCGGCTTGAGCGCCTTGGCCCGGGCCAGTGCGTACTCCTGGTGCTTGCGGCAGTCCTCGGTGAAGCTCACGTCGCGCGAGATCGGCACCACGTCGATGCGTGCGGCGGGGCAGTCCTTGAAAGTGAGCCCGCGCACCGTCCAGCCCTTGCTCTCGAAACCCGCCCGGGCGGCCGGAATCCAGCTGATCGCCAGCGAGTCGCCCAGGATCACCACCGTCTTCTTCGGGTCGTTGCTCTTGCCGAAGCGGCATTTCGCCTCGGTGCCCGCGGTCACGTTGCGGCAGGCGTCCCACTCGGCGGCGCGGGAACGGGACAGCTTGTCGAGCGGCGGGTTCAGTTTCGGCCAGGCGGTGGCCACCACGGCGGCGTCGACCTGCTTGGTCCAGGAATCCGGGGCCTGGCCGGGAACGGCCGCCGGCGAGTTCGTGCCGGCTCCGGTGCTGGGCCAGATCGGCTCGGCCGGAGTTCCGGTGATCCGCTCGGGGAGCACGGAGAAGGCGACCGCGGCCACCGCCACCGCGGCCAGCGCGATGCTGGCGCCGATGCGGACCCGGTCGGGCAACTGTCGCAGCCGGGTGCCGAGCTGCAGCTTCTTGATCACGGTCGTCTCCCGGAACGGTGGGGCGGGGACGGCGTCATCGTTCCGCCCCCGTGGTGAGTGCCGCCGGACGGTGCGACAGCACCGCCGGCTGCGGCGCGGACTCCACCTCGCCGACGATCCGGACGGCGGACGCGTCCAGCCGGTCGGCCATCGGGCCGAGCAGGATCAGCCGCAGCTGCCCGTCCGGGGAGGACGCGATCCGCACCAGCGGCCAGAGCAGCACGATCAGCCCCAGCCCGGCGCCGATCCCCCCGCCGATGGCGAGATTGCGCAGCCGGTCGGGGGCTTTCGGTTCGGTCGGCGCCTGGGCCGGCTCCACCGCGCGGAAGTTCACCTGGGGCGCCGCTTCGGCGCCCGACTCCAGTCCGGTCACGGCCTGGTTGAACCGGCTGGCGACGGTGGCGGCGATCAGTTGGGCGCGGGCCGGGTCGGAATCCGTCGCGGTCACCACCAGCACCGTGGTGCCGCCGGGGTTGGTGGCGTGCACGCGTTCGGCCAGGCTGTTCGGGCCCTCGTCCAGCCGCAGCTCCTCGATCACGCCGTTGAGCACCACCGGCGAGGTGGCCAACTCGACGTAGGTGGCCATCCGCGCCGACACCATCATGGTGCCCTGGTAGATGTCGGTGGCCCGCAACTGCGTGCCCGCGGCGGTGGCGTACAGGGCGGCCGACGACTGATAGCTGCGCGGCGCGAAGAAGTTGACCAGGCCGGCGACCACCAGGCCCAACGCCAACAGGTTGCCCGCGACGAGCAGTCGTTTCTTGATGCTGCGCACGTTTTCCCCCGGGATCGGTGAGTGTGGCGGTTGCCACACGAAGGAAGGAACTGGGTGCCGGTCCGGCAGAGGTGCCAGGACCGGGTGGCGTGCCCGGGACACGTCCGGCAGTGCCAGGGCGGTGAAACAGGTGAGGAAGGCGGTGCTGGCGTCGAACAGTCCGCTCTCCAGCACGCCGCGAAGGGCCAGGAAGAGGATCAGCGCCAGCCGGAAGCCGCGCAACTCGCCCGGGACGCGGGCCACTCGGTACAGCCCGTAGAGGATCAGCACCAGGCAGGTGGCGACACCGAGGTAGCCGCCCTGGACCAGGGCGGAGACCCAGCTGCTGTCCAGGATCTGGTGCGACCACCACTGCCCCGGGACCTCGATCCGCTTCAGGGTGAGCCCGCCGCCGGCCCAGGTCAGCCATGCCGACGACTTCGGCATCAGTGCCGACTGCCAGGCGATGGTCCGATTGCTCAGCGAGCCGATGTCCTCGCTGCTGCCCTCGCGGGTCAGCGCGCCGGTGATGGCGTCGCTGAAGAACACCGTAAAGGCGATCACCGGCAGGCTGAGCACGAACGGGATCAGCACTCGCAGGTGGAAGCGCCGCGCGGTGAACACCAGGATCGCGGCCGCCGGCAGCACCATCACCAGCGAGGTGCGCGAACCGGAGGCGACCAGCGCCGTGCCGGCCACTGCCAGCATCACCAGGTCGACGGCGTTCTCCCGGCCGTTGACCGCCCGGTACAGCAGCCACAGGATTCCCATCGCGCTGATCGCGGCGATCTCGTTGGGGTGCAGCGGAGGGATGCCGCCGGCCAGCCGTCCGTCGGAGGCCCGCAGTCCGCCGGTCAATGCGCTGACCACCGCGACGGTGACCAGCGCCCCGACCAGCCCGGCCATCACCGAATAGCCGTCGTAGCCGCTGAGCAGCAGGTTCACGATCCCGACCAGGATCAGCACGCGGACCGCGATGATCAAGGACGACAGCAGCACTCCCTCGGCCCAGCCGCCGAACACCGTGATGCTCAGGTACAGCGCCACCAGGAGCGTCGGCCAGGCCGGAACGCCGAGCCGGGGTCGTTTGCTCACCAGGTACCAGGCGGTGATCGCCGCCACTACGCTGAGCAGCGCTTTGGCGATCACGACGCCGTCGAAGGAGCCCTCGAAGTAGGTGGCCGGACGCCATGGCTCGGTGGCCACCACGGCGACCAGCATCGCGAGGTACGGCCCCTTCGCGAACGGCCTCTCGGCGCGGGGTACGACCAGCATCGGCGGCCTAGGCCGAGGCTCGGGCCGACGCGGGATCGCGGGCGTCGCCGGGCCGCTGGGTCAGCGCACCGGTTGCCTGGCCCCCCTTCTTCGTCGCGGGCTTGGCCTTCGCGCCGCTCGGCTGAGTGGTCTCGGACGCTGTGGCGGCCGCGGTCGCCGGCGGGGTCGCGGTGGCCGGCGGGGTCGTCGACTCGGCGTCCTCACCGGAGGGGCTCTCGGGATCGCTGCTGGAGCGGAGCCGGCGGGCCGCCACCAGCGGACGCCCGATCCGGTCGAACAGCACCACTCCGGCCAGGCCGAGGCAGCCGCCGGCGAAGGCCGCCAGGCCGGCGATCAGCACCGGTCGCGGTGCGGTGGGGGAGCGGGGAGTGGTCGCCTGGACCGCCAGCTCGACGGTCACCGGCGAGGATCCGCTCACGGTCTCCAGCTGGGTGATGTAGCGAGCCAGGTGACGCGCCGCCGAGTTCGCCATGTCGCGGGCGCCCTCCGCTGTGCCGGCCTCGGCGGTGACCTGCACCAGCGGGGTGTCGATCGGGTTGTTGGCGGTCAACTGCTGCTGGAGGTCGTCGATGCTGGCCGTGCCGGCCAGGTCGCCGCGGACCGCCTCCAGCACCGGCAGGCTGTCGATGAAGACCGGGTAGGTGCGGGCCCGGCTGATCGCATACTGGGCGGCCTGATAGTTGGCCACCAGGTCGGTGCCGGGAACGCCTTTCACCAGTTCGGTCGCGGTGGCCGTGTAGGTGGGTGGCAACATCCGTGCACCGAGGTACCCGCCAAGACCCCCGACTGCAACTAGTGCTACTAGGATAAGCCAATAGCGTCGAGCAATCTTGCCGAGTTCTTGTATCGACAACGCCTCAGCCATTCAAGCCTCCGAGCGGTAAGCCAGCACTTTCTCACTTATCGTACGCGGTGCCGGCAATTGAGGCCATTTGGGTTCCAATCGGCTGAACCACCCGGTCCGTGCGGTGGCAGACACCGCGGTGGGGGGCGCCGCCGGGGGTTGTAGAGGCGACCCGCCCCCCC
>NZ_JASGDE010000215.1:0-6589 GCF_047607385.1 Micropruina sp.
CGACTGGCCGAGGTGCGGGTCTACCCGCTGGCCCCGGACGCCGCCGCGATCGTCGCGGTGACCGCGCCGCGGCGGGGCGGACGCGGACTGCAGACCCAGGTGTGGCAGCGGGGGGCGGACGGCGCCTGGCGGGTGCGCACCGCCCACGTCGCCCCTCCCCCGGTGACCTTCGACGCCTCGGTGTGGCGGGTGGTCGGCGATCCGCTGGCCGGCCCGACCGGTTCGGGGTCGCTGGACGGCGAGCGGGTCGCGGTGAAGGACCTGTTCGCGGTGGCCGGTCAGCCGATCGGCGCCGGCGTCCCGGCCTATCTAACGGAGGCGTCCGCCGAGCTCGTCGACAGCGCCGCGGTGGCCCGGTTGCGCGCCGCCGGTGCCGCGGTGGCCGGCATCACCCGGACCGACCAGTTCGCCTACAGCCTGGCCGGGGACAACCCGCACTACGGAACACCGGTGAACCCGGTGGCCCCCGGCGGGCTGCCGG
This sequence comes from Micropruina sp., assembly GCF_047607385.1. Lineage (GTDB taxonomy): Bacteria > Actinomycetota > Actinomycetes > Propionibacteriales > Propionibacteriaceae > Micropruina. The sequence continues at coordinate 482 of NZ_JASGDE010000215.1, forward strand.
GCGGGTCGTCCAGCGGCAGCGCGACCGCGGTGTCGCTGGGTGCGGCGTCCATCGGCCTGGCCACCGACACCGGCGGTTCGGTGCGCGTCCCGGCGAGCTATCAGGGCTTGTGGGGGTGGCGTTCCACGCACGGCCTGGTGTCCGCCGAGGGACTGCTTCCGCTCGCCGTCGACTTCGACACGGTCGGGGTGCTGACCCGCGACGCCGGGCTGCTGCGTCGGGCCGCGGCGGCGCTGTGGGACGAGGGGACGGTTCTTTCGTCCCACTCCCCTGCAGCGTGGGACGAGGGGACGGTTCCTTCGTTCCGGGTGCCGGCAGCCCTTCCTCGTCTTGAGGACGGCGTCGAGGCCTTGTTCGACGGCTGGCTCGCCGGGCGTCCGTTCCAGGCGGAACCGGTGACGTTGCCCGATCTCGGGGCGGCCGCCGAGGCGTTCCGGGTGCATCAGGCCTTCCAGGCCTGGCAGCGGCACGGCGCCTGGGTGACCGCCCACCCCGGCGCGCTCAAGGGGGCTGCCGGCGAGCGGTTCGCGGCGGCGTCCGCGATCACCGAGAGCCAGGACGAGGCCGCCCGCGAGACACTGGGTCGGTTGCGCGCCGAACTGGACGCGGCTCTCGGTCACGGCGTGCTGCTGCTGCCCTCGGCGTCCGGACCGGCCCCGAAACTGTGGGCCTCGCCGGCCGCCGTGGACGCCCACCGCCAGGCCACCTTCCGGCTCACCTGCATCGCCGGGATCACCGGACGCCCCGCCGTCAGCGCCCCGGTGCTGGAAACCCCGCAGGGCCCGCTCGGGGTCTGCCTGGTCGGTCCCCGCGGCAGCGACCTGGCCCTGATCGACCTGGCCGCGTCCCTGGCCTGACCGCACCGACCGATCCCTTGGTGTCGGCGGCCCTTGGTGCGTCGGCGGCGCTTGGTGCGTCGTCGGCGCTTGGTGCGTCGTCGGCGCTCCCTTGCGCCCCGCCGACAAGGCCCTGCCTAACTATCTGTGCCCTCCCACATTCGGGAGGGCACAGATAGTTAGGCAGGGGTATACCGGGTATGGGGGCGGGTGTGGCTGGTGATGCCGTCCGGGCGGTCAGCCGATCAGCGCGTTCAGTCGCCGCCGGGCGATGTCGCGCAGCTCCAGCGTGGTGGCGGCCCGGTCGGCCTGCTCGTCGAGCCGGAGCCTGCGGTAGCCGATCCGCAGGATCTCGGACGCCGATCGCTCCGTCGTCCGGACCACGAACTCCCGGCCGAAGCGCTGCTGGTAGGCGTCGCTGACGGCACGCAACTCGCCGGCGATGGTGTCACCGACCCCCGCCTGCTCGGCGCGCGACAGCCGGGCGTCTCCGCCGCCGTCCAGCGGGCTGCCGAACCGGCAGTAGCCGACGAGCGCCTCCATGACGTCCGCCCAACTCCACAGCCCGGTCAGGTCGGACGCCGTGCTCAGCAGCTCGTTGCGACGGCCGAACGGACGCCGGGCGACCAGCTCGTCGGCCCACCACTGGACGCGGGCGCAATTCATCAGCAGCTCGATCGCCTCGGCCTCAGGCAGCTGGTTGAATTCCTCAACATCGACCGCCGTGGCCATGACGACGGTCATCGGCCGCACTCCGATACAACGTCCGCCGGTCCCGACGGGAGCTCGATCCTGATCATCCTGCACTCCTCGATCCGCGATGCCCTGTGAACCTCAGACCACGACCCTAGAAACCCGATGTTTCAGCCGATGGCGGCATCCATTGCGCGGGTGTATCGGTCACCGGACAACCACCGGGCCGGAGCCCTTTCGGGTCACGGCACGGCCGGCAAGCTCAGAAGCCCAGCCGGTTCAGGTGCTTGGCGTTGCGCTGCCAGTCCTTCAGCACCTTCACCTTCAGGTCGAGGTGCACCGGCGTGCCGAGCAGGGCGGTCAGCTGAGCCCGGGCGGCCGTCCCGATCTCGCGCAGCACCGAGCCGCGGTGGCCGATCACGATGCCCTTCTGCGAGTCGCGCTCCACGATCAGCGAGGCGTAGACGTCCAGCAGCGGCTTGTGCTCGGGACGTCCCTCGCGCAACCCCATCTCGTCGATGGCGACGGTGATCGAGTGCGGCAGCTCCTCGTGCATCTTCTCCAGCGCCGCCTCGCGGATCAGTTCGGCGATCAGCGTCTCGGTCGGCTCGTCGGTGACCTCGCCGTCCGGGTAGTAGGAGGGTCCCTCGGGCAACTGGGCGATCAGCACGTCGGTGACCAGGTCGACCTGGTCGTCGGTGACGGCGCTGACCGGCACCACCTCGGCCCAGCGGATGCCGAGCTTCTCCTCCAGCGAGGCGATCTTCAGCAGGTGCTCGGCCATCCGCTGCTTGCCGACCAGGTCGGATTTGGTGGCCAGCGCCACCAGCACCGGACGCTTGGGCAGCTTGGCGATCTCGCCGACCAGGAACTCGTCGCCGGGGCCGATCCGCTGGTCGGCGGGCAGGCAGACGCCGATCACGTCCACCTCCGACCAGGTCGCGTAGACCAGGTCGTTCAGCCGCTCGCCGAGCAGGGTGCGCGGCCGGTGCAGGCCGGGGGTGTCGATGATGACCAGCTGGGCGTCCGGCCTGGTCACGATGCCGCGGACGGCGTGCCGGGTGGTCTGCGGACGCGAGGACGCGATCGCCACCTTCTGCCCGACGATGGCGTTGGTCAGGGTCGACTTGCCGGCGTTGGGGCGTCCGACGAAACAGGCGAATCCGGAGCGATGCATCAGCTGGCCCGCTTCGCCGACTCGGACGCCAGCTTGGCGGCGGCGTCCACCCCGCCCTCGGCCGGATCCGCCGCGGGCTCCTCGACCAGCGAGGCCAGCACGGTGAGGATGCTGTTGCGGCGTCCGATGCCGCGTTCGGCCACCAACTGAATGCCCTCCCAGGTGACCACGGAACCGGGGATCGGCACCTTGTTCAACTCCTTGCCCATCAGGCCGAGCACGGTGTCGACGTCGTCGTCGTCGACCTTCAGCCCGAACAGCTCACCCAGGTCGTCGACGCTGAGCCGCGACGAGATCCGGAACCGGTTCGGCCCGATCTCCACCGACGGCGGCACCTCCTGGTCGTACTCGTCGACGATCTCACCGACGATCTCCTCCAGGATGTCCTCGATGGTGGCCAGGCCCGCGGTGCCGCCGAACTCGTCCACCACGATCACCACGTGCGAGCGGGTCAGCTGCATCTCACGGAGCAGCTCGTCCACCGGCTTGGAGTCGGGGCAGAAGGTCGGCTTGCGCATCAGCGAGTCGACGGTCTCGGTCGCCTGCGCCCGCGGATTGTCGTACATCCGGCGAATCGCGTCCTTCAGGTAGAGCACCCCGCAGACGTCGTCGACGTCCTCGCCGATCACCGGGATCCGGCTGAAACCCGACCGCAGCGCCAGCGAAACCCCTTGCCGGAGAGTCTTCGTCCGTTCGATGTAGACCATCTGGGTGCGCGGCACCATGACTTCCTTGGCGATCGTGTCGCCCAGGTCGAAGACCGAGTGGATCATCTTCCGCTCGTCGGCCTCGATCATGTCGGACGCCTCGGCGAAGTCGACCAGTTCGCGCAACTCGGCCTCGGAGCTGAACGGGCCGTCGGCGAACCCCTTGCCGGGGGTGAGCGCGTTGCCGATCAGGATCATCACCTGCGGGATCGGCCCCAGCACGGTGGTCAGCAGCGAGAGCGGACGGGCGGAGGCCAGCGCCACGGCGTCCGCGTGCTGCCGGCCCAGGGTGCGCGGGGCGACGCCGAGCAGGATGAACGAGATCACCACCATCAGCGCGACCGAGTACAGCAGCCGCTCCCAGGTGGCCTCGAAGCGTCCGAAGACGAACAGCGCCACCATCACGACCGCGACCGTCTCGGCGAGGATCCGGACGAACAGCAGGGTGTTCAGGGTGGGTGCCGGGTCCTCGGTGATATGCACGAGTTCCTTGGCGCCGCCGCGGCCCTCGTCCAGCAGCCGGCGGGCGCGGCTCTTGGAGAAGGACTGCAGTGCGGCTTCGGCGGTGACCAGCAGTGCGGCCAACAACACGCAGGCGGCTGCAACAGCCAGCTCGAACCATTCCAGGTCGGTTAACAGGGTTCCATCACTCGCTTCGCACCGGGGAATCGAGGCGACAGTCTACGCCAGCCGGGCCGGACCCCGACAGTCGGCCGATCGACATGGTCGCCCACCCGTCCAGCGCTCGCCCCAGGACATGCCGATCGATGCCGTTCCGGGCGGGACGTGCCCGGCGGGACGTGCCCGGCGGGACGTGCCCGCGGCCCAGCGCCCGATTGCGCAGCGCTCGCCTAACTATTTGCCGCTCGCTGAATTCAGCGAGCGGCAAATAGTTAGGCGAGCGGTGGGGCGGACCGGGACGCCCGTCGCTCTCCGGCACGCCGGGTCCGGGCCGCGTACCACATCGTCCAGACCATCAGCACGACGGTGACGGCCAGCGGCACCACCTGGTTGAGCAGGTAGGCGGTGTCGAAGGGCAGCGCCAGCACCCAGGCCACCTTGGCGATCGCTTCGGCGAGGTAGCCAGCACCCCAGACCCCGGTGATCACCCGCTGCGAGCGCCGGAAGCTCGGGTACTGCCACAGCGAGGCCCACCAGGCGGTCCCGGCCTCGGTGCCGTCGGTACCGAATTTGCGGCCCAGGTAGTACATCAGCGGACGCGGGAACAGCGGCGTCAGGCTGGCCAGGATCACCACCCCCAGCCCGCCGGTCAGCGCCGAATCCTTCAGCAACAGCACCGTCGGGTCATCACTGCCGATCAGGGTGACCGCGAGCGACAGCGCGATGACGGCCAGGATCACCACGCCGACGATGTCGATCCGCCGGTGCCGGACGAACTCGATCGCCATGCCGACCAGCGGCCCGATCGACGAGTACAGGTAGGCCGCCAGATCGCTGGCGCCCAGGTTCTTCGCGACGCTGAAGATGGCGATCGACAGGCCGATGTCGAAGACCATCGAGACCAGCAGCCCGATCACCATCTCGCGGACGTCCCAGCGTCGTCCTGGTCGAGGTGCCTCCTTCGTCGAATCGCCGGACTCGCTGGTCTCGGCGGTGGAGGCGGGGACGTCGTCGCGCTCAGCAACCATGTCAATACCCTACATCTGCATCGTGAGTCACAGCCTCCGCGTCATGTTTCGATAGGCTCAGTCCGTGGCACCGACCGACGACCTACCCGAGCACTCGCGCAGCGGCATCGGGTTCGCCTTCGGCGTCCTGCAGGCCGACGCGGTGCCCGGGCCGATCCTGGTGGAGGTGATGGCCACGCTCGGGTTCGCCGAGCCGACCACCCGGCAGCTGCTCGCCCGAATGCTGCGCCAGGGCCAGCTGGAACGCCGCCGGGTGGGTCGGGTCAGCGTCTACCGACTCGCTGGTGGCTACCTGGAACGCTGGTCGAGGCTGCGCTACGGCGACACTCCCCCACCCTGGACGGGCGCCTTCCACGTTGTCGTCCACGACATCCCCGAGCGGCTGCGGGTCCGGCGGGAACGCCTGCTGGGCGCGGCGGCGCGGGCCGGCTTCGGCCAGCCCCGGCCGGGTCTGCTGATCGGGCTGACCGCGCCCGAGTTCGTCGAGCAGGTCCCGGCTCGCGCGGACGCCGCCGCCCCGATGATCGAGGTCGGGATGATCGAGGTCGGGATGGTCGAGGTCGGGATGCTCAGCCTCGATCCGGACGCCGCCCGCCGGATGGCCGCCACCGCCTGGTCGCTGCCCGCCCGGGCCGCCGACCTGCATCGTGCCGCCACCGACTTGGAACGACTGCTGGACCGACTCGCCGCCGAGCCGCGTCCCGAGGGAACCGACGCGCTGCGGCTGATGTTCGAGGCCGGCACGATCGCCGGATCGCCGCGGTACAGCGCACCGGCCCTGCCACCCGACCTGCTGCCCGCCGACTGGCCCGCGCAACACGTCCAGGATCTGCTGCACCACGCCATCGAACGACTGACCCCCACGGTCGGCGAGTACCTCTATCGCCGGCTGACCGTCAGCCCCCACGCCGACCTGGTCGAAGGCGGCTGGTGGCCGCCGCTGTCCGCCCACACCGGCTGAGCTCCTGGGCGCCCCGACCCCGGCCCACCCCGGCCCTCCCTCCCGGCGCTCGCCTAACTATTTGGGGCTCGCCGAGTTCGGCGAG
>NZ_JASGDE010000216.1:0-4750 GCF_047607385.1 Micropruina sp.
CCCCACGACACTCTAGTTTGCTGTTCTGACAGTTCCGGACGGTTCAGGCGCCGGCGGCGAAGCGCACGAAGCGCTTCACGGTCACGCCGTTCTCTTTGAGCAGCTGCCCGACGGTCTTCTTGTCGTCGGAGACCGAGGGCTGCTCGACCAGACAGACGTCCTTGAAGAAGCCGCCGAGGCGACCCTCGACGATCCGCGGGATGATCTTGTCGGGCTTGCCCTCTTCCTTGGCGGTCAGCTCGGCGATGTGCCGCTCGTGATCCAGCACCTCGGCCGGAACCTCGTCGCGGGTCACGTACTGCGGCGACATGGCCGCGATCTGCATCGCGATGCCGCGGACGAAGTCGGTCTCGCCACCCTCGTGCTCGACCATCACGCCGACCTGCGGGGGCAGATCCGAGGACCGCTTGTGCAGGTAGATGGTGACGTCGCCCTCGTAGCTGGCGGCGTTGGCCACCTCGAGCTTCTCGCCGATCTTGGCGGCCAGTTCGGCGACCGTGTCGGCGACCGTCTTGCCGGAGGCCAGGACGACCGCGTTGGCGGCGGCCACGTCGGTCGCGCCGGCGGCGTCCGCGGCGGCGGCGATCTCGTCGGCCAGGGCGATGAACTCGGCGTTCTTGGCGACGAAGTCGGTCTCGGCGCCGAGCTGGATCACGCTCTTGCCGGCCGCGGCGACCAGGCCGTTGGAGGCCTCCCGGTCGGACCGCTTGGCCATCTTCGCCTGGCCGGTCACCCGGAGGATCTCGACCGCGGCGTCGTAGTCGCCGCCGGCCTCGGTGAGGGCCTTCTTGGCGTCCATCATTCCGGCGCCGGTGGCGTCGCGGAGCTTCTTCACATCAGCGGCAGTGATTGCCATGTCTGCTCTCTTCGTTCCTGTTCGTGCGATGGGTCACTTGGTGTCGGCGGCGGCTTCGGCCTCGACGGCCGGCTCGACGGTCTCGCCGGCGGCGGCCTCGGCGGCCTGGACGTCCTGCGCCACCTCGGCGGACTGCTCGGCAGCGCCGGTCACGGCACCCTCGACGGCCTCCGCCAGCTCGGCGGCCTGGACGTCGGAGCCCTCGACGGCCTGCGCCTCGGCGGCCGGAGCCTCATCGGTGGCGCCCAGCAGCTCGCGCTCCCAGTCGGCCATCGGCTCGGCCTCTTCACCGGTGGCGGCGGCACCCCGGCTGCGGACCAGCAGGCCCTCGGCCACGGCGTCGGCGACCACCCGGGTCAGCAGGGCGACGGAACGGATCGCGTCGTCGTTGCCGGGGATGGCGAAGTCGACCTCGTCGGGGTCGCAGTTGGTGTCCAGGATGCCGACGATCGGGATCCGCAGCTTGCGGGCCTCGTCGATCGCCAGGTGCTCCTTCTTGGTGTCGACCACCCAGACCGCCTGCGGCAGCTTGCCCATGTCGCGGATGCCGGACAGCGTCTTGGCCAGCTTGTCCTTCTTGCGGCGCTGCTGCAGCAGCTCCTTCTTGGTCAGCCCGGACGCGGCGACGTCGTCGAAGTTGATGCCTTCGAGCTCCTTCATCTTGCCGATCCGCTTGCTGATGGTGGCGAAGTTGGTCAGCATGCCGCCCAGCCAGCGCTGGTTCACGTAGGGCATTCCCACCCGGGTGGCCTGCTCGGCGATGGCCTCCTGGGCCTGCTTCTTGGTGCCGACGAACAGGATCTGCCCGCCGCGGGCGACGGTGTCGCGGACGAACGCGTACGCCTGGTCGATGTAGCTCAGCGACTGCTGCAGGTCGATGATGTAGATGCCGTTGCGCTCGGCGAAGATGAACTTCTTCATCTTCGGGTTCCAACGACGGGTCTGGTGCCCGAAGTGGACACCGCTCTCCAGCAGCTGACGCGTGGTGACGACGGCCATGGCCGTTCCTTTCTGCGCGGGTCGCGCGGCGGCGCGGAACCCGCTTGGGTTGTCCGGGCCGAGACCTTCGGCCCGCCTGATGCGACCGTTGCCGTTCCACCCCTTGCGGGGACCGCGGAGGCAACCCGTCGAGCGCGACGGTTCGAGGTGCATGCGAAGTCGACCCGGATCTGCCGAGTCGCTGTGGCTGATTCTACGACGAGCCGGTTGGGGTTGTCGAAACCGGATGCCTCATCGAGGAAGCCTGGCGGGTGGAGTTCACCCTGGCGGCACGCAAGGCCAACTCGACCTCGAAGCACACGGCGGCCGCACCCCGGCCGGGGTCACCGCCCGCATCGCGCGACGCATCCTCGCCCTGACCACCGCCATCTGGCACAACCACCACACAAACACCCTAGCCAGAAGAACACTGACCGCCTACGACCCCCCAGGAATTGATCATCTAGAGCAGAGCAGAGCCACCTACCGCACGGCGATACGTCGAGTAGCGTCAATCCGGCGAGTCCACCCCCGTGCGTCCAGAAGCTCTAACAAGGGGATCGCGACCCGGCGTGTTGTATCTAGTGTCTTTCGTGCCTCGCTGACCGTGAAGGGCTGATCGATGGCCGCGAGGAGACGCATTGCTAGCTCGGGCCCCTCCGGGAGGAGAACTACTCCTCCGTTGAGCCGCAGCAGGCGCCCGGCACGTTCAGCGGCGGCTAGTTGGCTTTGGCCCAGGTGCAGAGCCCGCAGATCGTCGGCTTCCGGTGCAGCGAACGGGCTCTGGTTCAGCCGATCCTCCACCTGCACCACCGCAGCTTCGGCCCCTCCAAGATCGACCGCGTAGCCACCCGGCCTGCGCAGCACAAGCCTGTCACCGACCTGCAACGGTAGGGGTAGTCGAAGGTGATCCGTGCATGCTCGCTGCCCAACGGCCGCATCGTTGGTGAGATATCTGGCTACCCGGTGATTGGCGAAACTACGAGCGATTTCGGAATTCGAATCCGCTAACCGAAGTTTAGCTGCCAAGATCTTATGAATAGCGTACGAACACCTCGTCGGTGTGCCCCGCCCACTGCAGCGCGAACCGCCAGCAACCAGGACTGGGCATATCCACGACAGACGGCCCCGGGCCGTCGGGCAGTGTCCTCGTGACGGTTACTCCACTCACCTGCTCGACCGCGATGATCTGGAGCGGCGCTGCGCTGTCTTTGGCGATCCACAGGATCTTATTGGCTCGCCCAGGCTTGCTGGGAGCACTCAGCGGCCAGCCGAACGGCACCCCGACCATAGCCTGCTCAGTCGAACGCAGATAAGCGACGGGACGGCGATCCGACTGGGGGAACTCTTCGCGCGCCCACGCAGGAAGAACAGCGCTCACCGGGTCCAGACAGGCCCACGAGGTGCGATCTTCGACCTCAGAAACACTTGGCGTTGGCTCCACGGATGACGTGCACGCCGTGACAAAAGACAAGGTGAGCACTAAACTTAGGGTACAAACCCGCAGCCATCGACACCTCGATGCCGCCGCGAACGATTCGGCCCTACCGCGCGGCACGAATGCGCACCACTTCATCATCTGGCCCACTCCAGACCTCCAGGGCTGCGAAAAGTCGCACAACGGAAGTCGGAAATGCGGCCTGTCTCGAGAGGAGTTCCGAAATGGCGTTGGCTGCAGCCTGGGGAAATGCCAACTTGCCTGCGCCGGCGACGACCAGGCTGGCCATCAGCGCAGCGTACCCAGATGCGGCGAACCACTTTACTGCCGTCATGCTACCCCGCAACCGGTCGTACTTTGGTCCCCTGCGGTCCGGAACCGGGCCGGCCCAAATCTTGCCGTTGACGGTAGCCCACCCAGACGGAGATGACAAGGGTCAGTGACCAAGAGCATGACACATCGTTTCGAGATGCCGGCGCAGCAGAGTTGTTGACTCGCTGGTCTCCGCTCGGCTCGCGGATGAAGTAGGCGTCTGACTGACGACGACATGAACGTCGTTTGTCTTGGTGCAGCGTTGGGCTTGGCCACGGCCATGGGCGAGTTCGAACGGTTGCCATGGAGTCTGATGGTGCGTTTGAGCCCGATCAGGTCGTTGCCGCAGCGCCGAACCGGCACGGTTGTCCCGACCAAGCAGGAGTAGTGAAGGATCTAGGGTTCCCAGACCGCAGCCGCTTTCGGAGCCGGTCGACAGCTGACATGGGATTTCTTGAACCCCGTTACGCGACCTGTCGGCAATGGTCGATCGCCGATCGACGCGCTTGCGGGCGGCCAGCGACAGTTCGCGACCTGAGATCTCACGACGGAGTCGACAGGGCCCGCGCTCACCGATTGTGAACACTTTCGCGGCCGCGGGTCCTTACTGAGCACGGAGGTGGTTGGCATGCGTCGCGCGGTCGTCCGGTGGGCATCGGTGCTGGCTCTGGCCTGGGTGGTGTTGGTGACGGCGGCTCCCGAGAGCCGGGCCTTCGGGTCGGTGCGCCCCGTGCCCGGGCCGGTGCTGCGCGGCTTCGACCCGCCGGCGCAGGACTGGCTGAGCGGTCACCGCGGCGTCGACCTGGCGGCACCGGTGGGCAGCGAGGTGCGGGCGGCGGCGTCCGGACGGGTGAGTGTGGCCCAGGTCATCGCCGGACGCGGCGTGGTGGCGATCGTGCACGGCGAGCTCCGGACCACCTACGAGCCGGTGCGGGCCCGGGTCCGGGTGGGTGAGCAGGTGCGGGCCGGCGACGTGATCGGGACGGTCGAAGCCGGGCACTGCCCGGCCGGCTGCCTGCACTTCGGGTTGAAGCGCGGCGAGGAATACCTCGATCCGCTCGGCGGCTCGTCGGTGCGGCTGCTGCCGGAAACGGCGGTGGCGCAGGCCCGCAAGCTGGCGGCCGAGCGGGCGGCGGCGCTCGCCGCGGCGGCGTCCGCTCCGACGA
>NZ_JASGDE010000217.1:0-34311 GCF_047607385.1 Micropruina sp.
GCGGGCGATCTGCGGCCCCCAAATCTTGCGCCGTACGTCCAGTACGCCCACAAGATCTGGGGGCCGCAGCTCGTCCCGCCGGGCACGTCCTCGCTCGGAACAGCATTGATCAGCGCTTCCCTAACTATTTCGGGCTCGCCGAATTCGGCGAGCCCGAAATAGTTAGGCGAGCGTTGGGCGGGTCAGGCCGTCCGGGCGACCGAGAGCTCGGCCAGCCGGTGCAGCGCGGCGACCGCCTCGTCGCGCAGCGGGGCGCCGTCCAGCGCGGCCAGGGCCTGCTCCAGGTCGTCGGCGATGCGGCGTTCGGTGGCGGCCAGGGCGCCGGAGGCGACGATGATCTCCCGGGCGGTGGCGACCTCGTCGGCGTCCAGGTCGGGGCTGCCGAGCAGCCCGGCGAGCCGTTCCTTGGCGGTCTCGGACGCCAACTGCAGGGCGTGCGCTACCAGCACCGTCCGCTTGCCCTCGCGCAGGTCGTCTCCGGCCGGCTTGCCGGTCACCTCGGGTTCGCCGAAGACGCCGAGCACGTCGTCGCGGAACTGGAAGGCCCGGCCCAGCGGCGAGCCGTAGCCGGCCAGCGCGGCCAGCGCCTCGGCGGAGCCGCCGGCCAGCGCGGCACCGATCTGCAGCGGCCGGATCACCGTGTAGCGGGAGGTCTTGAACTCCACCACCCGGGGCACCACGTCCATCAGGTCGGCGGTGCCGATCGGTTCGGCCTGCGCCACCACGTCCAGGAACTGGCCGCCGGTCACCTCGGTGCGCACCGCGTCCAGCAGCGGGATGCCCCGGCCCAGGGCTTCGGCGGGCAGTCCGGACGAGGTGAACAGCTCCATCGACCAGACCAGCAGCAGGTCGCCGAGCAGGATGGCGCCGGCCCGTCCGAACGCCTCGGGGGAGCCGGTCAGCCCGTGCTCGGCATGCCAGCGTTCGAACTGCCGGTGCGCCGCCGGCAGCCCGCGGCGGACGTCGGAGGCGTCCATCACGTCGTCGTGGACCAACGCGGAGACGTGCAGCAGGTCGAGGCTGGCGGCCGCCCGGAGCAGCGGGCCGGGCTCGGTGCTCTCGGCCACCGCCTGATGCCCCCACCAGCAGAACGCCGGACGCAGCCGCTTGCCGCCGGCGGTGAACGCGGCGGCCAGCTCGCTGAGCATCGCGGTGTGCCCGCCGAGGCCGGACAGCCGGCCGGACTGCGCGGCGATGAAGTCCCGCAGAGTGCCTCCGACGGCGTCCCGGAACGGTGCGCCGATCGGGTCGTCAGCAGCGAAGATGCCCATCCCCTGAGCCTACGGGTCGAGGCGCGACAGTGCTCACCTAGGGTTGGTCCTCGTGTCCGTGAACCATGCCGAACCGGAGCGCCAGCCGGCCATCGCCGAGCTGCTCGCCGACCCTGGACGTCCGACGTTCAGTTTCGAGTTCTTCCCGCCCGCCGACGAGGCCGGCATGGACGTGCTGCGGCAGACCATCATGGACCTCGACCACGTCGGCCCGGACTGGCTGTCGGTCACCTACGGCGCCTCCGGAGCCACCCGGGACCGGACGATCAGCGCGACGAAGTTCATCAAGACCCAGACCGAGGCGCAGACCGTCGGGCACCTGACCTGCGCCAGCCAGTCGGTGGACCAGCTGCTGGAGACCCTCGGCTCGTACGCGGACGCCGGGGTGCGGCACATCCTGGCGATCCGCGGCGACATGCCGGGCGGCCCCACCGTGCCGTGGGTGCGGCATCCGCAGGGCCTGGCCAACGCCACCGAGCTGGTCGCCCTGATCGCCGATAATTTCGATTTCGGCATCGGTGTCGCCGCCTTCCCCGACGCCCACCCGGAGAACCGCGACCCCGACCTGGACGCCCGGCTGCTGCTGGCCAAGCAGGAGGCCGGGGCCAGTTTCGCCGTCACCCAGCTGTTCTTCGAGGCCGACGCGTACTTCTGGCTGGTCGACCGGGCTCGGGCGATCGGCTGCACGCTGCCGATCGTGGCCGGCATCCAGCCGGTCACCAACCTGGCCCAGATCAACCGGTTCGCGGCGCTCTCCGGCGCGGATCTGCCCGAACGGGTGACCAGCCGGCTGCAGGCGGTCGGCGCCGATCCGGCCGCGGTGCGTCAGGTGGGCGTCGAGATCGCCACCGAGCTGAGCGCCGACCTGTTGCGCGGCGGGGCGCCCGGCCTGCAGTTCTTCACCCTCAATCGGTCGCGGGCAACGTCAGCGATCCTCGCCAATCTCCGCCGGCTGGGTCTGGATCGACGCACACCAGCCGTTGCGTCGGACGGGTGAGCGCCACGTAGAGCACCCGGACGCCGCCCGGCGACTCGGCGACGATGTCGTCGGGGGCGACCACGATCACCCCGTCGTATTCCAGGCCCTTGGCCTGCAGCGGGGTCACCACCACCAGCCGGGGCTCGCCCAGCGCAGCCAACGCCCGCTCCACCTCGGCGTGCCGCGACGGCGGGGCGATGACGCCGACGGTGCCGGGGAGCTCGCCCAGCAACCGCAACGCCCGGTCGGTGACGGTCGGCAGCAGCTCCCGCGCCGCGACCGCCAGTAGTTCCGGCTGCACGCCGGTGTGCCGCACCGCCTCGGGCAGGTCGGCGGTCGGGAAGGCGCGCCGCACCACCTCGGCGGCCAGTGCGAACACCTCGGCGGGGGAGCGGTAGTTGACGCTGAGCCGGTAGGAACGGTTCGGCGCGTGCCCGATCAGCTCGGCCAGCGCCCGATCGGCTTCGGCCTGATCCGGCCAGCTGCTCTGCGCCGGGTCGCCGACGATCGTCCAGGACGCGTGGGCGCCCCGGCGGCGCAGCATCCGCCACTGCATCGGGGTGATGTCCTGGGCCTCGTCGACCAGCAGGTGGGCGTATTCGGTGTGGGCGTCCTCGTCCGGGTCCTCGACGACCTGCCGGGACAGCAGGTCGGCGGTGGTGACCAGTTCGGCCACCTCGCCGCCCTCGATGAACACCGGCTCCTCGGCGTCCGGTTCGGCGGGGACCGGCCCGAGCAGCGCGGCCAGCTCGTCCAGCAGGGCGATGTCGGCCACCGACCAGGTCTCGGCGTGGAACGACGCGGTGAGGATGCGCTGCTCGTCGGCGTTCAGCAGCCCGACCGCGACGGTGCGGGTGACCGCCGGGTCGCCCAGCCGGCGCAGCACCTCGGTCGGGCTGAGCGTGGGCCACCAGGCGTTGATGAACATCCGCCACTGCGCGCTGGCGGTGATCAGGTCCTCGATGGTGTCCCGGTCGAGGTCCAGCTCGTCCGGCACTTGCGCCACCAGCCGGGCCAGCAGTGCCTTCTCCGCCGCCTCCCGGGCCCGGTTCACCTTGTGCCGGGCCAGCACCTCGTTGCGCAGCCGGTCGAGGGCGGCGGTGTCCAGGCCGACCGGCTCGCCCTTCACGGTGAGCAGCAGCCGGGCGCCGTCCGGCCCGGGGTCGACCAGCGGCAGGTCGACCAGCCGCTTCAGCAGCGGCGCCATCCGCAGCGAGCCCTTGATGGTGGCCGCCGCGGCGTCGTCGGTGCGGTCGGCGGAGAAGCCGAGCACGTCGGAGGCCACCGCCCCGGTCGAACGCAGCGTCACCGAATCCTCGCCGAGCGAGGGCAGCACCCGTTCGATGTAGCTCATGAACAGCGCGGACGGGCCGACCACCAGGATGCCGCCGCGCTCGAAGCGGCGCCGGTTGGAGTACAGCAGGTAGGCGGCCCGGTGCAGCGCCACCACGGTCTTGCCGGTGCCGGGGCCGCCGGAGATCACCGTGACGCCGTTGGCGTCGGCCCGGATCGCCTCGTCCTGCTCGGCCTGGATGGTGGCGACGATGTCGCGCATGTGCCGGCCCCGGGCCCGCTGCAGGGACGCCATCAGGGCGCCCTCGCCGATAATCACCAGGTCGCCGGCCTCGGCGGCGTCCAGCAGGTCGTCCTCGATGCCGATCACCTTGTCGTTGCGGCAGCGCAGCACTCGGCGCCGGGTGACGTCCATCGGGTTGGACGGGGTGGCCCGGTAGAACGGCTCGGCGGCCCGGGCCCGCCAGTCGATCACCAGCGGCTCGTACTCCTCGTCGCGGACGCCGATCCGGCCGATGTAGCGGATGTCGCCGTCGGAGAGGTCGAGCCGGCCGAAGACCAGGCCCTCGTGCTCGGCGTCCAGCACGGCCAGTCGCTTCGCGGCTTGGAAGGCGAAGGCGTCCCGCTCGAACATCGCGGTGCCGTCCTCTTCGCGCATCCAGGTGCCGCGGTCGGAGGTGTAGATCGCTTGGCTGGCATCGGCCGTCCGGCGGGCGGCGGCGGCGGCTTTCGCGAGCTGCGCGTAGACGAGGTCCACGTGGGCCTGCTCGATGGCGAGTTCGCGGTCGAGTGCCGAGGCTGGCTGGGTCAAGGAACCTCCTGCTTGCCGTTTTGCCAGCGCCCTACTCTACGCCTTCTGCCGCGCCGTCCCACGACGCCTCATTCGGACGCCGCGGGCGTGGCCAGCCAGGTGCGGATCATCGAGGTCATCGTGGCGATGGCGCGGTCCAGGCTCTCCGGCGTGGTCATCCGCTCGCCGAAGGTGGCTTCGATGGTCGGCGCGTTGGTGACCCGGAACAGCGCCACCGCGCTCATCTGCAGATGCAGGTCGAGGGCGGCCACGTCGCGGACGATGCTGCCGTCCGCCCGGCCGCGGCGCAGGATGTCCTCGATCAGCTCCAGGATCGGCAGGTTGGCGCCGGCCTGCCGGGTCGAGGACCGCAGGTGGGTGGCGTCCAGGGAGTTCTCGGCGGACACCAGCCGGGCCAGTTCGGGGTGCTCGGCGTGCCAGCGCAGGGTGTGCTCGACCAGGGCCGCGACGGCGTCCAGCGGCGGCAGGGCGGAGAGGTCGAGGGCTCGTTCGGCGGCCCGGATGTCGGCGTAGGAGCGTTCCAAGACGGCGGTGAACAGGCCGTCCTTGTCGCCGAAGTAGTAGTAGATCATCCGCTTGGTGGTGGAGCTCTGGGCGGCGATCTCGTCGACCCGGGCGCCGTAGTAGCCGACCCGGGCGAACTCGGCGGTGGCCACGTCCAGCAGCTCGGCCCTGGCTCGGGCCGCGTCGCGCCGCTTCGGCCGCTTCTCGGATCGCTCCGGCAGCGCCGAGCCGGGGGCTGGGTCGCTGGGCTGCGCTGCGGTGTCCGACGGCATGCCTGGCATGTTACGGCCTGGCGGTTGCCGGCCGGTGTCGGCTCACGGCCGCGGGGATCCCCCGGAGGAGCGGCTGCGGATCAGCAGCATCAGGTTGATGGCGCAGGCGAGGACGCCGACGACCAGGAAGAACCAGCCGAACAGTTCTGCCGCGCCCGCCCCGCGGGTGCTCATGTACCAGCCGGCGACCAGCAGCAGCACCGACATGGCGAGGCCGGAGGCGGGACGGGTGCTCGATTTCACGGAAACTCCTCACCGGGTGGGCAGCCGGCATGGCTGCCCACCCAGGGTACGGACGTCGGACCTGACGGTCAGGCGGCGGCCTTGGCGGCCTTCGCGTTGGCGATGGCCTGGTTGCGCAGCCGGTGGTACTCGGCCTCGGGAACCGGCTGAGCACCGGGAACGCCGAGGTCCTCGGAGCGGAACCGGTAGGTCTCCGGGGACTTCCAGGCCGCGATGGACGCCATCAGGCACAGCAGCAGGGTGAGCGAGCCGACCACCAGCACCACGTTGGTGGATCCGGGCGGGGCGACCATCGGGAACACGATGCTCATCGCCGAGGACGCCACGGTGCCCATGTTCTGCGCGATCGCCATCCCGGTGACCCGGGTGCTGGTCGGGAACAGCTCCGGGTAGTAGGCCGGGAACACCGCGTTGTAGCCCTGGTACACCGCGCCCCACATGACCAGCGAGAAGACGATCGCGAGCGACACGTTGGCCTGGCTGATCGCCCACAGGTAGCCGTAGGACATCAGGCCGCACAGGGTCGGCGCCCAGATCATCATCGGGCGGCGTCCGATCTTGTCGGACAGGTTGCCCACGATCGGGATGACCAGGCAGGCCACCACGTTGCCGAGCAGCGGGATCCACAGGTAGACGTCGGCATGGAAGCCGATGCCGTAGGCCTTGTTGGTGGCGTAGGTGGCGCCGAAGATCGAGGTGGTGACGGCGATGATGTTGGTCAGCGCCATGCAGAACACCCGGCCCATGGTGCCCGGGCTCTCCCGGAACGCCTGGCGGATCGGGGACTCGGCGACCTTGCCCTCCTCCTGCTCCTCCTCGAAGGCCGGGGTCTCGTGGACCTTGCGGCGGATCAGGTAGCCGGCCACCACCACGCCGGCGCTGAGCGCGAACGGGATCCGCCAGCCCCAGCTGTGGAAGGCCTCCTCGGTGAGCAGGTAGGCCAGCGGCAGGAAGACCGCGGCGGCCAGGATCTGGCCGAACTGGGTGCCCTGCAGGGTGAAGCTGCCGAAGTAGCCGCGGCGTCCGAACGGGGCGTGTTCCAGGATCATCGAGCTGGCGCCGGAGATCTCGCCGGCGACCGCGAAGCCCTGCACCAGGCGCAGCGCCATCAGCATGGCCGGTGCCCAGATGCCGACCTGCTGGTAGGTGGGCAGTACCGCCACCAGCATGGTGGAGATGCCCATCAGCAGCATGCACAGCACCAGCACGTTCTTCCGGCCGTGCTTGTCGCCCCAGGCGCCCAGCACGAAGGCGCCGATCGGACGGGCGACGTAGCCGACCACGAAGGTGCCGAGCGCACCGATGATGCCCATCGCGGGATCGGTGTTGTCGAACATGATGGTCGGGAAGATCAGGGCGGCGGCCTGGGCGTAGATGAAGAAGTCGTAGTACTCCAGGGCGCTGCCGATCCAGCCGCTGGCTGTCGCCTTTCCGGTTTGTTTCTCGTGGGTGTTCGTATCAGACATGAGAACCTCTCGATCAGGGGCCGCGAGGGCCGGTGAACGCATCGACGCCGATGCGTAGACCCGGTGAACGTCCCAGGTGTGGACGGCCCCACCGGCGAGTGGGGTCAGGCAACCATTGCCCGGACCCGAGCGTGCATTCGCGGGGCGTCGGGTGTGACTCCCGTGAACAGCTCGAACGCCTGGACGGCCTGTTCAGCCGCCATTCCGGCGCCATCGACGGTCCGGCACCCGACGGCACGGGCGCGGACCAGCAATTCGGTGTTGAGGGGGAAGTAGACGATCTCGGAGACCCACAGTTGCGGTCGCAGCAGGTCGGTGTCGATCGCACAGCCGGGGTGGGTGGCCATCCCGACCGGAGTCGCGTTGACCACCCCCTCGGCTCCGGCCAGCGAGCGGGCCAGGTCGACGCCGACCTGGACCCGATCGGGGCCGAAGATTCCGCTCATCCGCTCCACCAGCAGCCGGGCGCGCTCGGCGTTGATGTCGTGGATGATCAGCAGGGGGGTGCCCAGGTCCAGGGTCGCGTAGGCGACCGCCGCCCCGGCGCCGCCGGCACCGAGCTGGACGACGGTGCCCTGGCAGGCGTCCGGCAGGGCGTCCCGGAACGGCTTCTGGTACCCGCACCAGTCGGTGTTGTGACCGATCGCCCGACCGTCGCGGAGCACCACGGTGTTCACCGCGCCCAGCGCGCCGGCCCGGTCGGAGAGCTCGTCCAGGCAGGGAATGATCGCCTGTTTGAACGGGTGGGTGACGTTGAATCCGGAGAAGCCGGACGCGCGCGCCCAGTCCAGCACCGCCGGCAGATCGTCGGCGGTGATTCCCCAGTCCAGGCTGTCCAGGATCCGGTAGGACAGCCACAGGCCCTGCTGGTGGCCCTCGTATTCGTGCAGCCCGGGGGTGCGGGATGCCCCGATGCCCTCGCCGAGCAGGAACAGCCGATGGACGTAGGGGCGGCGTCCGTCGTGCCACCGGGAGTGCAGCGACTGGTCCGGGAGCGTTCCGATCGCGCCGGTTCGGGTCATCGTGCGGCCTCTCGTTCGGTGGCGCCCGCGCGGGCGACGTAGTCGCGGGCGGTGTCCAGGCAGCGCTGGGCGTGCCCTTCGGCGCCCAGCGCGGCGACCTGGTCGGCGTTGGGCAATTCCACCGAGTAGACCATCGGCGGCAGCGCCGCCAGCACGTCGGCCGGGTGGGTGCCGCCCTCGCCGAGGTAGCTGCGGCCCGCCCGGATGATCCTGGCCATTTCGTCGTGGTCGGTGGGGATCTCGGCCGGAGCGTCGCAGATCTGGGCGAACTCGAACCAGCCCCGGGGCAGCGCCGCCAGGTCGGCGACCTTCTCCCGCGAACGGTGGAAGTGGTGCAGGTCGATCATCAGCCGGGCGTTCGGCTCGTCCACCTGGCGGATCACGTCCACGGCGTCCGCCATGGTGGTGACGGTGGCCAGCGCCAGCCACTCCAGGTTCACCGTCATGCCGTACTGGGCGGCCAGCCGGCAGAGCCGTCCGAAGGCGTCCACCGCGTAGCCGCGGTCGGCGCTCCAGATGCTGGAGAGCAGATGCCGCGCGCCGATCTCGGCGCCGACGGCGAGCTCCGGCTCATAGCTGCCCGGATCGACATCGTCGGCGATCCGGGCAAGTTCGATGTCGTGCACCGGCAGGCCGGTCTGGGCCAGCGCCTGCTTGGTCGCCCGCAGCAGGGCCGGGTTGCGGGCCAGCGAATGATCCAGGCCGGGCAGCCCGTCGCAGATCAACCGCGGGCTGACGAAGTCGTAGCCGGTGCGGGAGGCGATCCGGACCAGGTCCGGGGTCGGCGTGTCGATGATCGTCAGGTGTCCCAGCGAGTACTGCTGCGCCTGCGGCTCGACGGTGGTGGCGGTCATGATCGGGGCCTACGAGGTGGCCGCGTGGTGGATGCCGGCGCCGGGGGAGTAGATGTCCATGATGTTCCAGTGCCCGGACGTCGGGGTCGGCACGTTGATCATCGACACGTCGATCACCACCGGCCGGTCGCCCGCGATCGCCTTGGCCAGCGCCGGCTTGAACTCCTCCGCGCTGGTCAGCGTGACGCCCTCCACACCGTAGGCCCGGGCGATGGCGCCGAAGTCGGTCACCACCGGGCCGTCGGCGTTCTCGAAGACGGTGCCGAAGGTGGTGTCGAAGTGCGCCTTCTCCAACCCGGCGATGGTGCCGAAGGCGTTGTTGTTCATCACCACCCAGACGGCGGCGATGCCCTTCTCGCGGGCGGTGTAGAGCAGGCTCGGGTTGGTGCCGAAGCCGCCGTCGCCGACCAGCGAGACCACCACCCGATCGGGGCAGGCGATCTTGGCGCCCAGCGCCGCGGGGGCGCCGAAGCCCATGGTGGCGAAGCCGCCCGGGGTGAACACCGAACCGGGGGTGAGGATGTCCATCTGCTGGGCCATCCCGTTCTTGTTCCAGCCCACGTCGGTGGTGATGATGGCGTCCGCCGGCAGCACCTCGCGGACCTCGGCGAGGATCCGCTCCGGACGCATCGGCCAGGCGTCGCTGGTCACCGCCGCGGCGTTGCGGGCCCGGAACTCGTCGCGCTGCCGCTTGATCTCGGCCAGCAGCTCGGGCCGTCGGACGCCGTCCGGGGCCAGCCGCTTGGCGGCCTCGACCAGCGCGGCGATGGCCGGCTTCAGGTCGGCGATCGCGCCGATCTCCAGCGGGTAGTTGCGGCCCAGCTCGGAGGGGTCGATGTCGATCTGCATCAGCTTGGTCTGCGGGATGCGGAAGGTGTACTGCTCCTCCCACGACGAGCTGTCGGCCTCGGCGAAGGTGACCCCCAGGGCCAGGATCCAGTCGGCGTCCCGGGTGGAGGCGTTGACGAATTCGGTGCCCCAAAAGCCGGTCATGCCGAGCACGCAGGGGTTGTCGTCGGCGACCGCGCCCTTGCCCATCAGGCTGTGGCTGACCGGCAGCTGCAGGTGATCGACCAGTTCGGCGAGCTCGGCGGCGGCGTCGGCCAGCACGATGCCGCCGCCGACGTGCAGCAGCGGACGCTCGGCGGCCAGCAGGTTGGCCACGATCCGTTCCGCGGTGGCCGGGTCGAGGGCCGGCTTGACCAGTTCGGTGGTGCCGGCCATCGCCTTGTCGAAGGTGGCCACGTCCACCTCGGCGGAGAAGATGTCCATCGGCACGCTGACCAGCACCGGGCCGGGGCGTCCGCTCTCGGCCAGGGTGAACGCCTTGTCGATGATCTCGGCGAACAGGTGCGGCGACTCCACCCGCCAGGCCCGCTTCACGAACGGCCGGTAGATCTCGACCTGCGCGCCGTCGGCGTGCAGGTTGACCTCCTGGTGCGGGTGCTTGCCGTAGTAGTGCGAGGGGACGTCGCCGGCGATGACCACCATCGGGATCGAGTCCAGCGCGGCGTTGGCCACCCCGGTTGCGGCGTTGGTCAGGCCCGGGCCGAGGTGGGAGAGCACCACGGAGGCGCGCTTGGTGGCCCGGGCGTAGCCGTCGGCGGCGTGCGCGGCCAGCTGCTCGTGCCGGGTGTTGACGAATTCGATCTGCTCGGAGGTGGAGAGCGCCGCCAGCACCGCGATGTTGGTGTGCCCGCACAGCCCGAAGATGTGCTTGACGCCGCGGTACTCGAGGTAGCGGACGAGCTGGTGCGAGATCAGGTCGGTGGTCATCGGTGACTCCTGGATTCGGTGCTCAGGCGGATTCGTTAGTGTCGGACGGGGTGGCGCCGGGCAGGTCGCGGCGCGGCTCGCCGGTGTAGCGGTAGGGGATCTTCGGCGTCATCGGGCCCTTGATCCGGCCGCCCTGGTTGGTCTGCTCCCAGGCGTGGGCGAGGATGCCGACCGAGCGGGACAGGATGAAGATGCCCCGGCCCAGTTCGGGGGCGAAGCCGAGCTCGGAGTAGATCACCGCGGTGGCGCCGTCGATGTTCATCGGGACCCGGCGGCTGCGTCCGGCCGAGATGGCCTCTTCGACGGCGCGTCCGATGGTGGCGAACCGGCCGCTCACCGCGCCCGTGGCGGCGAGGTCGTCGACCAGGCCGAGCAGCCGCGGCGCCCGCGGATCGAGCGGGTGGAAGCGATGCCCGAAGCCGGGCGCGTACTTGATGCCGCGCTCGTTCCAGCGTGCCCAGACGGTGCTGGCCGCCGCGACCGCGTCCGCGTCGGCGAGCGGGGCGTCCGGGCCGTGGCCCTGTTCGGTCAACTCGGCGTCGATGTCCCGGTAGAGCTCCATGCACTGCTGCCCGGCGCCGCCGTGGACGTCGTCCAGCACGTTGATCGCGGACGCCATCGCCCCGTTCAGCGGCAGCCCGCAGGTGACCGACATCCGGCTGATCGCGATCGACGGGGCGTGCGGGCCGTGATCGACGGAGGCCACCAGCGCGGCTTCCAGCAGGGACGCCTGTTCGGCGCTGGGCAGGTCGCCGCGCAGCATCAGCCAGATCATCTGCGGGAAGCTGATCCGGCCGATCAGCTGCTCGATCGGGTAGCCCCGGACGCCGATCTTGCCGGGGTGGATGTCGATGATGTCGGTCGACCACCAGTTCTGGGCGGCCTCCACCAACTCCTCGGGGGACTGGGTCATCGGCGGGCCTCAGGCGTCCGCGGGCTCGAGTGCCGGGTCGTAGAAGTCGCCGAACAGCTCCTCGTCGCTGGGCTTGTCCTCGGGGATCGGACGGGCCACCCAGGTGGTGTTCAGGTAGTGCTTGAGGTGCACGTTCTCGCTGGTGATGTTGCCGCCCCAGGTGCCGCAGCCCATCGAGGAGGTCATCGGCATGCCGTTGTTGAACGCGCCCGCGTTGGCCTTCGACTGCGGCTGCCGGACCATGATCCGGCTCACCGGGGCGGCCAGGCCGAGGCGGTGGATGTGGTCGTCGTCGTGGGAGTAGATGCCGCAGGAGTGGCCCTTGCCGCCCACCTCGTAGACCGCGCGCATGGCGTCCAGGGCGTTCTCGAACTCGCCCTCGTAGCGGTGCACGGTGAGCAGGGTGGTCAGCTTCTCGCGCGAGAACGGGTAGTCGTCGCCGATGCCGTCGCCTTTTACGAACAGGAAGGTGGTGCCCTCGGGAACCTCGAAGCCGGCGGCCTGGGCCAGCTGGGCAGGGGCGATGGCGACCGTGTCGGGCAGCCGGTGCGCCTCGTCGTCCCACATGACCTTGGCCAGCGCCGCGCGCTGCTCACCCTCGGCCAGGTAGCCGCCCTCGGCCTGCAGCGCCGCGATCATGGCGTCCCAGATCGACTCGTGGATGATCAGGTTGCCGTCGGCGGAGCAGCCGGAGCCGAAGTCGGAGGTCTTCGAGATCCGGGTGTTGCGGGCGGCGATCTCGACATCGGCGGTCTCGTCGATGATCATCGTCGAGTTGCCGGCGCCGACCCCGTAGGCCGGGGTGCCGGAGCTGTAGGCGGCGCGCACCATCGGCTGCCCGCCGGTCGCGATGACCAGGTCGGACGCCGCCATCAGCGCCTGCGACATGGCCACGCTGGGCTGGGTGATGCACTGCAGGATGTCGGCCGGCGCGCCCTCGCGCTCCAGCGCCTCGCGCATCAGCCGGACGGTCTCGAAGGTGGTCTTCTTCGACCGCGGATGCGGGGAGAAGATCACCACGTTGCGCGCCTTGATCGAGTAGATCGCGTTGCCGGCCGGAGTCAGGTCGGGGTTCGTGGTCGGCACGATGCAGCCGATCAGGCCGACCGGCTTGCCGTACTTGACCAGGCCCTTCGCCTCGTCGGTCTCGATGATGCCGACGCTGGGCTGGCGCAGCGCGTCGCGCAGCACGCCGCGGATCTTCATCCGCTTGCCCATCCGGCTGACCGGGTCGCCCAGGCCGGATTCCTCGATGCCCTCGTGCACCAGCCGGGTGAAGGTGACCTTGTTGGCCACCGCCCAGGCGACCGCCTGGCAGAGCCGGTCGACCTTCGCTTGGTCGTAGGTCTCGATGATCTTCTGTGCTGCGCGGGCCTTGGCCAGCAGGTCGTCGAGCTCTTGCTCTTGCTCGGGCCGAAGGGGTTTCGGTTGGCTCGTCGTCGATGCCATCAGTGCCTCTCCCGGGTGAATCGCGGTGTCGTGGGGATCAGTATGCATAGAAATCCGCCGTTTGTGAACCATCTGGTTAGTTCAAGAATTTTCGGGTTGGTCTTGGGCGATGCGGTTCGGCTCACGTTGCCCTGCTTTGGCGTCCTTTCCACGGTTCAAACCAGGTGAAAGACGCTGAACCAAGGAAACGTGGCTGGCTGGATGGCTGGCCGGGTTCAGGTCGCGGCGAACAGGACGCCGTCGGCCTGCAGCACCGCGATCTCGGACGCGCTGAAGCCCAGTTCGGCGGCGATCTCGGCGTTGTGCTGACCGAGGTCGGGCGCCACCTCGGTGATCGTGGTGTCACAGTCGGAGAACCGGAACGGCAGGTTCGGCAGCCGCAGCGTGCCGTAGCGCGGATGTTCCTGCTCGATCACCATGCCGCGGGCCTGGATCTGCGGATCGTTCAGCACCTCGTCGATCCGCTGCACCTTCGCACACGGGACGTCGGCGGCGTCCAGCAGGGCGAGCACCTCGGCGACCCCTCGGGCGGCCACCCAGTAGCGCACTCCGGAGAGGATCTCCTCGCGGTGGGTATTGCGGCCCGACAAGGTGTGGAACCGGGTGTCGGTGCCGAAACCGGTAGGTCCGCCGGTGGCTTCCAGCAGGTCGGCGAAGCGGCGCCAGCTGTCGTCTTGTTGGGCGGCGATGACCAGGTCACCGTCTGCGGCCCGGAACACTCCGTACAGCGTGGAGGCCGGCATGTCGTGCCCGGTCTGCTCGGGCAGCACGCCGCCGATGGTCCAGTTCTGCACCGCGTACTCGTGCATCGAGAACAGCGTGTCGTACAGCGCCAGGTCGATGTGCTGGCCGCGTCCGCTGCGCACCCGGCCGAGCAGCGCGGCGGTGATTGCCGCCACCGCGTGGCTGCCGGTGTACATGTCACCGAGCGAGATCCGCAGCAGCGGCGGTGGTTCGCCGGGCGTCCCGACCATCGCCATGATGCCGCTCTTGGCTTCGGCGATCAGCCCGAAGCCGGGACGGTGGGCGTCCGGCCCGGTGTGGCCGTAGGCGGAGATGGAGCAGTAGACCAGGCCGGGGTTGCGGGCCGACAACTCGGCGTAGCCGAGGCCGGCGCGGTCGAGGGCTCCCGGTCGGTAGTTCTCCACGAAGACGTCGGCGGAGTCGCACAGCCGGTGCAGCAGGTCGCGGCCGCGGGGGTCCTTGACGTCGACGCTGAGGCCGCGCTTGCCCATGTTGAGTTGCAGGAAGTAGCCGCTCTGCCGCTCGTCGAGGACGGTGGCGTGCTGCCGTCCGGCGTCGCCGGTGCCAGGGCGTTCCACTTTGATCACGTCGGCGCCGAGCGCGGCCAGGCAGCGTCCGACGTAGGGGCCGGCCAGGAAGTGGCTGTAGTCGACGACCCGGACGCCGTCCAGCGGTCGATCCTGCATCAGCGCGCCTCCGAGCCCGGACGGCGGGGCACCATCAGGCGGTGCTCGCCATGCTGCACCACCTCGCCGTGCTGGTTGATCAGTTCGGTCGGCAGCACCACGATGCCCCAGCCGGGACGGCTCCGGCTGGCCCGCATGGTGCCCACCCGGAAGGTCACGTGCAATACGTCGTCGACCCGGATCGGCAGCCGGAAGTCCCACGTCCAGCCCAGTGACATGCCGGACAGAAACCGGTAGTCGGACTGGGTTTTCAGGCCGTCGGCGATGGCCAGCCCGAACAGTCCGTGGGCGACGATGCCGCCGAAATGGCTGGCCGCCGCGTACTCCTCGTCGACGTGCACCGGGGTGTGATCACCGGTCAGGTCGGCGTAGGCCAGGATGCGCTCCCTGGTCACCGGGTAGGTCGGGCTGCGGCCCTGGTCACCCTCGCGGGCGTCGTCCCAGTAGCGCTCGACGATCGTCATGTCAGGCCCCCGCTCGCGGATCGATGGCCAGCGCCCGAGCCACGGACGCCGCCGGCGCGGCCTGCAGCAACTCCAGCCGCAGGCCGTCGGGAAGCTGCAGCCAGTTGCGTCCCTCGGGCAGTTCGAGCACCCCGAACCGGTGGGCGGCAGCGAGTGCGGAATCCAGGTCTTCGCACATCAGGCCGAGGTGGGCCAGCCGTCCCTCGGGCGCGTTGTGCTCGGGATCGTGGATGAGCTGGATGCCGCCGACCGTCCAGTACTGGTGTGGCGCCGCCGGGTCTCCGTCGACCTCGCGACAGCCCATGCCGAATACTTCGCCGAAGAACCGGATGTGCCAGCCGATGTCCCGCACGGTGATGGCGGCATGTTCCAGATAGGCGGTGGCAGTCGTCATGCCACGGTCTCCCTTCGCTTGTCGGAGTTGGCTCGTTCCAGACCTTTGACCAGGGCGACCAGGGTGCTGTTCACCGGCGTCGGCACCCCGTGCCGCTTGCCGAGCCGCACCACAGCGCCGTTGATCACATCGATCTCGGTGGGCCGGCCGCGCTCCAGGCTCTGCAGCATCGAGGTCTTGAAGCTCGCCGGCAGCCCCACGGTCGCTTGCCCCCAGACCCAGTCCGGATCGTTCGTCGACAACCGGACGCCGGTCGCGGCGGCCACCGCGATCGCCTCGGCGACGGCGTCCGAGGCGGTGGCCAGCAGCAGCGGCTGGTCGGCGAGTTGGCCGTAGGTCAGGCCGGTGATGCCGGCGACCGCCCCGGTGGCGACGTTGACCAGCAGCTTCTCCCAGCGGGTGGCGGCCATGTCGTCGCTCACCGAGGTGGCCAGCCCAGCGCTGTTGAGCAGCGCCGCGACGGCGTGGGTTCGCGGCGTCCTGGGACCCTCCACCTCGCCGACCCAGGTCTGCCGGCCGGTGGTCTCGCCGCGGACGTGGCCTGGACCGAGCAGCACGCCGCCCACCAGGGTGCTGCCCAGCAGGACGGGTTCGCGTCCGATCACGGCGGCCAGCAGGTCCTCGTGTCCCAGGCCGTTCTGCAGCGACAGCACAGCGGTCGCCGGGCCGACCAGGGTTCGCGTGGCACGCATCGCGTCCTGGGTCTGGAACGACTTGACCAGCACGATCACCAGGTCGGCCACGCCCACCTCGGCGGCGTCCGCCGTTGCCCGGACCGGAATGGTCCGGCTGCCGGACGCGTCGTCGAGCCGGAGACCGTCCCGGCGTAGGGCCGCCAAATGGCCGCCGGGACGCCCGATCAGCCAGGTGTCGTGACCGGCTTCGGTCAGCGCGGCACCGACGGTGCAGCCGAGGGCGCCGGCGCCCAGAATCGCGATCGTCATGGTCCCGGCACGGTAGAAGGAGGACGTTGCCCTGGGCAATGACCACAATCCAGTCATTGTCAATCACAATGAGGAATGGCCACCGACCTGCCGGAGACGAAGCTGCTGCAGCTGTTCGACGTCCTCTACGACCTGCGCAGTGTGACCCGCGCGGCCGAACGGCTCGGCCAGAGCCAGCCGACGGTCAGCATCTGGCTGGGTCGGCTGCGGCGGCAGCTGGACGACCCGCTGTTCGTCCGTGGCGCGGGAGGCATGGCGCCGACCCCGCGAGCGGAGGCATTGATCGGGCCGTGCCGCGAGATCCTGGCCTCGCTGAGTCGGCTGGCCGCCGCCGAGCCGGCCTTCCACCCGGCGACGTCCGGACGCCGGTTCCGGATCTGCATGACCGACGCCAGTCACATCACCCTGCTGCCGCCGCTACTGGCACGGGTCCGGGCGCTGGCGCCCGGCGTCCGGCTGGAGGCGGCCGGGATCGACGGCGCCACCGAGCAGGCTCTGACTTCGGGGGATGCCGATCTCGCCATCGGCTATGTGCCCTGGTTGGGCGGCGCCATCGCGCGGCGGCCGCTGTTCGAGCAGGACTGGGTCTGCCTGGCGAACCGCCGGCACCCCCGCGTCCGGGAACGGCTCGGACGCCGCCGCTACGTCGCCGAGGGGCATGTGGCGATCGCCGCAGGCACCGGCGCGACACTGCTGGAGCGCGCGCTTCGGGACCAGGGGATCGAACGCCGGGTGGTGTTGGAGCTGCCCGGCTTCCTCGGCCTGGGCGCGATCATCGGCGGCACCGACCTGCTCGCCACCCTGCCGCGGCATATCGGCAGCACGCTGGCCCATGGCAACGACCTAGCTCTGTGGCCCTGCCCGCTGCCGGTCGACCGGTTCGAGGTCGGCCAGTACTGGCACCCGCGGTTCGACAACGAGCCGGCCAGCCGCTGGCTACGGGAGCTGGTCGTAGAGCTGTTCGGCTCGGTAGCGACCGCTGGTTGAGCCTGTCGAAACCTGTCGCGGGGACCATCATCCTGGGTCTCGACAAGCTCGACCAGCGAAGGCTCAGGTCACCTCGACGATGTCGACGGGGCTTCCCGTGCGCGCCGCCTCGACCACGGCTTCGACCACCCGCAAGGTCTTCAGTCCGTCGCGCGCGCTGCAGATCGGTTCGGCCTCGCCGCGGATGACGGCGGCGAAGTGGCTGATCTGGTTGGCCAGCGGGTCGGTGCGCTCGACGTCCTCGACGACGGTCTCCATCGGCTCCCACCAGGACCGGGTGCCGGGGAAGGTGCGGATCCGCATGGTCGGCACCGACAGCGACCCGTCGGTGCCGGCGAGGTGGTAGCAGTCCTCGTCCGGGAAGGTCGAATAGCTGAGGTTCTCGCGGGCGGTCTGCTCCCAGGAACGGGCGGAGCCGGCGGTGTCGGAGAGCAGGAAGGTGCCCAGGGCGCCGTTGGCGAAGGTGAACACCATCGCGGCGGTGTCCTCGACTCCGAAGCCGCGGGTCGCGTTCGAGGTGACGGCCTGCACCCGGACGATGTCGCCCACCAGCGACAGCAGGTTGTTCACCTCGTGGATCAGGTTGAGCAGGATCGGCCCTCCGCCGGGCATCCGGCGCCAGCCGCCGCCGACGTCGAAGTAGTCGTCCGGCTTGTAGAACATCGCGGTGCCGACCACGGCGACCAGCCGCCCGAGGCGTCCGCTGGCGACGACCTCGCGGGCCTTCGCCATCACCGGGCTGTAGTTGCGGTGGTGCCCGGTCAGGACGGGGACGCCGGCCCGCTCGGCGGCCTCGACCAGCCGGGCGGCGTTCTCGACGGTGTCGCCGATCGGCTTCTCGACGATGGTCGGGACGCCGGCGGCGACGCATTCCAGGCCGCCGTCGACGTGCAACCGGTTCGGGGTGGCCAGGATGACGCCGTCCGGCTTCCCGGCGGCGAACAGCTCGCCCAGCGAGGCGTAGAGCGGCACGCCGTACTGCGCGGCCAGCGGTGCGCCGTCCGGTCCGGGTTCGACGATGGCGTGCAGTCGCGCTGCGTCGCTGCGGTCGATCTCTTCGAGGTGCCGCTTGCCGATCAGGCCGGCACCGGCGACGGCGAGTCGGACCTGCTCCACGACGGGCTCAGCTCTGCTTCAGCTGCTCGATGACGAACTCCAGCGCCAGGGTGTAGCCCATCACCCCGAAGCCGGCCATCACGCCGACGGCGATGTCGGAGAGGTAGGAGTGGTGCCGGAATGCCTCGCGCTTGTGCACGTTCGAGATGTGCACCTCGCAGAACGGGATCTCGACGCCGGCGAAGGCGTCCCGGATGGCGACGCTGGTGTGGGTGTAGGCGCCGGGGTTGATCACCACGAACCGGGTGCCGTCGGTGCGGGCGGCGTGGATCCGGTCGACGATGGCGCCCTCGTGGTTGCTCTGGAAACACTCGACGGTGTGTCCGGCTGCCTCGCCCTGGGCGATCGCCGCGGCCTCGACGTCGGCGAGGGTGGTGGCGCCGTAGATGCCGGGCTCCCGAGTGCCGAGCAGGTTCAGGTTGGGTCCGTTGATGATCAGGATGGACATGTGGGGTTCCTTCGGTAGCGGCGGTCAGGTCATCGTGGCGCACCCGGGGCGGGCGCGCCAGCACCCGCGGCCAGATCGGCCAGTGCGGATTCCACGGCCTCCCGGGGCGGCCGGGCCTCGGCCGGGTCGCCGAGTCCGCGCAGCACGATGAATCGCCAGCCGTCGCGGTACTTCTTGTCGCGGTCCAGCCACCACTCCAGCTCGTCCAGGCTGAACCGCGCCGAGGTGGGCAGGCCCAGCGCGGTGAGCAGGGCGCGGTGGGCGTCCACCGCCGCGGCGTCCAGCCAGCCGAGCCGGTGGGAGAGGTGGGCCGCGGCCATCATGCCGAGACTCAGTGCACCGTCGGCATGATCGGGACGGGCGGCGATGAAGGCCCTGCTGAAGGTGTGCCCGTAGTTGAGGTGGGCGCGGGCGCCCTGCTCGCGTTCGTCGGAGGTGACGATGTCGGCCTTGATCTCGATGCTGCGCCGGACGGCGTGCAGCAGCGCGGCCGGCTCGCCGGTGGTGATTCCGTCGGCCCGGTCGGTGAGGAAGTGCAGCAATTCGGGGTCGGCCAGCAACGCATGTTTGGCGATCTCGGCGAGCCCTGCCGGGTAGTCCGGACGTCCGGTGGCCAGGCCGGCGTCGCAGACCACCAGCACCGGCTGGTGCACCAGGCCGAGCAGGCTCGGTCCCTGCGGCAGGTCGACGGCGTTCTTCCCGCCGATCGCGGAGTCGGCCATCGCTTCC
Organism: Micropruina sp.; assembly: GCF_047607385.1. Lineage (GTDB taxonomy): Bacteria > Actinomycetota > Actinomycetes > Propionibacteriales > Propionibacteriaceae > Micropruina. The sequence goes on from NZ_JASGDE010000217.1 coordinate 19,366, forward strand.
AGGGTGGTGGGCACCAGCGCGAACTGCATGCCGCGGTGGTAGGTGGCGCTGAGGAAGCCGACCACGTCGATGGTGGGCTCGCCACCGACCCCGATCAGCAGGTCGCCGCGGTGGACGCCGAGCTCGGCCAGCCGTCCGGCCAGGGCGCCGACCTGCTCCAGGCTGCGGGCGGGTGCCGCGCCGGCGTCCGCGGGCAGGCGGAGATGGTGGACCGCCGCCCGGCGGCCGGCGACCGCTTCGGCGACCCGGGCGCCCGGCCCTTCGTCACCGGGGCCGGAGATGACCGCGATGTGCCGCACGTCCGGGAGTTCGGGCAGCAGCCGGCCGAGTTCGGCCAGCACGTTGTGGCCGACGTGGACCCGGTAGCTGCCGCCCGGAGGCGCGACCAGGATGCCGGGGCTGCCGTCCAGTTCGGCGGTGGCGGTCAGCCGGGCCAGGATCTCGAACGCGACGTCCTCGACCCGGCGTCCGGTGGTGAACGAGGTGACGGACGCGGTGGTCGCGTAGACGTCGAGCCGGCGGGTGTAGAGGTCGTCCAGCCCGGGCTTGCCGAGCAGCGGACGGTAGGTGTCGCCGCCGACCCTGGCCAGGGCCTCGGCCAGCTCCACATGCAGGTAGATCACGGTGTGCCGGCGCAGGATCTCCCGGGTGGCGGCCGATCCGCAGGCGCCGCCGCCGAGGGAGAGCACGCAGGCCTGGCCGTCCAGCAGGTCGGCGATGGTGCGCTCCTCGAGCTGCCGGAAGCCGGGTTCGCCCAGTTCGTCGAACAGGGTGGCGATGCTGCGGCGCTGCTGATGCTCGATCACCAGGTCGCTGTCCACGAAGGGCAACCCGAGCCGTTCGGCCAGTATTCGCCCGATGGTGGTCTTGCCCGCGCCCATGAATCCGATGAGGACGATCACGGTGTGCTCCTGGTCGGCTGTTTGATCCCGTCCGAGCGCGCGGGCGGTTGGTCGTTCGGGAGTCTAGTGGCCCGCCGCGGCGCGACCATCCGGGGTTCGGACGGTGGCTCGGGCCTGCCTCACGCGATGCACCGGCCCGCACTCAGGCGGCGGATCCGAAGAATCGGACGTCGATCGGGAACGGCATGACTCGTGGTTCGTGGGGTAAGTCGGGTGGTCGGCTGCGGTGTTCGTGTCCGGTGGGTGTTCGGACGGTGATGGTGCCGTCCGGAGCTGCCGTGTGGCGCCAGCCGGGATGCTCCTTGAGGTAGTTGCACTGTTCGCATAGCCCCTGCCCGTTGGCGGTGCTGGTTTCGCCCCCAACGGCGGCCGGGGTGATGTGATCGGTGTGCCGGATGGGCGCGTCGCACCAGGAGGTACGGCACACATCGTCGCGGGCGGCGATGAAGGCGGCCAGTCCGTCGGGGAAGTGGCGCCGGGTCGACTCCATCGCGACCAGCCGTCCCTCGCCGGGCGGGCTGTAGAGACGCCGGATCCAGGCGTGCAGCTTCGTGCCGGCAGCGGCGGCGAGCCGGCGGGCCACCCCTGCCGGGATGGGGCCGTAGCCGGCGAGCCGGGCCGGGGCGTTGCTGGTGCCGAGCAGCGCCTCGTCGGTGATCACCAACTGCACCTCGACCTCGATCTCGTCGGCGCTCTGCTGGCCGGTGACGCGGGCGACGAGGGTGTCGGCCATCACCTGATTCCTGGGCCGGTCGTCACCGGCGGCGCGGGCGGCGTCCGCTTCCCGGGTGAGAGCGGCGTAGACGGCGACGCCTTGAGCCGCCGGGAGCAGGGCCGAGACTCGCGCCATGCAGTCGGGCGCGGGCCGGATGGTCACGGTGCGGTCGGCCTCCGCCTGGCCGATGCGGGCGATCACGCTGTGCGGATCGAGCCGGTAGGCGGCCTTCCTGGCCTCGGTGCCCACCTCGTGGGTGGACATGGCAGCCAGCTTGGGGCCGAGTTCGGCATCGACCAGTGCCCGGTCGTCCCGGGACAGGCAGGCGGTCTCGCGAACCAGAACCGTGACTCGCCACTCGGAGACCTCGCCAGCGCTGAACGCCGCCATCGTGTGCGGCATCTCGGACGTCAGCACCGTCGCCAGCCCGGCCAAGGTGACGGCGCGGTGCGGGGATTCGTGCCGGGCCAGCCCGATCTCTCCGGCGACCGAACCGGGCACCCGCTTCACGTTGCGCCCGGTGGCCCGGGCTTCGGCCTCACGAACCTGGCGCAACTCCGCGGTCAGCCGCGCCTGGGCAGCGGCCGCGGCGTTCTTCAGGCGCTCGAGTTGGGTGAGCTGGTCGATCAGCTCGACCGGATCGCCGCACGTCAGACTCGCCAACCCGTCGACCATCGCGGTCAGAGCGGCTGTGTCGAGCCTGGTGCGTGCCTCCATCCCTGAAGTATAATAGAACAACAGTATGAATACAATAGAGAGGTGGGAAGCCCTCCAGTCGTCGCGACCATCCCGGCTCGCAATGCTTGTCATCTTGGCAGGCCGCACCGACAGTTCCGGGTGTCGTCCCTTCGGTCCCGACAAGCTCGACCAACGGTGGATCAGGTGAGCTGGATGGCCGGCGCGGACGCAACCGTCAAGCGGAGTGGGCTGCACCCTGTCGTGGGTGTGGTGGGCGTGAGGCGACGCTCGTCCCCTGCCGGGCACCGCACCCGAAGAGACAAGCAGGACGAGCAGCGCCCTCGGGCAGGACAGGGTGCAGCCCACTCCGCGGAAGCCCAACGCAACCACCCAGAACGCAACCAAAAGCGGAGGTCCGACCGGAGATCCCGGCGTTCGCCGGGATGGCGGGGGCGGGGTCGGACGGACGGGGGCAAGCCAGGGATGACGGTCCGGGTCGGGATGACGGGGTCTGACCCCCGGCTCAGGCGATGCCTCCGCCGTCCACCACGAGGGCCGACCCGGTGACGAAGGACGCCTCGTCGCTGGCCAGGAAGACCACGGCGGCGGCGATCTCTTCGGGGCGGGCCATCCGGCGCAGCGGACGGTCGGCGGCGTCGGCCAGGAAGGCGTCCTCGGCCCAGCCGATCTGGGCGGCCTCGGAGCGCAGCATGCCGGTGTCGGTGTCCCCGGGGTTGATCGAGTTGACCCGGATGTTGGCCGCGCCGTGGTCGATCGCCAGGGCCCGGGTCATGTTCACCACCGCACCCTTGGACGCGCAGTAGGGCAGAGCCCGGGCGCCGCCCTTGAGTCCCCAGCCCGAGCCGGTGTTGACGATCGAGCCGCCGCCGGCCGCCTCCAGGTGTGGGATCGCGTGCTTGCACATCAGGAAGATCGACCGCACGTTGACCGCGAAGGACAGCTCCCAGTCGGCCAGCGAGGTCTCCACGGCGGTGGTCCGGCGGGCGATGCCGGCGTTGTTGAACACCACGTCCAGCCCTCCGAAGGCGGCGACGACGGCCTCGACGGCGGACGCCACCGCGGCCTCGTCGGAGACGTCCACGCCCAGCGCCAGCGCGGTGCCGCCGGACGCGGTGATCTGCTCGGCGACCGCCTGGGCGCCGGCTTCGTCCAGGTCGAGGACGGCGACCGCCGCACCCTCGGCGGCGAAGGCCGCGGCGGTGGCCCGTCCGATGCCGCCGGCACCTCCGGTGACGATGGCGCGCTTGCCTGCGAGTCTCATGATCTGCCCCTCTGGTCGGTTGATTGCTGATTGATCGGTTGCTGTGTGCTGGGTTGCTGGTGGGTGGCTGGCGCGCTCTGGTCCGCCGACGCTGCGACGGCTCGGACGAGCGCGGTGTCCTGCGCGCCGGTGGTGACACGCAGGTGCCCGGCGAGTTCGGCGTCCAGCTCGGGGTCGCCGGTGTCGATCAGCAGCGGGCCGCCGACGCCGAGCAGCTTGGCGGTGGTGGCGCCGATCAGCAGCTTCGGTTCGGCGAGCCGACGGAGCACCTCGGTGGAGTACTGCTGGTTGCCCCGGCCGAGCAGGAAGCCCTGCCCGCCGATGCTGGTGATCACCGCGTGACAAGGTGATTCGTCGGCGAAGCGGAGCAGGTCGGGAGCGCTGGCGTCGGCCAGCAGCAGCTCGCCGTCGCGCACCACGTCCACCCCGAGCGGGGTCGTGGCCACCCCCAGCAGGGACGCCAGCGCGGCCATCGTGCTGCCCGGGCCGAGGAAGTAGCAGTGCCTCGGCTGCAGCTTGGCGGCCAGCCCGGCGGCGACCCCGCGGACGGCGTCCGCCTCGGACGCGGCGGTGGCGGACTTGCGGCTCTGGGTCCGGCCCCTGACGACCGGGGTCGGGGCGCTGCCGAACCGGGTGGCCTCGACGATGCCGGCCCGGATCTGCTCCTCGCTGACGTCGACCACGTCGCGACGTTCGATGCTCAGCTCGCTGCCGGAGACCACCGCGGACGCCACCGCGCCGGCCGCCGCCGGGCTGACCGCGAACACCCCGGAGTACATCTTCACCCCGCAGGGGATGCCGAGGACGGGGGTTCCAGCAGGTCGTTGGTCGAGCTTGTCGAGACCCGCGGTTTCGACAAGCTCAACCAGTGGTGACGCCGAAGCCAGCCCGCGCAGCACGTCCCGGGCCGTCCCGTCGCCGCCGGAGAACAGGATCAGCCGCACCCCCCGCGCCAGCAGCGCCTGGACCGTGCGGACCGTGTCCTCCGGCCCGCTCGGCGAACCCGGGGTGTAGCAGACCTCGTACCGCAGCCCGGGGACGGCGGCGCAGGCGTCCGCACCCATCGCCCCGGCCGCGGTCAGCACCGACGTGCCGGCCGGCAGCCGGTGCAGGGCCGACACCGTCCGCTCCCGGGCGCGTTCGACGCCGCCGCGGCTGCGGGCCAGGGCCTGCACCGCGGCGCCGTCGCTGCCCTTCAGTCCGGCCGCCCCGCCGACGCCGGCGACCGGGTTGACCACCAGCCCGATCGCGTCGCCGCCCAGGGTCACAGCCCGTACTTGCGGCGGTAGCCGCGGTAGGTGATCGCCCAGCGCTCCGGGTCGTCCAGGTCGTCGTGGTGAGCATGATGGATCGGCGTGTTGTGCGGCGCCGAGGTGACCACGTCGGGATTGTCCCGGGCCTCCTGGGCGACCGCGGCCAGGGTGTCGCAGTACTCGTCCAGCTCGGTCTGGGAATACGACTCGGTCGGCTCCAGGGTGAACGGCTGCGGTACCACGAAGGGGTGGTGGCTCGACCAGTAGTGCATGCCGAAGTCGGCCATCCGGATGCCGACCTGGAAGGTGTCCACCCCGGTCTCCTCGTACAGCCCCTGCCAGGAGTACCGGACCTGCTCGATGCGCCGCTTGCCGGTCGCGTACGGCGCGGACGCCCCGGGAATCGCCAGCACCTTGGACAGCACGTAGTTGTTGTTCAGCACCGCGATCTCGGCCGCGTCGCGCAGCCCCTCGGCACCCAGCGCCCGGATCCAGGCGTAGGCGCGGACCAGCACCGGGATGGTGCCGTGATGCGGCCCGATCTTGCCGATCGATTGCGGCCGATCGGAATCCAGCACGAACCGGACGCCGTCACGGGCGTCCGCGTCGTCCACCCGCTCGATCAGCGGATACGGCAGGAACGGCACCAGTTTCTCGCTGACCGCGGACGCCCCGCCGCCCGGCCCGCCGCAGCCGTGCGGGGTGGAGAAGGTCTTGTGCAGGTTGAAGTGGCACAGGTCGAAGCCGGCGTCCCGGGCCCGGGTGATGCCGAGGATGCCGTTGGCGTTGGCCTGGTCGTAGCAGGCCAGGGCGCCGACCTCGTGGACGGCGTCCACGAACTCCCGGATCCGTCCGTTGTAGATGCCGGTGTCCTCGGGGTTGGTGATCAGCAGCGCCGCGGTCTGCGGGCCGATCGCGGCCTTGAGCGCGTCCAGGTCGGGGTAGCCGTCGGCGTCCGGATAGAGGGTGATCACGTCGTAGCCGGCGGTCTTCGCCGCGGCCGCGTTGGACGGGTGGCTGAAGATGGTGGTCACCACCTCGCGGCGCTGGGCGTCCTCGCCGTTGGCCTTGTGGAAGGCCCGGATCATCGCCACGTTCGCCCAGATCGCGCCCGAGCCGCCGGAGGTCTGCATCGACACCCGCGACATCCCGGAGATCTCGGCCAGCATCCGCTCCAGCTGCCAGAGGATCTGCAGCACGCCCTGGGCGGTGTCCGGGTCCTGCGCCGGGTGCAGGTCGCGCAGCTGCGGGGTGTTGATCAGCTGGTCGTTGACCTTGGGGGAGTACTTCATGGTGCAGGTGCCCTGCCCGATGTCGACGTTGAAGTCGGCGCCCAGGTTCTCCTGGGAGAGTCGGACGAAGTGCCGCAGCACCCGCATCTGGGCCATCTCGGGCAGTTCCAGCGGCGCCTTCCGGGCCAGCCCGGCGGGCAGGACCTGATCGAGGGTGCCGGTGGCGGCGACCACGTCCGGCTCCGGACGCGACACCAGCACGCCGCGCTCGCCGGGGGCGGACTGCTCGAAGATCAGCGGCTCGTCCCAGCGGGCCTGATGAAAGCGCCGCAGGCGCGGCTTGGGGGCCAGGGGCAGGCTCATCGCAGGTTCTCCTGATTCACGACGACGGTGTTCGGTGCGGTGAGGGCGGATTCGACGACGGCGGCGAGCCGGTCGATTTCGGCCTTGCTGTGCAGTTCGGTGACGCACACGGTCAGCTCGGACGGGCCGCGGACGATGCCCGGTTCGACGTGCCGCTGCCGGCAGCGTCCGACCAGTTCGGCGGCCGGGATCGGCGTGCTGATCACGAACTCGCGCAGGTGGAAGGCGTCGTCGGCCAGCTCGACACCCTCGATCGCGGCCAGCTTCTGCTGCGCGTAGCGGGTGCGCAGCGCCAGCGTCTCGCCCAGCTCCCGCATCCCCTGCGGACCCATCAGGGCCAGGTAGACGCCGGCGGCGATGCCCCACAGGGCGGCGGCGGTGCCGACCCACTCCTTGCCCTCTTCCCGGACGGCGAACGACGTCCGCTCGTAGGCGACGTCGCCGAAGCCGAGCTCACCGGGGACGTCGGTGGTGGTCAGCCCGAACAGCCGCGACGGCAGCTCCATCACCAGCCGCGGGTCGTCGGCGCAGGCCAGGAAGCCGGCGTGGGCGCCGCCGAACCAACTGCCCAGGCCGAGCGACTGGATGTCGCCGCAGGTGAGGTCGGCGCCCTGGGTGGCCGGCGGCTCGACGATGCCGTAGACGACCGGGTCGGTGCCGACCACCAGCAGGGCGCCGGCGGCGTGGGCCAGCTCGGCCAGCCGCGGCAGCGCCTGCTCGACGGCGCCGGTTGCGCTCGGCGTCTCCACCCAGACCGCCGCCACGTCGTCGCCCCCCTCCTCGCCCAAGGCCGCGGCGACGGCGTCCAGGTCGGCGACCGCGTCCCGGGTCGGCACCCGGCGCACCTGGACGGCGGCCAGGAAGTCGGTGACCCGGCTCAGCTTGTCGGCGTCGGCGTCCGAGACCAGCAGCACAGTGCTCCGTCCGGTGATCCGCGCGCACATCGCCAGCGCGGTCGAGGTGGCCTGGAAGCCGTCGTAGGTGGGGATGGTGACCACGTCGGTCTGCAGCAGCTCGGCCATCTCGGACGCGTACTCGAACAGCGCCTGGAAGCGGCCGTGGTCCTCGTACGGCTCGCCGGCGTAGGCGGTCAGGAACTCGCCGCGGTTGATCACCTCGGTGACCACCGCCGGCACCGCGTGCGGGTAGGTGCCGCCGCCGAGGAACATCAGCCGCCGGTCGGAGGACTCGTTGCGGGCCAGCAGCCCGGCGACGTGCCGGCGCAGGTCCTCCTCGGCGACCAGTGCCGGGGGCAGGTCGAGCGGCCGGTGCAAGCGCAGGTCGTCGGGTATGTCGGCGTAGAAGTCCTCCACCGACGCGGCGCCGGTGGCCGCCAGCATGGCCGCCTTGGCCGCCGGGGCGGTGTTCGGGATGTAGGGGTGGACGCGTGGTTCGGTCATCTCATACCTCGATCGAATGGATGTGGTGCAGCGAACGGGACGGGCTGGGCAGCCGGAGCACCGCCGCGCCGAACGGCGGCAGCGCGATGGTCAGCCCGGAGGCTCGCCGGACGGGAGGATCGCCGTCCGGGGCGAGCAGGACGTCGGCGTCGGCCGGCCCGCGGGCCTCCGCCGGGATCGGCGCGTGGTTGAGCACGAAGACGTAGTCGGTGTCGCCGTCGGTGCGGGTGACCACCTCGACCGCCGGGTTCGCCGACATCCGGACGTCGATGCCGGCGTCGGCGCAGACCTGATGCAGCCATGGGGTGAGCGCTTCCAGGTCGAGCCCGGCGCTGACGTAGTAGGCGGTGCCCTCCCCGAGCCGGTGCCGGGTGATCGCCGGCCGGTCGTGCAGCGGGCGTCCGTCGTAGCGGGCGACCACCTCGGCGTCCGGGGAGGCGTCGATCCACTCCGCCCAGTCCTGCGCGACGGTGCGCGCCCCGGAGTCGAACTCGACGACCTGCTCGGTGCCGGTCAGCGGCCACTGCTCGTCCACCTCGACGCCGAGCAGCTCGCGCAACGGCCCGGGCGGGCCGCCGGCATGGATCCGTTCGCAGTCGTCCACCACGCCGGAGAACGGGCCGACCACCAGGGTGCCGCCGGAGCGGACGTAGTCGGCCAGCGCCGCCGCCTGCTCGGCGGAGGCGACGTAGAGCGTGGGGGCGACGATCACCGCGTACCGGGACAGCTCCGAGCCGGGCAGCGCCACCGCGTCGACGGCCAGCTCCAGCTGGTGCAGCGCGGCGTGGTAGCGGTACGCCTCGGTGTGCCAGGACCGCTGGGCCGGCTGGGAGGCGTCCGGGCGGAGTGCCCAGATGGTGTCCCAGTCGACGACGAAGGCCACCGACGAACGCACCCGGCTGCCCACCACCGGGGCCAGCGCGGCCAGCTCGGCACCGAGCGCGGACGCCTCGGCGAAGCTCCGGCTGGCCTCGCCGCGATGCCCGACCACGGCGGAGTGGAAGCGTTCCGGACCGGTCCGGGCCTGCCGCCACTGGAAGAACATGGCGCCGTCCGAGCCGTGGGCGACGGCCTGCAGGGCGTGCGCCCGCAGCTGGCCGGGCGCCTTCGGCACATTGGTCGGACGCCAGCTCACCGCGCTCGGCGCCGACTCGATCAGCAGCCAGGGCCGGCTCTTCAGCGACCGCATCAGCCCGTAGCTGAGCGCGATGTCGGTGTGGCTGGACGCCGCCGCCGGGTCGGGGTAGGCGTCGTTGCTGACCAGGTCCTCGACGTCGGCGAAGCGCCAGTAGTCCAGGTCGCGGAACAGGCCCATGAAGTTGGTGGTCCGCGGCAGGCCCGGGGTGAGCTCGCCGAGAATGCCGAGCTCCAGGGTGAACAGCTCCAGCACGTTGTCGGAGGAGAACCGCTCGAAGTCGAGCAGCCGGGCCGGGTTGTCCGGGCCGGGGGTGCAGCGCGGCGGGTCGATCTGCTCGACGTCGCCGTACACCTGCCCCCACACCTTGGTGCCCCAGGCGGTGTTGATGCCGTCCAGCGAGCCGTGCCGGCGCAGCAGCCAGCGCCGGAACGCGGCCGCGCAGGCGTCGCACCAGCAGCGCGCGATGTGGTCGCCGTACTCGTTGGAGACGTGCCACAGCCGCACCGCCGGATGGTCGCCGAACCGGGTGGCCATCGCCGTTGTCAGCGCCGCCAGCTTCTCCCGGAACAGCGTCGAGCTGGGGCAGTAGGACTGCCGCGAGCCGAAGTCGAGCCGGACGCCGTCGGCGCGCACCGGCAGCACCTCGGGATGCCGCCGCACCAGCCAGGCCGGGGGAGTGGCCGTCCCGGTGGCCAGCGCGACGCCGATGCCGGCGGCGTCCAGGGCGTCCAGGATCTCGGCCAGCCACTCGGTGCGGTACTCGCCGTCGGCGGGCTCCAGCTGCGGCCAGGCGAACACCGGCAGGCTGACCAGGTTCACCCCGATCCGCCGCATCAGGGCGATGTCGGCCTGCCACACCTCGCGCGGCCACTGGTCGGGATTCCAGTCGCCGCCGAACGCCATCGTGGGCAGCGGCCAGGTGCGTGGGTTCGTCATCCCTTCACCGCCCCGCCCAGCAGGCCGGCCACGAACTGCTTCTGGAAGACCAGGAAGATGATCAGCATCGGCAGGGTGGTCAGCAGCGAGCCCAGCATCAGCCCCGAGTAGTCCACCCGGGAGAGCCCGACCATCGTGTTCAGCGCCACCGGGATGGTGTAGTTGGCTTCGGTGTTCAGCATCAGCAGCGGCCAGATGAAGGCGTTCCACTGCGACATGAAGGTGTAGATCACCAGGGCGGCCAGCTGCGGACGGGCCACCGGCAGCACGATCGAGAAGAAGATCCGGATATCGCCGGTGCCGTCGATCCGGGCCGCCTCGATCAGGGTGTCGGGGAAGCTCTCGAAGGCCTGCCGCATCAGGAAGATGCCGAAGGCGTTGGCCAGGAACGGCAGGATCACCGCCTGGAAGGTGTCGATCCAGCCCACCGAGGCCATGATCTGGAACAGCGGCACCAGCAGCACCTGCATCGGGATCATCATCGTGACCAGGATGAAGCCGAGCACCACCCCGCGTCCCCGGAACCGGTACTTGGCCAGCGCGTAGCCGCACATCGCCGACACCACCGACGAGAACGCGGTGTAGACGATCGCGATGATCGCCGAGTTCAGGCAGACCCGGGCGAAGTCGGTGGTCTCCTGCAGCCGGACCAGGTTCGTCCAGAGCTGGTCGCCGAGGAACACCGGCGGCGGCGAGGTGAACAGGTCGGGCGTGGTGTGGGTGGCCGCGATCACCATCCAGGCGAACGGCAGCAGGCTGGCCACCGCCCCGACCAGCAGGAAGCCGTAGCCGAGCAGCTGGGTGAGCCCCGAGACGTGCCTGCCCATCAGGACTCCTTCTCGCGCATCAGCAGGTACTGGGCGACCGAGAAGATCCCGATCACCAGCACCAGCAGCCAGGCGATCGCCGAGGCGTAGCCGAAGTCGAATTGCCGGAAGCCCACCCGGTAGAGGTAGAGCACCGGGGTCAGCGTGGCGTTGGACGGCCCGCCGCCGGTCAGGATGAAGTTCTCGTCGAACAGCTGCAGCGCGCCGATGGTGGAGGTGATCGAGGTGAAGATCAGCACCGGACGCAGCTGCGGCACCACCACGTAGCGGAAGGTGCGCCAGCCGGACGCCCCGTCGATCTCCGCCGACTCGTACTGCTCCTGCGGAATGCCCTGCAGGCCGGCCAGCAGCAGCACCATGTTGTAGCCGGTCCAGCGCCAGGTGATCGAGGCGATCAGCGCCACCCGGGCCCAGAACGGGTTGTTCAGCCAGTCGATCGGGGCGATGCCGACCAGCCCGATCAGCTGGTTGATCACGCCGCCGTCGGACTGCAGCATCACCCGGAAGACCAGCGAATACGCCACCAGGGTGGTCACCGCCGGCAGGAAGTGGATCAGCCGCGCCGTCGTCCGGAACCGCAGCCAGCCCTGGTTCAGCACGGTGGCCAGCAGCAGCGCCAGGCAGATCATCAGCGGCACCTGGACGATCAGCACGATGCCGGCGTTCATCAGGCTGAGCCAGACCAGGTCGTCGCTGAGCAGCTTCTCGTAGTTGGCGGCGCCGCCGAACCGGGTGACGCCGCCGTCGGTGACCTGCAGGCTCTGCAGCAGCGAGGCGAGCAGCGGGTAGGCGAAGAAGAACCCGAACAGGGCCACCGCCGGGGCCGCGAAGAACCACCCGAACCGGGACGCCCGGCGCTCCAGCTTCCCGGGGCGCCGCGAGCCTCGGGGGTCGCGGACCGAGCGGCGTCCGGCGATGGACGCTGCGGAGGTCACCGCTAGCCGATCGTCCGGTCGGTCTGCTTGGCGATGGTCTGGGCGGCGTCGTCCAGCGCGGCCTTCGGATCCTTGCCGTTCAGGATGGCTTCCACCGACGCGTTGGCGACGATCTCGGACGCCTTGGCGTAGTCACCGGTGTAGGAGATGGCCGGGATCTTGGCGGTCAGGTCGGCGAACACCTTCATCGCGGCCTGCCCGCCGTAGTAGGGGTCCTTCTCGGAATAGATCGGGCTGGACAGCGCCGGCAGGTAGGACGGGAACAGGCCGTCCTTGGCCATCATGTCGTTCTGGTTGTCGGCGTTCATCAACGCGTAGCCGGCGAAATCGGCGGCCAGGTCGGGGTTCTTGGCCTGCGCCGGCACCGCCAGGTTGGAGCCGCCGTTGTTGGACGTCTGTGCGCCGCCCGCGGTGAACGCCGGCAGCGGCTGCACCGCCCACTTCCCGCTCAGCTCGGACGCCTCCGACTTCAGCGTCCCGCTCCACCAGACCGCGTTCGGGCTGAACGCCGATTTGCCGGCCTTGGCCGCCGAGACCCGGGCGTCCCAGCCCTTGACGTTGTTGATCAGGCCCTTCTGCTGCAGGTTGCGGAGCAGGGTGAGCGCCGCCACGGCGGGCTCGTTGTTGATCACGATCTTGCCCTCGGCGTTGAAGATGCCGGTGCCCTGCTGTTGCATCAGCTGGGTGAACATGGCGCCTGTGGACAGGTCGGTGTCGAAGGCGGTCTTGCCGGTCTTCGCCTTGACCTGCTCGGCGGCCTTGGCGAAGGCGTCCCAGGTGGTCAGGCTCGCCGGGTCGACCCCGGCGTCCTTGAGGTAGTCGGTGCGGACGTAGAGCGCCATGGTGCCGGAATCCCACGGCATGGCGAACACCTTGCCGCTGGAGTCGGACGCGGCGGCCAGCTTGGACGGGTCGAAATTCGCCTTCTCGGGATCGATCCGGCCGCTCAGGTCGACCAGCTTGCCGGGGAACCGCTCGATGTAGCCGGGCAGCCGCTCGGTCTCGATGGTGAGCAGGTCGGGCAGCCCGCTGCCGGCCTGCAGGCCGACCGAGATCTTGTCGTAGGCGTTGTCGTAGCCGATGTCGACGACGTTGATCGTGGTGCCCGGGTGGGCCTTCTGGTACGAGCCGGCCAGCCGCTTCAGCGCGGTGGCGGCGACGTCCCACGACCAGACCGTGATCTCGCCGCTGACGGCCGTGGGGGAGCTCTGCAACTGGGGTGCGGACGCGACCGGGGCGCCGCCCATGGCGCAGCCGGTCAGCAGGGTCGCGACGGCAACGATGCCGGCGCCGAGTGAACGTGCCTTCATGGCGACCTCCTCTGGATTCTGTATACAGTAGACAGAGTTCAAGGCCGGACGCAAGGGTGCTTTAGGATGACTATTCCCGACTGTTTCGATAGCCCCCCGGAGTGCCCATGGTGATCAAGCGGCAGACGCTGCGCGCGCAGATCCGCGAGGAACTCCTGAAGCGTCTCAAGGACGGCACCATCGAGGCCGGCGCCGGAATCAACGAGGCCGAACTGGCCAGTGAACTGGGGGTTTCCCGGACGCCGTTGCGCGAGGCGCTGATCAGCCTGGAGACCGAGGGCTACATCGAATCGGAGATCGGCAAGGGGTTCCGCTTCGCCGTGCTGGGCAGCGCCGAGTTCGAGGAACTGGCGCCGGTGATCGCCGCGCTGGAATGCCTGGCGATCGAGCTCACCCCGATGGACCGGCTGGTCGAACTCGGCGCCCGGCTGGTCCGGCTCGCCGAGGACTTCCCGGAATCGGTGGCGACGCACCGCGAGATCATCGAGCGGGACGAGGAGTGGCACGACCTGCTCACCGGCTCCTGCCCGAACGGGCGGCTGCTGTCGCTGCTGGGCTCGCTCAAGGGCGCGGTGCACCGCTACGAGTTCGAGATCGTCGCCTCCGACGTGCTGATCGAACGGGTGGCCGCCGAGCACCTGGAGATCGCCCGAGCCCTGGTGGAGGGCGATCTGCCCCGAGCCCAGGCGGCGTTGCGGGTCAACTGGATCAACGGCACCACCCGGCTGATCGCCCGCTCCCGGCGTTAGCCGGCTGCGCTGAGCCGGACGGCCAGGTCGACATAGATCGCCGCCGTCCAGCCGAAGAACGGCACCGCGCCGGGGGCCGGCGCGCCGGTGCCGGCGTCGAAATACTCGCAGGGACCGCCGTTCTCCACCAGCCACAGGCTGCTGGCCTCCACCTCGGCGGCCAGGTCGGGGAAGCCGTGGGCTCGCAGCCCGGTGGCCAGCAGCAGGTTGGTGTTCAGCCAGACCGGGCCGCGCCACATCCGCTCCGGCCGGAACACCGGGGAGTCCCGGGACACCGTCGGAACGGACGCCCGCCCGCCGAAGCGCAGCGGGTCGGCGATCGCGGCGGCCAGTTCGGCCGCCCGGGCGGCCGGGCCCGCTGACAGCGGGCGGGTCTCGGCACAGCAGTCGGTGCCACTTTCCGCCGGCTGATCGGGGGGTTGCTCAGCGAACAGGGCCAACAGGTCGACCACGGTCTCCGCGCCGGTGCGCTGGGACAGCCACGCCGCGGTCCGGGCCCGCCGCACCGGGTCGGCGGCGTCCGGACGCAGCCGCTCCAGCACCCGGTCGGCGGCGATCAGGTAGGCGGCCAGATCGGGGGTGGGGCCGGCCGGGCCGTCGAAGGCCGGTGAGTCGTCCAGGCCGGAGGAGTACGGGTGCAGGTAGCAGGGCTGCCCCTCGCGGACGCTGTCCCGGTACCACCAGTCGTGATTGGCCCGGGCCCGGTCGATCATCTCGGCCAGGAAGGCGTCGTCCGGTGCGGTGGCGTGCAGTTGTTCGGCGGTCCACAGCAGCAGCGGCGGCTTGGTCAGCGGCACCTCGGCGTCCGCATAGCTGGCCGCGTGCTCCAGCAGGTGCTGCCGGTCGGCGGCGGGCAGGTCCCGACCGTTGGCCAGCACCCCGGTGTCGTGGACGACGTCCGGCAGTTGCCCGTCGGGCAGCTGGGCGCCGGTGACCAGTCGCAGCTGCTCCCGGGCCAGCTCCGGATCGCCGTGCCGCAGCCCGAGCGCGATGAAATAGGCGTCCCACTGCCAGGCACCGAGGTAGCCGAACAGCGACGGCACCACCGCCAGGGTCTCCGGGTGCGAGCGCAGCCGGACGGTGTTCAGCCCCAGCGTCCGCCAGCACAGCGCGGTGGTGGCGGCGAACCGCTCGTCGACCACCGGGCAGCGGGCGTCCCAGGCCGCCCAGCCGGCGGCCTGGGCTTCTGCGGAGGCCCGGTGCCGGGCCGGCTCCACCGGCCCCGA
>NZ_JASGDE010000218.1:0-11956 GCF_047607385.1 Micropruina sp.
CGACCGCGGCCGAGCGGCGCCGGGCCGAGGCCTGGCTGCCGGACGGTGCGGCGGCACCCCGGTGGTCGGTGGCGGCGATGGAGCTGGGCGCGCAGGTCTGCCGGGCGTCCAACCCGCGCTGCGAGGACTGCCCGGTGCGCGCGCAGTGCCGCTGGCATGCCGCCGGACGTCCGGCCGGGCCGCCGCGTCCCCGACAGCTCTACGCCGGAACCGACCGGGCCGCCCGCGGCCACGTGCTGCACCGGTTGCGGGGCCGGGACTCCGGCGAGACGGTGGCCGCCGAACAGCTCGTCGCCGGCTGGCCGGACGCCGTCCAGGCCGACCGGGCGTTGCGCTCGCTGGCCGCCGACGGGCTGATCGTGGCAGCGCCCGGCGGCTACCGGCTGTAGCCGGCCGGCCGAGGCGCTACCGGGCGCCCCTATCCTGGAGAATCAGGAGGGTTTCATGAGCAACCAGCAGTACTCGCCGTGGGCGGAGGGCGACGGCTTCGGCATTCCGCGGCCGCAGCCTCAGCCGGCGCGGCCGGAGGACCCGCCGACGCTGCCCTACCCGGCGTCCGGCTACGCCGAACCCACCGGCTGGTCCGAACCGCAGCAGTTCGGCGCGCTGCCGCCGCAGCCGCAGTATCCCGCGCCCGCGACCGCCTACGGCGCCGTGCAGCGTCCGCCCTACGGCGTCCCCGGTGAACTCCCCGAGCATCCGGACGCCACCGTCGTGCTCACCCTGGGCATCCTCGGCACCGTCGCGCTGTTCGTGATGTTCCCGTTCATCTGCCCGGTGGCCTGGTACCTGGGCAACAAGGCCCGCCGCGAGATGCGGCTCAACCCGGGCCGGTACCGTCCGTCCGGATCGATCACCGCCGGCTACGTGCTGGGCATGATCGGCACCCTGATCGCGCTCTGCGGTGTGGCCGTGGTGGTGCTCGGCATCATGGCGTTCGCCCTCTTCAGCTGACCCGGCGATCGACGCACCGCGGCCCCCGGATTTCTCCGGGGGCCGCAGTGTGTTCGGGTGTGGGTGAGGTCAGCGGGCCTGACCCAGCTCGGCCGGCACGTCGGGCATCTGGGCCTTCGGCACACCGTTGAAGGTGAACGGCAGCTCCGATCCCTCCGGCGCGACGTCGACCAGGACGATCTCGCCCGGGTGGATGTCGGCGAACAGGATCTTCTCGGCCAGGATGTCCTCGATGTCGCGCTGGATGGCGCGGCGCAGCGGGCGGGCGCCCAGCACCGGATCGAAGCCACGCTTGGCGATCAGGGTCTTGGCCGCCTGGGTGAGCTCGATGCCCATGTCCTTGTCGCGCAGCCGGGACTCGATCTCGCCCACCATCAGGTCGACGATGCGCTCGATGTCGGCCTGCGAGAGCTGGTGGAACACCACGATCTCGTCGACCCGGTTCAGGAACTCCGGACGGAAGTGCTGCTTCAGCTCGTCGGAAACCTTCGCCTTCATTTTCTCGTAGCCGCCGACGCTGTCGGTGGACTGGCTGAAGCCCAGGTTGACCGACTTGGAAATGTCGCGGGTGCCCAGGTTCGTGGTCATCACGATCACGGTGTTCTTGAAGTCCACCACTCGGCCCTGGGCGTCGGTCAGCCGACCCTCGTCCAGGATCTGCAACAACGAGTTGAAGATGTCCGGGTGCGCCTTCTCGATCTCGTCGAAAAGGACCACGCTGAACGGCTTGCGCCGCACCTTCTCGGTGAGCTGGCCGCCCTCCTCGTAACCGACGTAGCCGGGAGGCGAACCGAACATCCGCGACGCGGTGTGCTTCTCGGAGTATTCGCTCATGTCGAGGGTGATCAGGGCATCCTCGTCGCCGAACAGGAACTCGGTCAGCGCCTTGGTCAGCTCGGTCTTGCCGACGCCGGAGGGGCCGGCGAAGATGAACGAGCCGCTGGGCCGCTTCGGGTCCTTCAGCCCAGCCCGGGTCCGCCGGATGGACCGCGACAGCGCCTTCACCGCATCGTGCTGGCCGATGTAGCGCTTGCCGATCTCGTCCTCCATCTTCAGCAGCCGGGACGACTCCTCCTCGGTCAGCTTGAACACCGGGATGCCGGTGGCGGAGCTGAGCACCTCGGCGATCTCCTCCTCGCCGACCTCGGCCGGGACGTCGGAGTCGCCGACCTTCCAGGCCTCCTCCTTCTCGGAGCGGGCGATCAGCAGCTTGCGCTCGTCGTCGCGCAGCCGGGCGGCGCGCTCGAAGTCCTGGGCGTCGATCGCCGCTTCCTTCTCCAGCCGCACCTTGGCGATCCGCTCGTCGAACTCGCGCAGGTCGGGCGGCGCGGTCATCCGGCGGATCCGCAGCCGGGCGCCCGCCTCGTCGATCAGGTCGATCGCCTTGTCGGGCAGGAACCGGTCGGAGATGTACCGGTCGGCCAGCTGGGCGGCCGCGGTCAGCGCCGAATCGGTGATGGTGATCCGGTGGTGCGCCTCGTAGCGGTCGCGCAGCCCGCGCAGGATGTCGATGGTCAGCGCGATGGACGGCTCGGCCACCTGGATCGGCTGGAACCGGCGCTCCAGCGCGGCGTCCTTCTCGATGTGCTTGCGGTACTCGTCGAGCGTGGTCGCGCCGATGGTCTGCAGTTCGCCACGGGCCAGCATCGGCTTCAGGATGGACGCCGCGTCGATCGCGCCCTCGGCGGCACCGGCACCCACCAGGGTGTGGATCTCGTCGATGAACAGCACCACGTCGCCGCGGGTCTTGATCTCCTTGAGCACCTTCTTCAGGCGCTCTTCGAAGTCGCCGCGGTAGCGGGAGCCGGCCACCAGGGCACCCAGGTCGAGGGTGTAGATCTGCTTATCGCGCAGCGTCTCGGGGACGTCGCCGCGGACGATGGCCTGGGACAGCCCCTCGACCACGGCGGTCTTGCCGACGCCGGGCTCGCCGATCAGCACCGGGTTGTTCTTGGTGCGACGGGACAGCACCGTCATCACCCGCTCGATCTCCTTCTCGCGCCCGATCACCGGGTCGAGCTTGTTCTCGCGGGCGGCCTGGGTCAGGTTGCGGCCGAACTGGTCGAGGATCGACGATCCCTGCTGCTGCGGGCCCGCCTCGGGGGCGCCGGCCGTCGCGGCCTCCTTGCCCTGGAAGCCGCTGAGCAGCTGCAACACCTGGTTGCGCACCCGGTTCAGGTCGGCGCCGAGCTTGATCAGCACCTGGGCGGCGACGCCCTCACCCTCGCGGATCAGCCCGAGCAGGATGTGCTCGGTGCCGATGTAGGGATGGTTGATCTGCAGCGCCTCGCGCATGGACAGCTCGAGCACCTTCTTGGCCCGCGGCGTGAACGGGATGTGCCCGGTCGGCGCCTGCTGGCCCTGCCCGATGATCTCCTCGACCTGTCCACGGACGGCCTCCAGCGAGATGCCCAGAGCCTCCAGGGCCTTCGCGGCGACACCCTCGCCCTCATGGATCAAGCCGAGCAGGATGTGCTCGGTGCCGATGTAGTTGTGGTTCAGCATGCGGGCCTCGTCCTGGGCCAGGACGATCACCCGTCGTGCTCGGTCGGTGAACCGGTCGAACATTCCGCACTCCTCACTCCGGCCTCGGCCGGGTGGCGCTCCGGCGGGATCGGCCGATCCCGCCCGGGCACCTTCAGTGTATTCAACCTTCATGGCCGGAGTTCTGTTCCGGCTTCGCCCACGGCGAACGGCCCCGGGAAATTCCCGAGGCCGTTCGCTTTCGTCCTGGATCAGGCGTGAGCGCGCTCGTAGGCCTCGCGCACCTCGGCCGGCACCCGGCCGCGGCTCGAGACGGTGTAGCCGTTCTCGGTCGCCCAGGCGCGGATCTCGGTGGCCGAGTTCGCGCCGGCGCGCCGGCGTCCGGCAGCCTTCCGCTTTCCGCCGACCCGGCGTCCGGCAGCCAGATAAGGTGCCAGCAGGTCACGCAGCTTTGCCGCGTTGTCTTCGGACAGATCGATCTCGTAGCTCACCGAATCGAGCCCGAACACGATGGTCTCGGCGGCCTCGGTGTTGTCCAGATCGTCCTCGAGTCGATAGACGATGCGTTGCGCCATAGGTAAATCCTCCCAGTGAGTGCTTTGCGCTTTCGACCGGCCCCCCGGTATCGGTCGCACATCACCCTACAACCAATCAATACGCGAGCAAAACCGCAATGCGGTCAATAACCGGGATTTCATCTTCGGCCGAGTGGCCGACCACAATCGGGATTCAGGCCGGACGCTTGGCCGCCCGATCGCGGCGCCACAGCTCGCGAGCGGTAACCCAGGGATCCGCCACGGCGGCGTCGCGCGGCAACTCGACGACATGCGCGCCGGATTCCCAAACCGCCTGGAGTTCCAGTTCGACCCGCAGCGCCTCGTAATTCCCGCGCAGCGTGGACATCTCCTGTTGCAGCCGGCTGGACCGCACCGTGGCCGCGTCGGCACGCTGCCGAAGCGCCACCAGGCGACGGCCGAGGGCGTCGAGAACCACCCGCTGGCCAGCCCGTTCGGCCCGCAACTGCTCGGCGTGCCGCAACGCCTCGGCCAGGGCGTGCGCCTCGCGCCGGCGCTGCGCCATGCGATTCGCCCGCCAGGCCAGCAGGCAGGACAGCACGGCACCGGCCAGCAGCACCGTCAGGCCGAGCAGCCGGACCAGCGGTTCACCGGCGACGACGGCGAATGCACCCACGCAGCCGGCGACGCCGAGCACGGACCAAGAAAGGACGCGAGCCCCTGTGGCGCGGTGCGCGCGAACCGGCTGCGTCTTCACGGGCGCAGCTTAACCGGCGCCGGGCCTCGGCCCTGGCTCACCGCCGGGCGCGTCGCCCGATTCGTCGTCGGGGTCGGAGGGCGGCACCTGGCAGGCCCGCTCCAGGGCCCGTCCGGCGAACGCCAGCACGACGCTGAGCAGCGCGGACGCCCCGGCGGCCAGCACCCGCTCCCGCGGCAGCGCCGCGTCCAGGTTGGGTAGCGCGCGCAGCGCCACCACCGCATATCCGGCGGCCAGCGCCGTCCCGCCGAGCAGCGCCGCCTTTCCGGCGAGCAGCATCGCGATCGCCCGGGCCGGTTCGACCACCTGGTGCCGCAGCTGCACGGTGCGATGCATCCAGCGCGCCGCCAGCCAGGCCGCCACCGCCAGCACCGCCAACACCACCGCGGTCAGCAGCGGCACCGGCGGGGTGGGCAGGCCGACGTTCTCCACGCCGGACAGTGCGATCCAGGCCAGTCCGGCACCGACCACGCCGGCGACGGTCAGCGCGGTGCGACCGGTCGGCTGCACGCTCGGCCGTGGCTCGGGCATCAGAGGTCGATCGTCAACTCGTCGCGGCGACGCACACCGGAGGCGTCCACGGCGTCCAGCAGCTCGGCCACCGGTCCCAGCCGGGGCAGCCGGGCGGCCGGATCGATCTCCAGCCAGGGCACCAGGACGAACGCCCGCTGGTGCGCCCGCGGGTGCGGCAGGGTGAGCGCCGGCGTGTCCTTCACCCGGTCGCCGACGGTGATCAGGTCGACGTCGAGGGTGCGGGCGCCGCCGGGCACCTCACGGGTGCGGCGGAAGGACTCCTCGATCGCCTGGGCGCGTTCCAGCAGCACCAGCGAGGCCATCGTGCTGTCGGCCAGGACCACGATGTTGAGGAAATCGGGCTGGTCGAGCACCGGGCCCACCGGCGCCGTCTCGTAGACCGAGGAGACGTCGACGATGGTCAGTTCCGGGGTGGCGCTGAGCGCCTCCACAGCACCCTGCAGGTAGCCGAGCCGGTCGCCCAGGTTGGAGCCGATGGAGAACACCACCGGCCGGATCGGCACCATGCCCGACAACGTGTCGAAGTCGAAGGCGGCAAGCGGATCGATCTCGGTCATCGTGGGCGGCTCCTGGTGATGGTGACGGCGACATCGGTCAGTTGGACGGGCATCTGGGCGCCCGGCTTGTGCACGGTCACCTCGACGGACTCGATCAGCTCCCGAGTCAGGCAGCGGGCCGCGATGCGTTCGGCGAGGGTCTCGATCAGGTTCACCGGCGCTCCGGTGACCTCCTCGGCGATCGCCTCGGACAACGCGGCGTAGTCGACCGTGGTGGCCAGGTCGTCGGAGTTCGGACGGGGTGCCAGCCGACAGGTCAGGTCGACCACGAATTCCTGCGGTTCGAGACGCTCGAAGTCGTAGACCCCGTGGATCGCACTGAACCGCATGCCGGTCAGGCGAACCCGGTCGGGTTCCGGCTCTGCCATGCGCTCACCTCCGCACCGAGGCTACTCCAGATCATTCGGCGCCTCCCGGCGCAGCCGGACGGCGACCGCGATCGCGTCGGCGTGCGCCCGGACGGTATGGGTGCGCACCGCCCACACCCCCCGCACGGCGAGCAACGCGGTGATCGCCACCGAGGCGTCGTCGCGCAGCTTCGGCTCCCGCCCGTCCAGCAGTTCGCCGAGGAAACGCTTCCGGGACGCCCCGATCAGCAACGGCTGGCCGAGCCCGGCCAGCACGTCGAGGCCGGCCAGCAGCGTCCAGTTCGCCTCCGGCGTCTTGGCGAAGCCCAGGCCGGGGTCGAGCACCAGGCGGTCGGGGGCGATGCCGGCGGCCAGGGCGGCGTCGCGACGGCGGGCCAGTTCGGCGGCGACGTCGTGCACCACGTCGTCGTAGTGGGTCAGCTGCTGCATCACGTCGGACTGGCCGCGCCAGTGCATCGCCACGTAGCCGACGCCGAGCTCGGCCACCGTGGGCAGCATCGCCGGATCGCTGAGCCCGCCGGAGACGTCGTTCACCCAGCGCGCGCCGGCGCCGACCGCGGCGCGGGCCACCTCGGCCCGCATGGTGTCGATGCTGACCACCGCACCCGCCGCGGACAGCGCGGCGACCACCGGCAGGACCCGGCGCAACTCCTCCGCGACCGGGACCCGGGCGGCTCCGGGACGGGTGGACTCGCCGCCGACGTCGATCAGATCGGCGCCCTCGGCGAGCAACGCCCGCCCGTGCTCGATGGCGGCCTGGGTGGACGCGAAGTCACCCCCGTCGGAGAACGAATCCGGGGTGACGTTGACGATGCCCATCACCTGGGTGCGCCCGGCGTCCTGCAACTGCCTCACCCGCGCAGCCTATCCAGCCCGTCGAACCAGTTTCTGGTGGTTACCAGGCGGTTGCGCAGCCGACAGAGCGACCCGAACCGCATTCTGGTGGTTCTGAGGCTCTCCCAGACCACCCACAACCACCAGAAAGTGGTTCGACAGCCCCAGAAGCCCGACCCGGCCCCGGATAACCACCAGAAGACGGTTCGAGCCTCAGGCCAGCTCACGGGCGACCCGCTCGACCACGGCCTTCGGGTCCAGCATGATCTCTTTCGCCAGCCAGCGCACCATCCGGTAGCCGAGGTCGCGCAGCGCTTGCTCACGCTCTTTCTCACGCACGTAGGCGGAGTCCTCCCGGTACTTCTCCGCACCATCGCACTCCCCGATCAGGCGATGCTCCGGCCAGTAGAAGTCCGGGTACAGCTTGCCCATCGGAGAACGGAGCTCGCGCTGGAGTTGCGGTTCGGGTAGCCCGGCGAGGTGGAAGTGCCCGGCCGACAACGACTCAGGGGCTGATTCCCGGCGCGGGTCCGCCAGTTCCATCGCTCGACCGAGACCACCAGGTCGCCTGGTGGCGGCTGCCTGCTCGAGCATCTCCCGGGCCGCGGCGATCAACCGCGGATTGGCGTAGTCGCGACGGCGCGGCTCGGCCACCATCGCGGCGCACAGCAACCGCGCCGCCCCGTCGAGAATGACCAAAGCATCAGGCAATGTGCGCCCGGCAGCCAGGTCGACGGCGGTGCGGGCGATGCTGGTGATCGGCCGACCGCCCGCGTCCTTGGTGACTTGCGACTCCGGGAGCAGACCGACATGGTGATTCGCCGTTCCGGTCCGGCTTCTCATGCGGCCACCCCGAGGCAGAGTGATGGCGACCGGGCACTCCTCCCAACGAGTGAAGCCCGGGCTGGGCAGCTTCCAGGACGCGGCCGCCGACTCGTGGCTGAGGACTCCCGCCGGGAACTTGATCAACTCGGCGACGGCACGCAGCAGATGTCGCTCCCGCGGATCCTCCGGCCACAGCGCGGCGTCGAGGAACACGCCCTGGCGGACGCGATACAGCCGCCCTCCTTCCAGAGCCGTGCGGAGCATCTGGGCACTTACCCCCGAGGCCAGCAGCACGGCCCGGGACGTGGGTTGGACCGGCAGCAGGTAGGGCCTCGGTAGACGCATTTCCCAAGAGTGACGGCTTCAGCACGGCTTGAGACTCGCCAGCCACCAATCTGTGGATAACTTCCGAACCAGTTTTTGGTGGTTACCAGGCGGCCGAACAGCCGGCGGAGCGACCCGAACCGGATTCTGGTGGTTCTGAGGCTCTCCCGGACCCCCCACAACCACCAGAAAGTGGTTCGACAGCTCCAGAAGCCCGACCCGACCCGGCATAACCACCAGAAGGTGGTTCGAGGCTCAGCCGATGATCAGGCTCATCGCCTCGGCACGGGTCGCCGGGTTGCGCAGTGCGCCCCGGACCGCGGAGGTGACGGTCTTGGAGCCGGGCTTGCGGACCCCGCGCATGGTCATGCAGAGGTGCTCGCATTCGATCACCACGATCACCCCGCGGGGGGCCAGGTGCTCGACCAGGGCGTCGGCGATCTGGGTGGTCAGCCGCTCCTGCACCTGCGGGCGCTTGGCGAACACGTCGACCAGCCGGGCCAGTTTGCTCAACCCGGTGATCCGGCCGTCGACGGACGGGATGTAGCCGACGTGCGCCACCCCGGTGAACGGCACCAGGTGGTGCTCGCAGGTGCTCCACACCTCGATGTCCTTGACCAGCACCAGCTCGTCGTGGGCGATGTCGAAGGTGGTGCCGAGCGCGTCGGCGGCGTCGGCGTCCAGGCCCTCGAAGAACTCCGCGTAGGCACGGGCGACCCGGTCGGGGGTCTCCCGCAGACCGTCGCGGTCGGGATCCTCGCCGATGGCGGCGAGCAACTCGCGGACCGCCGCGGCCACCCGCGGCTGATCGACCGGCACCTCAGCGCTCCGGAGGCTGACCCCAGCCGGCCGGCGGCTGGCCGGGCGGCTGCGAGCCCTGCGGCGGCTGCCCGTAGGGGGGCTGCCACGGCGGCTGTTGCGGACCAGGCTGTTGCGGGCCCGCCGGCAGCGGAACCTGGATGGCGCCGTTCGGCCCGACCAGCGGCGGGCCGTACGCCGGCTCGGGCTTCGGAGCCGGCGGCGGCGGATCGACCGGCGGCAGGTCCGACGGCACCCGGGTGTCGGATCCCGTCCAGGCCGGACGCTTCGGCCAGCGCACCAGCGGCTCGAAGACCTTCGCCACCTGCTCCTTGTCCAGGGTCTCCTTCTCGAACAGCTGGCGGACCAGTTCGTCGAGCACCTCGCGGTTGGTCACCAGGCAGTCGAAGGCCTCCTGGTGGGCGGTGTTGATCAGCCCGGCCACCTCGGCGTCGATCGCGGCAGCGATCGCGTCGGAGTAGTCGCGATGCCCGCCACCCATGCCGGCCTGCATGCCGAGGAAAGGCTCGTCGGAGTCGCTGCCCAGCTTCACCGCGCCCAGCCGCTCGGTCATGCCGTACTTGGTGACCATCGCGCGGGCCACGTTGGTGGCCTTCTCGATGTCGTTGGCGGCGCCGGTGGTCGGGTCATGGAAGACCAGCTCCTCGGCGGCCCGGCCGCCCAGCATGTAGGCCAACTGATCGAGCAGCTCGCCACGGGTCTTGGAGTATTTGTCCTGGTCGGGCATCACCATGGTGTAGCCGAGGGCGCGGCCGCGGGGCAGGATGGTCACCTTCTGCACCGGGTCGGTGCCCGGCATCGCGGCGGCCACCAGGGCGTGCCCGCCCTCGTGGTAGGCGGTGATCAGCAGTTCCCGCTCGTTCATGATCCGGGAACGCTTCTGCGGGCCGGCGATCACCCGGTCGATGGCCTCGTCCAGATGCTCCTTGGTCAGGTAGCGCTGGTTCTGCCGGGCGCACAGCAGCGCCGCCTCGTTCAGCACGTTGGCCAGGTCGGCGCCGGTGAAGCCCGGGGTGCGCTTGGCCACCGACTCCAGGTCGGCGTCCGGGGCCATCGGCTTGTTGGCGGCGTGCACCCGGAGGATCTGCAGCCGGCCCTTCATGTCCGGGGCCTCGACCGGGATCTGCCGGTCGAACCGGCCGGGGCGCAGCAGCGCCGGGTCGAGCACGTCCGGACGGTTGGTGGCGGCGATCAGCACCACGCCGCCGCGGACGTCGAAGCCGTCCATCTCGACCAGCAGCTGGTTCAGGGTCTGTTCGCGCTCGTCGTGGCCGCCGCCCATCCCGGCGCCGCGATGGCGTCCGACGGCGTCGATCTCGTCGATGAAGACGATCGCCGGGGCGGCCTCCTTGGCCTGCTCGAACAGGTCGCGGACGCGGGAGGCGCCGACGCCGACGAACATCTCGACGAAGTCGGAGCCGGAGATGGAGAAGAACGGGACGCCCGCCTCGCCGGCCACCGCGCGGGCCAGCAACGTCTTGCCGGTGCCGGGCGGGCCGTAGAGCAGCACGCCCTTGGGGATCTTGGCGCCGACCGCCTGGAATTTGGCCGGTTCGGAGAGGAACTCGCGGATCTCCTGGAGTTCCTCGATGGCCTCTTCACAACCGGCGACGTCGGCGAAGGTGGTGCGTGGAGTGTCCTTGGTGGCCAGCTTGGCCTTCGATTTGCCGAAGCCCATCACCCGGTTCCCGCCGCCCTGCATCTGGTTGAGCAGGAAGAAGAAGATCAACCCGATCACCAGGAACGGCACCACCGTGTAGAGCAGCAGCGTCCAGATGCCCTGCTGCGGGACCTCGCCGCGCCAGCTGTCCAGGGTGCCGGCGGCGACCCGCTGGTTCAGCCGGTCGATGATCTCCTGGCTCTGGGTGCCGACCCACTTGGCCCGGATCTTCGGCTTGGTCGGGTCCTTCTGCTCGACTCGGATGTCCTGCTCGCCCTCGACCAGCACGACCTCCTTCAACGGGGTGTCGCTGTTGATCAGCGCAACCACCGCGGACGTCGGCTCCTGGGTGTACCCATTGGCCTTGCTGAAGTAGTCGACCAGCAGCGCGATCCCGAGGAACCCCAGGATGATCCACAGGATCGGTCCCCGGAACAGTCGTTGAGCCTTCATTACCCACCTTTGTCGAGGGCGGCAGTCACCGCCGACCCCCAAGGATAGACGGGCCTCGCCGGGTGAATCGCGCGAGGCTACGGGTCAGGAGTAGACGTGCGGGGAGAGGGTGCCCACGTCACGCAGATTGCGGTACCGCCCGGCGTAGTCGAGCCCGTAGCCGACGACGAATTCGTTGGGCAGGTCGAAGCCCACGTACTTCACCGTGACCGGGCTGTTCAGGGCGTCCGGCTTACGGAACATGGCCATCACCTCGAGGCTGGCCGGGTTGCGCGACTTCAGGTTCTGGATCAGGTAGGCCAGGGTCAGACCGGTGTCGACGATGTCCTCGACGACCAGCACGTGGCGTCCGGCCAGGTCGGTGTTGAGGTCCTTCAGGATCCGCACCACGCCCGAGCTCTGGGTGCCCGACCCGTAGGACGAGATCGCCATCCAGTCCATCTCGCAGTGCCGGGTCAGTGTGCGGGACAGGTCGGCCATCACCATCAGCGCGCCGTTCAGGACGCCGACCAGCAGCAACTCCCGCCCGTCGTAGTCACGCTCGATCTGCGCAGCCATGTCGTCCAGCCGCTGCTGGATCTCGTCGGCGGTGTAGAGCACGTCGGAAAGGTCGGACCGGATGTCGCTGGCGTCCACACGCGCACCTTAGCCGAACCTGAGAGGTTCCATTCACCCGGTCGGCTGCGGTGGCCGGGCCCGGAGCACCCTGCCACGACGGGCCACCCGGAGGCCGGGCAGCTCCACCCAGCGCTGGCCGTGCCAGTCGGTGACCAGGGCGGCGACGGCAAGGGTGTGGGCCCGGGACGCCTCGGCGGCGCCCTGGGCCAGCAGCCAGCGCCGCAGCACCCGGTGCCGCACGGCCGCCGGCAAGC
>NZ_JASGDE010000219.1:0-9803 GCF_047607385.1 Micropruina sp.
CCTCGCCTACTGCCGCGGGCGAGCTGGTGATGCGGCTGGTGCTGCCGCCGCGTTCGCTGAACTCCTACCCATCCGGGAGCGGCTGCTCGGCCCCGAACATCCCGACACCCTGCTTGCCCGCCACAACCTCGCCTACTGCCGCGGGCGAGCTGGTGATGCGGCTGGTGCTGCCGCCGCATTCGCCGAACTGCTGCCCATCCGGGAGCGGCTGCTCGGCCCCGAACATCCCGACACCCTGCGCACCCGCGGCAACCTCGCCCGCTGGCGCGGGGAAGCTGGTGATGCGGCTGGTGCTGCCGCCGCATTCGCTGAACTCCTGCCCATCTATGAGCGGGTGCTCGGCCCCGACCACCCCGACACCAAGGTCGCCCGCGACAACCTCGCGTACTGGCAGAAGGTCGCCCACCGGACGGGTGGTGACACCACGGAGATGTAGCGGCACATGACGACAAGCCGCTCAATCCCGGCAGAGGTTCACCAGAACCTGCGCCGTCAGCAGAAGCAGACCCGGGGACCGGCGACACCTCAGCAAGGAGGTCACGAACGCGAGACGCCGAAGCCGCCAGCGAGGACCTCATCCACACTCACCGAGAGGTCGGTGCGGCCTTCCTTGTCGACACCCATCCCGAAGAACGCGGGCGGCCACACCGGCTCGGTCGGGCGAGGCAACCGCCGACGAACGTCGGCGAGCACCCGGACGACCTGGTCGTCGGGCAGCGCATCGACGAGCTCGTGCAACTCGCCCCGTTCCGCGCTCATGACGCCAAGGGTAGGCCCGATGACGCGAAAGTGGCCTCTGACTCACCGTTCAGGCTTATCAGAGGCCACTTCTGGCGCGTGGCAGGTGTAGGATTCGAACCTACGTAGGCGATGCCGACGGTTTTACAGACCGCTCCCTTTGGCCGCTCGGGCAACCTGCCGTGCTCTTGGGCGAGGACAAACATAGCAACACCGACGGTGCGCCGACCAATCGAGACAAGCAGAGGTGAGGACGGACGATGGCTGGGGACAGCTCCTTCGACGTGGTGAGCAAATTTGACCAGCAAGAGCTGGAGAACGCGGTCAACATGACCGCCAAGGAGATCCGCAACCGGTACGACTTCCGGGGTACCGACGCCGCGATCAAGCTGACCGGCGACGTGGTCGACCTGGAGGCGTCCGGCGAGGAGCGGGTGAAGGCGGTGCTGGACGTGCTGCAGACCATGCTGGTGCGCCGCAAGATCGACCTGAAGGCGCTGAAGCCGGGTGAGCCGCGGATCAGCGGCAAGATCTGGAAGCTGACCGCGACCATGCAGCAGGGCATCGCCGGCGACGACGCCCGCAAGATCGCCAAGCTGATCCGGGATTCCGGGCCGAAGGGCGTCCGGACCCAGATCCAGGGCGACGAACTGCGGGTGTTCAGCAAGAAGCGGGACGACCTGCAGGCCTGCCAGCGGCTGATCCAGGAAGCCGACTACGACTTCCCGGTGCAGTTCACCAACTACCGGTAGTCGACCGGACGCCGCCGGCGCGGGGCGTCAGGACTCGCCGCCCAGCAGCGCCCGCAGCTGGGTGGTGTAGTCCTCGAACGCCCGGCGGCCCGTCCGCGTGAGCGCCAGGTAGGTGACCGGGATCCGGCCCCGGTGGGTCTTCTCCACCGACACGTACCCGGCGTCCTCCAGCTTGCGCAGGTGCGTCGACAGGTTGCCCGCGGTCATCTCCAGCAGGTCCTGGAGCCTAGGGAAGGAGAGCTGCTCGGTCTCCCCCAGCGTCGCCAGGGTCGCGACGATCCGCAGCCGCGGCTGGGCGTGGATGACCGGGTCGAGGTCAGCCATCCGCGGCCTCCGCCACCCCGCGCCGGGCCCGCCGGGACCACCACTGCGTCCAGGCGGCGACGAGCAGGAACGCGCCACCGCCGCCGATCGCGCAGACCAGGTAGTGCGCGGGCGGTGGAGCCAGCACCGCCACCGCAGCGACGACGATCGACCAGGCGCCGAGCAGCACCATCGGCAGGGCGCGCCACAGCAGGCCTGCCGCGACGTACATGACGCCGTAGAAGAGGATGAACGCGGACGGGTAGTAGACCCGCAGCAGGTCGGCGGGCATCCCCCGGGCCACCAGAGCCTGTCCGATCACCACCACGCCCAGGCTGCCCACCCACCACAGATTGCCGTAGACGATGCCGGCGAACGCGCTCTCCTTGCTCGGACGCAGGCCGCGTCCCGACCGGATGCCGAGCACGGTGGACAGCACGCCGGCGCCCAGCAGCAAGCCCGCGAACAGCGGCGCGGCCACCGCGAACGGCAGGACGAACCCGGCGGCGCCGCCGTCGGCGAGCCACAGGGCGAGGAACCCCACAAGCCAGGCCACGCCCCAGCCGAACAGGATGGCGGGGACGAACCGTCCGAGCTTGCCCTCGACGCTGCGCTGCTGGTTCTGCAGCAGCGCGAGCATCTCGGCCGGCGTCGGTGTCGTGTCGTGATCGTTCATGGCTCAGCCTCCTTGTCCGGCCATCAGGAACGTCAGGGCGAGCGCCGGCAGCGTGAACACCAGATCCACCAGGCCGTGCGCCAGCACGAGCGGCATCAACCGGCGTTGGCGCAGGTAGATGAGTCCCGAGCCGACGCCCCAGACGAAGAACGCGCAGACGAAGGTGACCACGGCGTCCGGCGTCGCCGCGTACCAGAGGTGCTGCAACCCGAACAGCACGGACGGGATCAGCACCGCGAGCACGACCGGGAAGCGGCGCGCCAACGCACCCTGCGAGACGCCGCGGTAGAGCAGCTCCTCGGCCGGGGCGTTGAGCGGCGCGAAGGTGAGTGCGGTGACCACGCCGATCACCGTCCAGGCGACCGGGTTCAGCGTTGGCACCGCGGCGGGATCGAAGAAGATCGTCTGCATCCGGACGAACAGCTCGGCCCCGTGCTGCAGCCAGGTCACCAGCAGGATGGTGCCGACGAACGGCAGGTACAACACCAGCAGCCAGAGCACGCCCTGCGCCAGGTCGCGGCCCAGCCGGCGCCGGTCGAACCCGAGCAGTTCACGGATCGAACTGCCGGAGCGACGCAGCAGCCGACCGATCAGGAACAGGCAGACCAGGTTGACCGGAAGCATCGCGAAGCTGGCCAGCAGAGACGGCGGCGGGAAGGCCACCCCCGGCTCGATCAGCTGGACGACTCCCCAGGTCAGCACCGACACCACCGCCACCAAGCCGATCCGCAGCACCGGCAGGCCGATCGCCCAGCCGGTGGACAGCGCCGGCGCCGGCTGGACCGGCCGGCCTGCGACCTCCGCTGCGGCTCGTACCTTCGTCTTCATAAACTACTTTGTACTACAAAGTCCTTTGTTAACCAAGAGATTGGGGACTTTCCTTACCGTCAGGCGTGTGCGAGTCGGTCGCTGACCAGCCGGTTGAGGCTCAGCACCGTGCTACCAGCGACGGGACGGGGCGGTCCGTTAGCGTGACCGGGTGAGTTCTTCCCTGCGGATCGCCAGCGCCAACGTCAACGGCATCCGGGCCGCGGTCCGGCGCGGCTTCGGCGACTGGCTGGCCCGGCGGGAGCCGGACGTGGTGGCCGTGCAGGAGGTGCGCTGCCCGCACGAGGAGTTGCCGACCGATGCCTGGCCGGAGCACCGGCTGATCTACCATCCCGGCCTGCTGGCCGGGCGCAACGGGGTCGGCGTGCTGACCCGGTGGACGCCGTCCGCGGTCCGGATGGGCTTCGGCAGCCGAGCCTTCGACCACGAGGGCCGCTACCTGGAAATCGATCTGGAGCCGCCGTCCGGGCCGCCGCTGCGGATCGCGTCGGTGTACGTGCCGAAGGGCGCCTCCTGGGAGGGGCCGGACGCCGACCCGGACAAGCACCGCCGCAAGCTGCGCTTCCTGTCCTCGCTGGGGGCACACCTGACCCGGACCCGGCGGGAAGCCGCCCGGGAGGACCGGGAGTTCCTGGTGATGGGCGACTTCAACATCGCCCACACCCAGCTAGACCTGACCAACTGGCGGGCCAATCAGCGCAACTCCGGCTTCCTACCCGACGAGCGGGCCTGGTTCGACACGACGCTGTCCCCGCGCACCCTGGTGGACGTGGTGCGCCGGCTGCACCCCGACCGTCCCGGACCCAACTCCTGGTGGACCTGGCGCGGCCGGGCGTTCGCCAACGACACCGGCTGGCGGATCGACTACCACCTGGCCAGTCCGAAGCTGGCGGCGTCGGCGATCACCGGCGGCACCGACCGCGAGCCGTCCTACGAGCAGCGCATGAGCGACCACTCCCCCGTCGTCGTCGACTACCGGGTGTGAGCCCGCACCAGACGAATCTCGTCACGGGCTGAAATACCGATTTCCGCGTTCGATGAGAACCGAATCGTTTCGGCTGGCCGATGAACTGCATCGACCGCGGAAATCGGTACACCGCGGAGCGACACCCGAAGCAGTCCGGGCAATCGCTTCCGCGATCGTCGCGGGGCCGCTAGAGTCACATGTGGGCGGTGGGGCTCGCCCGCATCAAGCAAACTGTCGCTTCGGCGGCCAACGGTCCCTACCTCGTGCGCAGCTCGGCTGCCCACGGTGGTGGGGAGACCGCTTACTCTCTTCCACTCGCCAGCCGGGCTGCGCACCTCGGACCCTCACAGTGGGGGCCCGACAACGCGAAAGGGGCCGGCGATGGCTTTCGAAATCGATCGGGTTCAGGCACTCGAGGTACTGGACTCCCGTGGACGTCCGACGTTGACGGTGTCGCTGCGGCTGGCCGACGGCACGCTCGCCGAGGCCGGCGTCCCCTCCGGGGCGTCCACCGGTTCCCGCGAGGCCGTCGAGTTGCGCGACGGCGATCCGGCCCGCTTCGGCGGCGCCGGGGTGACCAAGGCGGTCGGCAACGTCGACACCGAGATCAACGACGCGCTCAGTGGCCGTTCCTGGTCGGACCTGGCCGAGGTGGACGCCGCCATGTGCGCCCTGGACGGCACCCCCAACAAGGCCCGGCTGGGCGCCAACGCGCTGATCGGCACCTCGATGGCCCTGGCCCGGGCACTGGCCGCCTCGGCCGGCAAACCGCTGTACCAGTGGCTGCCCGGCGTGGGACGTCCGGCACGGTTGCCGGTGCCCTGCTTCAACGTGCTCAACGGCGGCGCCCACGCGCCCAACCCGCTGGACTTCCAGGAGTTCATGGTCTGCCCGCTGGGCGCGACCTCGATGCGCGAGGCGGTCCGGGCCGGCGCCGAGGTCTACCAGGCGCTGCGCAAGCTGCTGGCCGCCGGCGGCCACGCCACCGGACTGGGCGACGAGGGCGGCTTCGCGCCCAACCTGGCCGAACCCGAAGAGGTGCTGGCGCTGATCGTCGAGGCGATCACCACCGCCGGCTACCCGACCGGCCCGGAGGGTGTCGGCATCGCGCTCGACCCGGCGGCGTCGGAGTTCTTCGCCGACGGCGGCTACCGGGTGAACGGCAACCAGCTGTCCAGCGCGGACCTGATCGCCCGCTACGGCGAGATGCTCGACCGCTTCCCGATCTGGAGCATCGAGGACGGCCTGGGCGAGCAGGACCCGGAGGGCTGGAAGCAGCTCACCGCCGAACTCGGCGGTCGGGTGCAGCTGGTCGGCGACGACAATTTCTGCACCAACCCGGCGATCATCACCGCCGCGATCGCCGACGGCATCGCCAACGCCGCGCTGATCAAGGTCAACCAGATCGGCACCGTGACCGAGACCCTGGAGGCGATGCGGATCTGCAACGACGCCGGCTACGGCCAGATGGTGTCGCACCGCTCCGGTGAGACCCCGGACGCCTTCATCGCCGACCTGGTGGTCGCCACCGGGTGCGGACAGATCAAGAGCGGCGCGCCGGCCCGTGGCGAGCGGATCGCCAAGTACAACCGGCTGATCCAGATCGAGGCCGGCGACGGCGCACTCGGCTACGGACGCTGATCCGTCACGCCGGTCGCCCGGCGGGAAGCCCGGGGGCGGTAGGCCCTCCCTAATCAGTTCTGCCCTCCCGTCGACGGGAGGGCAGAACTGATTAGGGAGGGCCGAGTGGGGTCAGGCGCCGGCCAGCAGCCAGCCGTCGGCGTCCCGGGTGAGCAGCACCGAGCCGCCGGTGTCGAGCTGGGTGACCCCGGCGTCCGGCAGCAGCGTGGCCAGCAGGATCCGGATCGCCGCATCGTGGGTGACCAGCACCACCGGTCCCGGTCCGGACGCCCAGTCGTTCGCCGCCGCCAGCACCCGTTCGGCGAACTCGGCGGCCGGTTCGACGCCGGGCGCGGCGTCCAGCGAGCCGTAGCGGGCGATCAGCGGCTCCGCGGCGGTGCCGTCGAAGCGTCCGTAGCTGCGGTCGATCAGCCGGGGGTCGGTCTGCACCGGACGTCCCGCCGCGTCCGCCAGCGGGGTCGCGGTCCGGACGGCCCGGCGCAGCGGGCTGGACACCACCCGGGCCGGGTGGACGCCGGCCAGCCGCTCGGCCAGGGCCTGGGCCTGCGCCCGGCCCACCTCGTCCAGGTCGGGATCCTGCCGGCCGCGCAGCACCCCGGCCGCGTTCAGCGGCGTCCGTCCGTGCCGGCACAGATAGAGATCGGTCACGATGCCACTCCTTCCGTCGATTCGTCGCCTTGCGGGTATTCGTCGTCCTGGCCCATCGCCTGGCGGTAGATGTCCAGAGCGTGGCTGGTGGGTTCCGGCGCACCGGGCACCAGCCGGTGGCTGCGGGTGCCGTCCGAGAGCCGCTCGGCGCGCAGGAAGCAGGCGTCCGGACGTCCCCGGTAGTGCAGCGCGAGCCGCTGGAAGTGGGTGACCAGCAGCACCCGGACGCCGTGGCCGAGCAGGGCGTCCAGGATGTCGGAGCCGATGAACGCGGCCTGCACCTCATCGGTGGAGGAGAACGGCTCGTTCAGCAACAGCAGGTCACCGGGCCGGCAACGGTCCACGATGCGGCTCATCCGGTCCAGTTCCTCGGCCAGCTTGCCGGCGCCCGGGGCGTCGTCCTCGGCGCTGCGGAAATGGCTGTGCACGGTGCTGGCCAGGCTGGACCGGTACCGCACCGCGGGCACGAACATGCCGGCCTGGAGCAGCAGCTGGGCGCAGCCGACGCTGCGCAGGAAGGTGGTCTTGCCGCCCTGGTTGGCGCCGGTGATCACCGCCAGCCGGACGCGCGGCCCGGCCAGGCCGTTCGGCACCGGGGCCGCTCCGTCCCGCACCGCCAGGCTGAGCCCGGACAGCCCCTCGACGACCAGTTCGTCGCCGGCGGGGGCCGGCTCGGGCCAGCAGATCGCCACCCCGGATGCGGTCAGCCGGCGGTGCAGCTGCAGGCAGCCCAGGTAGAAGCCGGTCTCCCAGCGCAGCTGGGCGAAGAAGCCGGCCAGCTCGGCGCCGGCGGCGTCCATGGTGAGCGCCAGGCCGGCCAGGGCGTCGTTGCGCAGTTCGCCGAGCGCGCGGGCACCCGCCTCGTCGCGTTCCGGCAGGGTGAAGCGGACCTGCCCGGGTGGCACGAACCGGCGCTGCCACCAGGACCGGGGCGGCGGCGGCAGCAGTTCCGGGGTGCCGAGCAGCCCGGTCGGCTCCACCCGGACCCGGGCGGCCAGGCCGTCGGGGAACCGCAGCTGGGCCAGCACCCCGGCCACCTCGTCCAGGTAGCCGTCGCCGAAGTCGTCCCGGAGCCGCCGGCAGAACTGCCGCAGCGCCTCGGAGCGCAGCGACGGCAGCCGATCGGTGGCGAACCGGACCAGTTCCCGCAGGCTGGGCAGCAGCGCCTCGATCTCGTAGCGGGCCTTGGTCAGCCGCGAGTCGGCCGAGCGTCCGCCGTACAGCCAGACCGAGCGGCGGCGTTGCAATGCGGTGCCGGCAAGCTCGAACAGGAACGGGATCAGGTCGGGCTGGGCCAGCGCGTCGGTCAGCACCTGCTGGCGCCAGAGCACCTGGCCGGCGTCGGTCAGCGGCCGGAACAGCACCGCCGGGCAGACCCGGTCGAGGTCGCGGTCGGGCTGCATCGCCTCCAGCACCGGGGCCAGGTCGAGGTCGGCGATCAGCTCCCGGGCGCCGTCAGGCGGCTCGGCGTCGCGGTCGGCGTCCCGATCGGGGTAGAGCAGCCGGACGTTCATCGCAGCCTCCTGGCCAGGTCGTCGGCGGACAGTCCGTAGCGGGCCGCCAGGAACCGGGCGTGGGCGTGCCCGGCCGGCGGCTGCTCGCGGAACTCGAAGGTGGGTCGGGTCGGATCGTCGGCGGCCAGCTGCCCGACCAGGCTCACCGCCCCGGACGCGCCGCTGACCAGGTCGTCCAGGAAGGTCACCCAGAGCACCCGGCAGCCGATTCCGGCGAAGCTCCGCAACGCCAGCCGGGACACCTGCAGGGCGTCGTCGACCGAGGTGGTGGAGAGCAGCTCGTTGAGGATCACCAGCGCCGAGGGGGAAGCGGAGCGCAGCACGTCGCGCAGCCGGGCCAGCTCCTCGGCCAGGCCGCCGCGCTGCCGCGCCGGATCGTCCGGCCGCGGGAAGTGGGTGAGCACCGGACGATGCAGCGGCAGGGTGGCGGATGCCGCCGGCACCGGCAGTCCCAGCGCGGCCATCCAGGCGAGCTGTCCGACGGCCCGGGCGAAGGTGGTCTTGCCGCCCTGGTTCGGGCCGGTGACGAACACCTCGCGCTGCCCGGCCGCCAGCCGCAGGTCGTTGGGCACCGGTAGGGCGTCCGGAACGCTGAGCGCGAGGGCCAGGTCGATCATGCCGCGGACGTCGACGGCTCCCGGCGCCGGCGTCACCCGGGGCAGGCACCAGCGGACGCCCCGGGCGGCCAGCTCGTCGACCACCCGCAGGCATCCCAGGAAGAACCGCAGCTCGTCGGCCAGCCGGATCAGCTCCGGGTGGACGGTGGCGGCGGGGCGGGCCAGGAAGGTCCGCAGCCGTCCGAACGGTTCGGGTCGCAGTTGCGCGATCAGCCCGACCGCCTGGGCCTCGATGTGGTTGAGGTCGCGCCGGGGACGGGCCAGCGGCCGGTCCTCGCCCAGCGGCGGGGAGCCGGCGAAGCGGGCGAACAGGTCCTGGACCAGGGCACCCCAGGGCGGCTCGCCGCCGTCGGCGTCCGCCCACACCGTGTCGGTCACCACCCCCAGCGTCGCCGCCGGGCCGCACAGGTCGGCGAGCAGCGTGGCGCTGCCGTCGGAGAGTTCGGCGTACTGCGGGCCGCCGAGGTAGCCGGCCAGGACGTCCGCGACCGCACCCAGCCCGGCCAGCTCCGGACGCCGCCCGGCCAGCTGGCCGGCGAAACCACGGACGGACTCGGCGAAGCGACGCAGGGCGGCGAGCAGCCGCAACTGGGCCGGCAGCGCGTAGTGGCTGCCGGCGGCCGCCGCGATGGCGGCGCGGGCGTCGGTCACCGCCGCGATGAAGTCGTCGGCGGCGACCCGGATCTCCGGACGCCGCAGGTCGCGGACCACCGCCTGCCGGCCGGCCACCACCACCGGGTCGTCCGGCAGCAGCCGCCAGGCCGCCTGTTGGAAGGGTTCCGGGGCCATCGCCTCGATCACCGCGTCCAGGTGGAGGTCGGTCAGCGCGTCGGACGGGGCCGCGGCGTCCGGGAGCCGGCCGCCGGGGTTGAGCAGGCTGGGCAGCGCCGCTTCGGGCGGCGTGTCGGGAAGGTCGAACGGTCGAGTGACCAGGGGTGCTGTCGTCATGGCGATCCCGTCGTTCACCAGGGACCGTCAGCGTTCGCGGTTGTCGGCGAGCCCCATCGCCATCGCAGCCAGGCTACTCCGTCGAGCCGCGCTCGGGGAGACCCTGACCGGCTCGGCCCTCCCTAATCAGTTCTGCCCTCCCGTCGACGGGAGGGCAGAACTGATTAGGGA
>NZ_JASGDE010000220.1:0-33877 GCF_047607385.1 Micropruina sp.
GCTCGCTGAACTCAGCGAGCCCCGAATAGTTAGGCGAGCGGAAGGAGGGCAGCAGGTCGGACGCCCTCCCGGGGGAACGGCCTCAGCGGTTCAGCCAGGCCTCGAACGCGTCGGTGTCGTAGGGGCGTCCGAGGAAGTCGGCGACCAGCTCGGCGGCGTCCTTGCTGCCACCGGGAGCCAGCACCGCGTCGCGGTAGCGGGCCGCCACCCCAGGATCGAGCAGGTTGCCGGGATCGAAGGCACTGAACAGGTCCTTGGCGATGACCAGGCTCCACATGTAGGTGTAGTAGCCGGACGTGTAGCCCGCCAGATGCCCGAAGCCGGCGTAGAAGTGCGTGTCGGGCAGCGGCTTCACCAGGTGGTACTGCCGGTACAGCTGCAGCATCCGGGCGGTCGGGTCGGCGGGACGCTCCAGGTGGAAGCGGTAGGCCAGCGCCGCGTAGAACATCTGGGTGCGAGCCAGGAAGCCCTTGCCGAACTCCTCCGCCGCCCGCATCCGCTCCACCAGCTCGACCGGGATCGGCGCCCCCTCGGCGTCGGTGGCGAACGAGCGCAGCACCGCGGCGTCCCAGGCCCACTCCTCCAGCAGCTGGCTGGGCGCCTCGACGAAGTCCCACTCGGTGGCCACCCCGGAGAACCGGATCCAGGCCTGGTCGCCGCCGAGCAGGTGGTGGACCAGGTGCCCGAACTCGTGGAACAGGGTGACCACGTCGCGGTGCTCCATCAGCCCGCGCGGGAAATTGCAGACCAGCACGCCCTCGGGCAGCTGCCGGTCACGCACCCCGGCGACCAGTTCGAACTGTGCGGCGTGGTTGTACTTGCGTTCGCGCGGGTGCAGGTCGAGGTGGATCCGTCCGATCGGCCGGCTGTCGGACGCGAAGGCGACGTCGTAGCTGGTCACGTCCGGGTGCCAGGGATGTGCCCGCTCGGCCTCGACCCGGGTGTACCGCAAGCCGAACAGCTCACCGGTGATGCGCAGCAGGCCGTCGTGCACCTTGCCGAAATCGAAGTAGCGGCGCACCTCGTGGGCATCGACGCCGTACTGCTCCCGCTTGATCAGCTCGTGGTAGTACCGCCAGTTGGCGGCGTCGATGACGGTTTCGCCGTCAGCGGCCGCGCGCTCGGCCAGGACGCCGATCTCCCGCTCGCCGGCCGGCCCCGCCGCCGCGCTGACCGTGTCGATGAACGTGCCGATGGCGTCGGCGGAGCCGATCATCTTGACCTCGGCGTCGTAGTCGGGCCAACCGGCGTAGCCGAGCAGGGTGGCCAGTTCGTGGCGGGTGCGCAGCAGCTCGGCGAGCACCGCGTCGTTGTCGGGCCAGGCCAGGTTGAAGAACGTGGTCGCCACCGCGCGCCGGGCGGCGGCGTCGGTGGAGAAGGCCAGGAATGGCAGCACGTCGGGATAGTCGGTCGAGATGGTGACCAGCCCGTCGGCGTCGGCCGGATGCGATTCGACGAAGTCGGCGGGCAGGCCGGCCAGCGCTGCCGCCGGCACCCGGTCCTCGCGGCGTCCGTCGCGGATGTTGCGGGAGAACGACTGACCCAGGTCGGTGAGCCGGGCCTCCAGCTCACGGACCTGGTCGCGGACGTCGTCGCCCCGGTCGACGCCGGAGCGCCGGAAGTCGCGCAGCGCCTTTCCGAGCATCCGCCGCGCATCGGCGTCCAGGCCGTCGGGAGCGACCGAACTGAGCGCCCGGAACACCTCCGGGTCGAGATGCAGGTCGGTGGAGTACTTCTGCACCTCCACCTCGATCGCCTCGGCGCGCTCCATCACCGCGGCGTCCGGGTGCACCGAGGACAGCAGCCCCGCCACCGCGGCCGCGTTGCGCAGGCCGATCGCGGCGTCGTTCCACAGCGTCAGGATGCGCGGGCTGCCCGGCTCGGCAGCGACCAGTTCGCCGACCTTTTCCTGGGCCGCATCCAGTTGGGCGGACGCCCGCTCGTCGAGCCAGGTGAGCCAGTCGTCGGCGGGCAATTCGAGTGCTGTCAGGGCCATGCCGGGCACCCTACGGGCTCGCTCCGACAGTCTTCAAAGCCACGGCGAGGCCGATGCGCCCAGAGCTTCCCGGATCTCGTTGGTCGAGCCTGTCGAGACCTCTCTGACAACGGGTTTCGACGTAGCTCAACCAGCAGCCCGATCGATCGGCGCTTCTTATCGGACCGGCAGATGACGGCGCGGCGCCAGCCGGGGACCGCGCCGTTCCCGCCACCGCCGCATGCCGAGCAGGGCCTGCACCCGGTGCCGGTGCGGCCGGTACGGCTCCAGCAGCTCGGCCAGCCCGGCATCGTCCAGGTCGTGACCGAGCAGCGCGTGACCGATCTCGTTCGGGATGTGGTAGTCGCCGAAGCTGACCGCGTCGGCGTCCCCATGGGCCCGGAATCGAACTTCGGCCGACGTCCACACCCCGATGCCGGGCAGCGACCGGAGCCGCCGATCGGCCTCCTCCGGGGCGACGTCGAGGGTGCGTTCCAGGGCGTCCGCGACCTGGGCGCAGCGCAGCAGGGTGCGGGAGCGGGCCGGGTCGATGTGCAGCTTGAGCCACTCCCAGGACGGGATCCGGCGCACCACGTCCGGCCCGGGCGGCACCCACAGCCGCAGCGCGGCGCCCGGGCCCGGGGCCCGCTCGCCGTAGAAGTGGACCAGCCGACGGAAGCCGCCGAAGGCCTCCTGCCCGGTCACCTTCTGTTCGATCACCGCCGGCAGCAACGCCTGCCAGACCAGCCCGCCCCGGCCCAGCCGCCAGTGCGGATGCTCGTGGAGCACCTGGCCAAGTTCCGGATGCCGCGGCACGAAGCCGGTCGGGTCGTCGTCGGCGCCCAGCATGGACGGCAGCCGGTCCAGCACCCATTCGGCGCCGTCGCCCCAGGCTTCGGCATGGACGACGCCGTCACCGTCCAACGCCCGGACGGCCAGCGTCGCCGGACCGGTCGGGGTGCGGATGCCGCGCCAGTGCCGCCCCTGATCGATGCGGTAGGTGGGGTCGCCGGAGCCTCGGCGCCAGTGCGTCCAGATCTCCCCCACCGGGCAGGGCCAGGACGGACGCCACGCGCGGGTCAGCGGTGCCGCGACCCCGGGGACGATCGTCATGGCCCTCCTGTGCTCGATGGCCGAGCGTAGCCGTTCGCTGATCGAGCTTGTCGAGATCCCCGGTCTCGACAAGGTCGACCACCGAGGTCGCGAATCTGTCGGCGGGTCACTGCACAATGGTCGCCATGTTGCTGGCCGATCTCGTCACCACCTCCGCGCAGGTGGCCGCCACTCGGTCGCGGCTCGCCAAGGTGGCCGCGATCGCCGAGGCGCTGCAGCGGGCGGCACCCGACGAGATCGAGATCGTCACCAGCTATCTCTCCGGGGCGTTGCGGCAGCGCCGCACCGGGGTGGGCTGGCGCTCGGCCCGCGCCACCGTGCCACCCGCCGAGGAGCCGTCGTTGACGGTGATCGAGGTGGACGCCGCTTTCGCCGAGTTGGCCGAGCTCTCCGGTCCCGGCTCGCAGACCGCCCGGAAGCAACGCCTCGATACCTTGATGGGTCGCGCCACCGCCGACGAACAGCGCTGGCTGGCCGGCCTGATCACCGGCGAGACCAGGCAGGGAGCCCTCGACGGCGTCATGGTCGACGCGCTGGTCAAGGCGTCCGGGCTGCCCGCGTCCGAGGTCCGGCGCGCGGTGATGCTGGCCGGCGCCACGCCGCCGGTGGCGGTGGCCGCACTCACCGAGGGCGCCGATGCCGTGGCCCGGATCGGGCTGGTGGTCGGACGCCCCGTCCGGCCGATGCTGGCGGCCAGCGCGAAGTCGGTGGCCGAGGCCATGTCAGGTTTGGGTGGAGCGGTGGCGGTCGAAGCCAAGCTGGACGGCATCCGCATCCAGGTGCACCGCGACGGCGACGACATCCGGGTCTTCACCCGAAGCCTGGACGACGTCACCGACCGGCTGCCGGACGTGGTGGAGGCGGTCGCGGCGCTGCCCGCCGGCCGGCTGATCCTGGACGGCGAGGCACTCGCGCTGAGCGCCGACGGGCGTCCGCGTCCGTTCCAGGAGACCGTGGCGCGCTCGATGAGCGGCGACGCCGAGGCGTCGCGCGGCCGGACGCCGATGACCCCCTACTTCTTCGACCTGCTCGCCCTGGACGACGAGGAACTGCTCGACCTGCCGGCGCGGGACCGGGTGGCTCGGCTGGCGGCGTTGGTGCCCGAGCCGGCCCGGGTGGCGCGAATCGTCACCGACGACCCGGCCACTGCCGAGCAGTTCGCCGCCACGGTGCTGGCCGCCGGCCACGAGGGCGTGGTGCTGAAGGCGCTCGACGCTCCCTACGAGGCCGGACGCCGCGGCTCGTCCTGGGTGAAGGTGAAACCGGTGCAC
This sequence comes from Micropruina sp., assembly GCF_047607385.1. Classification (GTDB taxonomy): domain Bacteria; phylum Actinomycetota; class Actinomycetes; order Propionibacteriales; family Propionibacteriaceae; genus Micropruina. Next base: position 4,360 of record NZ_JASGDE010000220.1, read on the forward strand.
ACCCTCGACCTGGTGGTGCTGGCGGTCGAGTGGGGGTCCGGACGCCGGCACGGCTGGCTGTCGAACATCCACCTGGGTGCCCGCGACCCGGCCAGCGGTGGGTTCGTGATGCTGGGCAAGACCTTCAAGGGCATGACCGACGCCATGCTGGCCTGGCAGACCGAACGCTTCCTCGCCCTGGAGGACCACCGGGACGACTGGACGGTGTACCTGCGGCCCGAGCAGGTCGTCGAGATCGCCTTCGACGGGCTGCAGCGCTCCACCCGGTACCCGGGCGGGCTGGCGCTGCGGTTCGCCCGGGTGTTGCGCTACCGCGACGACAAGACCGCTGCCGAGGCCGACACCATCGAGACGGTGCGCCGGTTCGCCGGGATCTGAGCGTCCCTCGCTTCGATCACCGCCCATGGGGCGGCCGTCCCCTCCGGCGTCCCTCGCTTCGATCCTCGACCACGGGGCGACCATCCCCTCCGGCGTCCCTCGCTTCGGTCCTCGACCATGGGGCAACCGTCCCCTCCGGCGTCCCTCTCCGATCGCGCGATCAACCACAGGTTTCGGGAATCGAGCACTGCTTTCGGGATATGTCCAGAGAGCAGTGGCGGTTCCTGCCAGCAGTGGTCGATCGCGCGATCGCATCGATCCACCCGTGGCGGATGAGCCACCCCCGTTCGTACCAGGGTCGCCTTCAACTCCGTTGCGGTCATCCGCCTGGCCATCTGACCATTTGCCGGTCATCTGCTCGGACGCCTACTGACCCGCCGCCTCCCTGACGGCCATCGGGACAAGCTCTCTCCCTCCGCCTCCCTCTCCGATCGCGCGATCAACCACAGGTTTCAGCATCGAGCACTACTTTCGGGATATCTCCAGAAAGCAGTGGCGGTTCCTGCCAGCAGTGGTCGGTCGCGCGATCGCATCGCCCGGCACCCGCACCCGGCCACCAACATCCCGCGTCCGACACCCGACACAGATGAGCCCCACAGCGCACGCTGCGGGGCTCATCGGGAAGTCGGCCGCTACGAACCGACGACCGGGGTCACTGCCGGTAGCTGATGTCGCCGACCGACTTCACCGTCCAGACACCCTTGGAGTAGGTGAGCTTGCTGACCGCGACGTTGGAGATGCCGGCGTTCACCGTGGTGCCGAGAGAGTCGATGGCGCAGGTGATGGACAGGCCGCTGGAGACCACCAGCACCTTCTTGTCGTGGTTCTTCACGGCCTTCTTGGCGATGCTGTTCAGCGAGCTCATCATCCGCTTGCTGACGTCGTTGCAGTCCTCGGCGGGGAACCGGACGCCGGTCTCCGAACGGGTCTCGGCAAGCCCCTTCATCGACGCCATCAGTGCCTTGACGCCCTTCTCGTTGACCGCCAGCGCCTGCATGGTCTGCCAGCCGCCGTTCTGGCCGGTGGAATCCACCGGTGCGGTCGCCGCGGCGTCATGGTTGACCTTGTAGCCGAGGTCCTCGACGATGTCGGTCCACATCTCCTTGTTCTCGGCACCCTCGTACTTGCCGAAGTTGACCTCGCGGAGCTTGGCGTCGTGCTTGACGGTCAGCTTCTGCCGGGCACCCTTGAGCAGGTAGCTCGCGGTCTCGTGGTGACGCTTCATGTCGGCCGAGTAGGCCGCGTCGAATTTGCCCTCCCGGGCGCGCAGGTTCTTGCCGACGGTGAGCGGCAGGGTGCGGGCGTCGAGCACGGAGCCGTCCGGGTTCGTGCCGACGACCAGCGGCGAGTCGATCCAGCCCTGCACCCGCTCCAGTGTGTTGAGGATGGTCTGGCCGTGCCGGGTCAGGTAGATGGTGACGGTGGGGGCCTTCGCCTTCTTACGGTCGGGCTGCGCGGCCTTGGTCGCGGCGACAGCCTTGTGCTGCTGCGCGGCGGCCCGGTGCTGCGGGACCGCACTGGACGCGGACGCGGTGCCGCACAACGCGGTGGCGCTGAGGGCCATCGCAGCGGCGATCGCGACGCGAGGGGTGGTTCGGTTCATCCTGTCTCCTTTGACATAGCCGGTGCTGGAGGTTGCCCGGGTGGCAAAAACCTAGGGGTTCTCAGGATTCGTGCGCAAACGCCCGCCCGGATGCTGCACCACGGCCGCGCCCGGCGCGCACCCGGTCCCGGTCGGCGAAGCTCACCGGTCCCCGACTGTCCGGACGTGAACCGAACCGTCCCTGAATGCTCAGTGGCGGAGAATGCGCGGGACGAGGACGGCGGACATCGCCGGGAGCACAGCCAGGAAGGTCCAGGTCCAGACCGACGGTTGCTGGTCGGGGCCGAAGAGTGCCCCCGCGATGAGGTTGCCGAGCAGCACCATGGTGCCGCCGCAGGTGGCCAGCAGGCCGTAGTACGAGCCGGTCGGACGGGCGCCCGCCAACCTGGGCACCAGGCTCAGGGCGGTCGGGTTGGCGAGCAGCTGTCCGATCATGAGCAGGGTGACCGCGGCCGCCACGGCGTGCAGGGCCGGCGAATGGCCCGGCCCGGCGGCGGCCGAGACGGCCAGAACGGCGAACCCCGACGCGCCCGCGGAATAGCCCACCGACAGCGCCACCCGCGGGCCGACCCGGGCACCCCACCTGGCCAGCGGTAGTTGCAGGGCCAGGGTCAGCACCGACGCCCAGGCGAACATCGCCCCGACCAGGGCCGAGCCGCCGTCCACGCGGCGCAGTTCCAGCGGCAGGGTGAGGTACAGCTGGTTGTAGGCGAGCAGGTCGACGGCATGCAGGGCCGCGAAGCCGGCGAATCGGCGGTCCCGTAGCGCCCAGGCCCGCACCCGGCAGGAGTCTCCGGGGCACGGCTCCGGGGCCGCGGCAGGGGGCAGCACCCACCACAGGAAGCCGCCGATCCCGACGAAGAACACCGCGCCGGACGCCGCCACCACCTCGAATCCCCAGCCCAGCAGGGCGCTGCCGGCCAGCGGCCCGACGATGGCGCCGAGTTCACCGGTGACGCCGAGCCAGGCGAACAGGGTCGCGCGTCCGGCGGCCGTCCCGCGGCGCGACTCGGCCGCGGCGATCAGCGTGTTCAGCCCGGGCGAGAACAGTGCGCCACCCAGCCCGGTGAGCACGGTTCCGATGATGAACAGCCACAGCTGGGGCGACGGCGTCCACAGCGATCCGGCCAGGCCGAGGAAGCCGGCGGTCCGGACGCCACAGCCGAGCAGGATGATCGTCCGGGCACCGAAGCGGTCGGCCAGCGTGCCGCCGACCAGGAACAGCCCCTGCTGGGTGAACGTCCGGACGCCCAACACCAGGCCGACCGCCGTGCCGCCCAGCGCGAAGCTGTCGGTCAGCACGATCGCCAGGAACGGGACGACCGCGTAGAACCCGACGTTGAACAGCAGTTGGGCGCCCAGCAGCGCAGCCGTGTGCGGGTGCCGGCGACCGTCCCGTCCGGCGGAGTCTTCGACCTGCACTCAGGCCCTTCAGCCGGCGGGCTTGGTGTGCTCCGTGATCAGACGGCGCTCGAACGGGTCGCGTTCGAGACCCACCCACGTGCCGAGTTCACCCTGGATGACCCGCTCGTGGGTGATCGGGATGGTCGCGGTGTGCTGCAGCACGGCCGCCTCGGCGGCCATGGTGGCCTGCTGGCGCTTCTCCCCGGGCTCGTAGCCGAGTCCGTCGGTGAAGATCTTGTCGATCGCCTTGTCGCAGAGCTGCGAGATGTTGTTTCCGCCGTCGCAGCTGAAGTCCTGCATCAGTGCCGACAACGGGTCACCGGTGTCGATCATGGTGTTGCGGGAGACCACCACGGCGTCGAAGTCGCCGTTCAGCATCTCCTTCTCCAGGTTCGCGTACTCACGCACGTCCTGCTTCACCTTGAAGCCGGCGGCCTCGAGCTGGGCCTGCACCTGCACCGCGATCTCGGGGTTCTCGGCCCGGTCGGTGTAGGTGGCGAGGGTGATCGCCGTCCCGTTCACCGTCGCGGGCGAAGCGGTCGACGCGATAGTGCCGCGCAGTTCGGCGGCCCAGGGCAGGGCCGGGCCGAGGATGCCGGTGGCGGGGTCGGCGTGTCCTTCGTAGATGGTGGCGGCGATCGCCTTCTGGTCGATCGCGGCCCGTGCCGCAGCGCGGACCGCCGGGTCGGCGAACGGCCCCTTCTTGGTGTTGAGCGCGATGTGCGTGGTGCGGGGCATGAACACCTCGTTGACCGCCTTCGGGTCGAGCAGGCTCACCTGAGAGATCGGAATGGTCTCGGCGACGTCCGCCTCGCCCGAGCGGATCGCTGCGGCGCGGGCGGTGCCGTCGGGCACGAAGGAGGCGTCGATGCCCGCCGCGACCGCCTTGTCACCCCAGTAGCCGTCGTAGCGGTCCAGCTTGAGCGTGCTGCTGCCGTTGATCTCGGTGAGCTTGAACGGACCGGTGCTCGTGCCGATGGTCTTCACGCTGCCGTCCGCCGTGCCGTAGGCGGCCCGGGAGAAGATCGAGAACTGCGGGCTGGCCAGGCGGTTGGGCAGCATGGCGTCGGGAATGTCGGAGGTGATGGTGACCTCGTTCTCGCCGGTGACCTTGGCCGAGAGCTTGACGCCCTTGAGCGCGCGCGGCGGCGTCTGGGACGCACTGGCGTGGTCGATGGTGTTCTTCACCGCTTCCGCGTTGAACGGGGTGCCGTCCTGGAAGGTCACACCGCTGCGCAGCGTGAAGATCCATTTCAGGTCGCCGTCGCGCTTCCAGGCGGTGGCCAGCAGGGGTGTCGGGCTGGCGTTCTCGTCGAGACGGACGAGCGATTCGGCGGCGCTCAGGCGTGAGTACTTGAACGCGTCGTCGCTGTACGGGTGCATCGCCGCTTTCGGTGGCTGCATGAAGGCGACCTTGATCCGGCCGTCCGCCCCTTTCGTGGCACCCTTCGCCGGCTCGCCCGCGCAACCGCTCAGCGCCAGGGCGCCGGCTGCGGCGATCGCGAGCAGGCCCGCGGATCCCCTCCGGAGTCGTTTGTTCATGCCATCTGCCTTTCCATTTCTACGGGTTGGTCGGTGACTACTTCGTCGGCGGGGTGTGAGCGGTTCCTTCGGCGCAGGTCGAAGTTCAGGCTGGAGAGCGATACGGCCAGCACCGAGAGCAGGATCAGGGCACCCGCCGGCACCAGCACGACGAGCGGCGCTCGTTCGACGTACGGCATGCCCTCGGCGAGCACCAGCCCCCAGTCGGACGCCGGCGGCTGCGGGCCGAGCCCGAGGAAACCGAGGGTGGCGAGTGCCAGGGTGATTCCCGGCAACCGCAGGCAGGCGTGCCGGAACACGGGGCCGACGACGCCCGGGAGGACGTAGCGGAAGGTGATCCGGGCCTTCCCGACACCGAGCACGGGAGCGATCCGCACATGCGGCTGCGCCTTGACCTCGGCGACCAGCGCGGCGGTGTGCGAGGCCAGCGGGGCCCAGCTCACCACGGCCACGGCGACCGCCGCGCCGATGCCCGAGGGGCCGGTGATGGCGACGACGATCAGGCCGGCCAGGATCGGTGGCGCGGCGTTGGTGACCTCGATGGGGCCTGCGCTGACGTTCGGGAAGAGCCCGATGATCAGGCCGAGACCGAGGCAGGTCACCGCCACGATCACGCCCATGCCCAGCGTCGACAGCGCGCCGTGCGCGATGCGGCCGAGGACGTCGCGGCCGTTCGCGTCCGCGCCGAAGGGCAGGTCCAGGCTCGGCGGCTGCAGGCGGGTGTAGTCGAGTGCGAACGGGTCGCGGGGCAGACCGGCGAGAATCATGATGACGAGCAGGGCGAGCACCGTCGCGGGCAGCACCAGCGCCCACCTCGAGCTCGGGGGCTTGGGCACGGCCACGGGCAGCGAGCTGGAGCGGAAGGCCGGCCCGAGCAGTGCGCGGCGGATCACCTGCACGCCGATCCCGAACGCGACGGCGAGGAGCATCAGCAGCAGGACGCCGCCCTGCAGCGTCGGAAGATCCTGGGCCTGGGCGGCACCCAGGGTGGTGCGTCCGATGCCGGGGATCGAGTAGACCTTCTCGATCACCACCGCGCTCGCGGTGATGCTCACCAGGGAGAGCGACATCGGTGCGGCCACGCTCGGCAGCGTCCGGCGCAACGCCGCGAACACGATCCGGGTATTCGAGTATCCGGCGACCTGCCAGGTCGCGACCCACCGCTCGGCGAAGGTGTCGGCGAGCGCGTCCGAGAGCATCCGTCCCAGGTAGCCACCGGCGGGCAGGCCCATCGAGAGCGCCGGCAGCACCAGGTAGTTCCAGCCGGCCCAGCCGTACGGCGGCAACCAACGGAGCCAGACGGCGAAGACGACGAGCAGCACCGATGCGAGCAAGAAGTCGGGCAGTGCGGTGAAGGCCGCCGCGGCCCCGCCTCCGGTGCGGTCCGAGCGGCCCGCCAGCCCCCGGCGGAAGGTCGGGACGGTCAGGATCGCCGCCAGGATCAGCGCGACGACGAGCGAGGCGCACATCAGCGTCAGGGACGTGCCGAGCGCCGTGATCAGGTCGGGAAGGACGGGCTTGTGGGTGACCCACGATTCGCCGAAGTCACCGCGCAGCGCCTTGCCCAGCCAGGCGAAGAACGACGTCAGCGGGCTCTGATCGGCGCCGATCTCGCGCCGGATCGCCTCGAGCGCCTCAGGCGCGATCTCTCCCTCGGAGAATCGGGCGCGATAGATCGAAACGGCGACGTCGCGTCCCGACAAGGTGGGCAGGATGCTGAGCAGGAAGATCACGGCGACGATCGTCACCACCCGGGAAACGGTGACGAGGGCTGCGCTTCTCGAGGCCTCCGACAGCGCAGGCTTCCGTGTCAGGTGTGCCATGTGGCTCACTTTCTGGTGGTCGAGGTGGCGGCGGGTCGTCGAGGCGGCATGGCGAAGGTTCGCGATGCGATCCGACGTCAGGCGGTCAGCAGCTGGGCTTCGTCCTGCAACGAGAGCGCGGGGATCGCGTCGAGGAGTTCTCGGGTGCGTGGATGCGCGGGGCTGAGCAGGACGCGGCCGGTGGGCCGGTCTTCCACGACCTCGCCGCCGTGCATGACGACGGTGCGCTCGCACAGGCTCGCGATCATCGAGATGTCGTGCGACACCACGGCGATGCCCGTGCCGCGCTCTTCCGAGATGCGGCGCAACAGCGCGACGATCTGCTCGCGCATGGGCAGATCCAGGCCGCTCACGGGCTCGTCGGCCAACAGGAAGTCCGGACGGGTGGCGATGGCCCGAGCCAGCGCGAGGCGCTGCGCCTGCCCGCCGGAGAGCTCGTTCGCGCGCCGGGAAAGGAATGTGTCGTCGAGGTTGACCGCCTGCAAGGCCTCGCGGATCATCTCGCGGTGGTCGCCCGGCACCCCGAGCCGCACCAGGGGCTCCTCGACCAACTGACCGACGGTCATCAGCGGGTGCAGCGTGCTCGCCGGGTCCTGCGGAACGTACTGGACCTTGCGGCGGTACCACTTCAACTCCCGCACGCTCGCCGGTGCCACCTCACGCGAATCGCACCGCACCACCCCGGTGTCGGCGGCTTCGAGCGCGAGCATCAGGCGCAGCATCGTGGTCTTCCCGGAGCCGGACACCCCGACGATCCCGATCCGTTCCCCGGGGGCGATCTGCAGCTTCGTCGGCTGCAGCGCGACCAGCTTGCGCGGTCGGTCGAAGAGGCTCTTGCGGGGCACCCCGTACTCGCGGCTCACCTCGTCGAGGTCGTAGAACGGACTGCCCGCCGGCCCGACGCCGGCGTCCGGCAGGTTCTCGACCTCGGCCTCCTGCCGCGCGAGCCGGTCGAGGTGCGGGCCGATCGTGGCCGCGCGCGCGGCCCGGATGAGCTCCCTGGTGAAGGGACTTTCGGGCGCCGAGAAGATCGTCCCGAGCTCGCCCCGCTCGAGCGTGCGGCCGTCCTTCATCACCACGGCGTGGCTGCACAGCTCGGACGCCACGGCGAAGTCGTGGGTGATGAACAGCAAGGCCGGGGTCTGTCGTCCCGCCGTGTACCGGCGCAGCACGTCGAGCACACGCTTCTGCGTCACCACGTCCAGGGCCGAGGTGGGTTCGTCGGCCACCATCATCCGCGTGGTGCAGGCGAGCGCGAGGGCGATGCACACGCGCTGCCGCTGTCCCCCGGAGAGCTCGCCCGAGAAACGGTTCAGGACGTGCTGCGGATCGGGCAGCCCGACCGAGTCCGCGAGTTCGACGGCGGCACTCAACGCGTCCGCACGGGAGAGTCCGCGATGTCGTCGCAGCGGTTCGACGAGTTGCTCCCGCATCCGGACGAGCGGGTTCAGCGCCACCGCCGAGTCCTGGAACACCATCGCCACCCGCGCCTCGTCCGGACGCTTCGACGACGGCGTGTTCAGCACCTCGATGCCGTTCACCCGGATGCTGCCCCCTGCGACGGCATGGGCCGGGAGTCGTCCGAGCACGGCCGCCGCGGTGAGCGACTTGCCCGATCCGGACTCGCCGAGCAGGCAGACCCGCTGACCGGTCTCCACCTGAAACGAGACGCCCTTCACGAGCGGGCGTCCGCCGATGGCGATGGTGAGATCGGTGACCTCGAGGCCGATCGACGCGGTGTCGGCCGTGCGGTGCGGCGTTGGCGCGTCGGCAAGTTCAGCGTGGTCTCCGTACATAATGACGATCATTATCGTTATATTCTGAGTCGTTGACAACTTGCCGGCGACCAAGCTCGCCGGCCCCACCGCTGGCCGAGCCCGTCCTGACCCCACCCTGGACGCGACAAGGCCCGGCGCCTCCACGACGCCGGGCCCTTATGCCTTCAGTTCACTTCTTGAGGTGGCGCACCTTCGCCTTGCCGCCCACGCTGATCACCTTCACGGTGCCGTCGGCCCGCACGATCACGGACGCCGACATCGCGGCAGCCAGGTTGAGCCGCTGCCAGGAGGCCGGGGCGGTGCCGACCCGGCTGCTGACCGTGGTGTCCAGCGGATGCCCGGACCGGATCTCGGTCTGCGCCAGGATCTGACGGCGCTGGTTGTCGTTCAGCGTCGGGTAGGTGGTCCGGAGCAGCGCAGCGGCCGACCGGGGCACCGACGGGGAGAGCCGCGTCGAGAAGACCGGGGCGAAGCCGTAGGAGAGCCGCTCGGTGTAGACCTTGAGCGCCGACTTGCGGTCGGTGACCTTCTGCTTGCCGCCGCCGGGGATGGTGGCACCGCCGTAGGGGTTGTTCAGGTAGGACTTGTCCTTGGCGATGCAGGTCGCCAGCCGCGCCCCGCACTTGGCCTCCAGGTAGCTCACCAGCTCCTCGCGGGCCGGGTTCAGCACCTCGCTGCGGAATTTGGCGTCCGACCAGCGCGAGGCCACCGCGACCTCACCGGAGATCCGGCCACCGATGATGTCGAGCGCGTAGTGCACGCCGAGCACGATCCGGTTGTTGCCGGCCTCGGAGGTCCGGGCCAGGATCTGCGGCGCCAGTTCGGGCAGCAGCGTGGCCAGGGTGATGCCGGCCTGGTAGGCGCTGGTGGTGTGGCCGCTCGGGAAGGAGCCGCCGGTGCACAGTCCGGCCTCGCCGTAGATCGGGTCGAGGGTGACGTCGATGCTGGCGAACGCGTGGGTGGTGTCGACCGTCGCGGGCACCCGGGTGATCTTCAGGTTGCCCTTGGCGTCCGCCCAGCGCTTGCCGGTACGAATCGACTTCAGCGACGAGCTGTTGACCTTGCTCGGCGCGCAGGCGTCGGTGTCCCCGGCCACCTTGGGAGCGGTCGGGTCGGCGTTCAGGAACGGACGCGGGTAGCTGAAGGCGGCCTTGGCGTTGGAGGTGCTGACGTAGGCGCCGCCGGTGCCGTTGGAGTTGTTGATCAGCGCGGCCACCTTGGGCAGCTCGCCGCTGATCCGGCCCTGCGCGTAGATCTGGCCGAGCCGGCGTCCGAGGCCGTCCGCGATGGAGATGGACTGGTCGTAGCCGCTTCCGTCGGAGTTCAGGTAGGCGGCGTTCTGCAGCGCCCGGAACTGCTGGTTCTTGGTGGCGTGCTGGTTGATCCAGCTGGTGACCCGGTCGTTCCACTGCAGCGTCGCGCCGTCCTTGACGGTGCCGTGCAGGTCGTTCAACCCGGACGTCTGCCACAGCGAGCTGTAGCCGCTGAGCGGGGCGACGAGATCGGGCTTCGTCGAATCGCTGGGGTACGGATCCGCGGCCTGCGCCGGCGAGACACCGAACGGCGCGAGCAGAACGGCGGATGCTCCGGCCACCGCGGTGGCGGTGATGAGCCGCCGGAACCGCGGGGACCGGCGAGAGGTGGTGAGGGCCATCGAGGGACACCCTTCCTTTTGACAGGGACGGCGCTTTCCGCCGGCCGAGCAGCAAGCTAGGCAGGCTAGGTGGACGTCGGCTTTCCTCGGAACCAGTCGAAGGTGAACGGAGGTAGGCGTGAACCTGAACGGGGACGCCCGGGGCTCCGCGTCCCACGGGCCTGACCGGTCGCCTCGGGATCTCCCCAGCCTCCGCGGCCCGGCGAACTCAGCTGCCGTAGCGGCTCGGGTCCGTGCGCGGCAACTCGGCGGCCTCGACCACCTCGTCCGGCTCGTCGGAGAGGAAGTCGATCCCGCGGGTGTCGTCGTCGAGGACGCCGCCGGCGATCTTCAGCTGTCCGCTCCGGGTGAGGGTCAGCAGCGAGTCGGCCCCGCGCAGCTGGGCACGCAGAGCGCGGACGTGGCCGGTCACCGGATCGGCGGCAGCACCGTCGGCCGGTAGCGCCGCGGTTCCGGCGGCGGCCGTCGGCACCCAGTCCCCCAACGCGCCGGGCAGCGGCGGACGTCCGGCGGAGCGGGCGTTGCCGGCGGCGGTCACCGCGCCGCAGTTCCGGTGGCCGAGCACCAGCACGATGCCCACGTTCTGCACCAACGCCGCGTACTCGATGGCGGCCATGGTGTCCGCGCCCAAGCTCGGCCCCGCCGTCCGGACGCATTCGATAGCGCCCGGACGTTCGGCGAACAACTCCTCGCCCGCGGCGCCCGGTTCCAGACAGCCGACGACCAGCGCGAACGGGAACGCCGCCGGGGCCGCGTCACCCGGGGCGAGGTTCTCACCGGCGCACTCGCGCCGATGGCGTCCGTTGCCCGCGACCAGCCGCTGCAGAGCCTGGGCCGACGGCATCCGATGGGTTGGCAGGCCCTCGGGTCGCATCCAGTCGGGAACGCTCGGGGGAACAGCCATGGCAACGGACACTAGTGAGCGCGAAACCGCTTGTCGAGAGGGGTTCAGGCCAGCGGCGCGCAGGCACTCGCCAAGCGAGACTCAGCCCAGGCGACGGGCTTGGTCGAGAGCCAAGTGCTGGCTCTCGACCAAGAACTGCCCGGGAAGCATGTACGCCGACCCACCCACCGGCTATTCCGCAATGGAGCCCGGCCCGCCACCGTCCCAGGATACCGAGAACTCGATGGGCAGCCACCATCCCCCTGCGCGACATCGCCGGCGCTCATCATTCATAGCCAGTGGTTTGGTCGGGGTTCTACGTGAACTGACGTTGACGACTTGCGTCGACGCGTGCCACACTCGTGACCACTCGAACCACCGTACGGTCCGGGTCTGACAGATCTCACAGAGAGGTGAGCACCATGGGGAGACTGACCCTGCAGGAGCTACGCAACAAGGTGGTTGGGGCCAAGTTCGCTCTCGTCCGCATCATCGCCACCTGCCAGCCGGCCGGAGGTGAGGGCTCGCGCCTCTACCCGCCCACCTTCCCGACGTCGCGCGACGACCCCTCGCCCTACCTGCTCGAAAGCCGGGTGCGAGACGGACAGCCGAGGGAAGCTGTCGTGCTGGACCAGGTCGCCTCCGAGGCGAATCGCGCCGAAGAAGCGCTCGCCAGGGCCTGGGCTGCCGGCTCTATCCGGATGCCCATGCTGCGGCTGACCCACCACGGGGCCGCGGACGCGGTGATCACGGGACTGGACGCACCTCACCGCGCCTTCGACGCCTACTGGCGCGACTCGCTGCTGGACGGCGTGAAGTTCGACCGGACGGAGCTGGGTCGGGCGCTGCAGTCGGCCAGCCTGGCCGATGCAAGGGCACTGCTGGCGCACGACTTCGGCAGCCTCGCCTACGGCGCCTGGAACAGCCATCGGAAGGGGCGCCAGGCGAAGTTCCCCCGGATCTACGCCAGCGAGATCGTCGGGTGGGATCCGGTTCTCGGCTCCCGCAAGGCCGGTCGCATGGACCCGCTCAACCTCGTCGGGACAAGGAGCGGCGAGGGTGACGAGTGGACCTACGCCGCGGCCGGCGCGAAGACGGTCAAGGGCAAGCTCAGCGAGATCGGACACGGCAACATCGCGCCCAACGCATCCCACGGCGGAGTGACCATCACCAGCGCGACCAGGTTCGCCACCCTCAGCCTCACTGCTCTCGACCGCATTGGATTCGGCTCGTACGACGATGAGCAGCAGTCCGCCGCACGCACCCTGCTGGCCGCTTTCGCGCTGCTGGGCGATCGGTTGGCGTTCGGGGGCGCCGGGCTGTGGCTCCGCAGCGGTTGCGAGTTGGTGGTCGTGGACGAGGTCCTGGAGTGGGTGGGTCGGGGCGGCGTCGTCGAGGCATTCACCCTGAGCCGCGACGAGGCGGTGCTGCTGTATCAGTCGGCCCTGGACGCCGCGCTGGCCGTCGGGGTCGAGCTGGAGTTGGAACCGGTCGAGTTGACCCCCTCTCCCGCGCTGAGCAAGGCGATCGACTTCAGCCTCACCAAGGCCGAGTCAGCAGGAGACTGACGTGGCGATCTGCCTGGATCTGTTCCTGGTCTCCGACCGCTACGACGCCGCGGACGGACAGGATCCTCGAACGGCGGAGTGGCCCCCTCACCCGGGTCGCGGATTCGCCGCGCTGCGCTCGGTCGCCGATGACGACGAACTCTTCGTCCTACGCGAACTGGAACGACGCCCCCCACCGGTGGTGCACGCATCCGCGGCGATCTCGGTGGGACGGAGCCGCGCCTATGTGGTGACGAACACGCTGGCCGCCGGCGGCGGCAACCTCAGCCACCCGGGCAGAACCAGCGGCCTTCGCGAACGACGCTCGGCATATCCACAACAGTCGCGGGTGCAGTTCGTCTGGACCTCCGACGACGCCTTCGACGACAAGTCCGTGGCGCTGCTCGACGCGCTGGCACGACGGGTGCCCTATCTGGGTCGGTCGACCTCTGTGGTTCTGATGGGAGCCCGGCGGGTGGACAGCGTGGAAGCTCCGCCGGGGTTGGACGTATTCGAGCCCGTCGACGACGGATCCGGCGACATTCAGCTCCGCGTCCCCTATGCCGGGTACGTCGATGAGCTCAACGTGTTGTACGAACAGGGTCATTCCACCTGGCAGGCCAGTGACGGTGCCCGCGCTCGGCATTGGTACCGCCAGGTGACAAGCCACGAAAGCCCACTGCAGGGCAGCACCTCCGCTTCTTCGGAGGCGACCGTATTCCGTTCGGCCTACCACGATCTCATCGTGTTGCGCTTCATCGACCGCCGCCCCGCCGGCCGGCTCACTCCCGTGTTCACCGCCGCATTGCGGTCGATGGTCATGGGGCAGACGGCCAACCCGCTGCCGCCGGCCCTGCACGGCCACGGCTACGACGGCAACCCTCACGTCGCCTATCTGGGCCTGCCGGTCTGCGGGAGTCCTTTCGCCGACGGTCATCTGGTCGGCTTGGCCGTCGCCATCCCTGGAATGGACGAGGCCGAGCGACGCCGCATCCTTCGCGGCATCCTGGGCCCGGAGGGGCGAGGCGTGGTCGACCTTCGTGTGCCGGGCTTCCGTAGCGAGTTCACTCTCGAGTACCGGCCCGACCAACCGCTGCCGCGAAGCGCCGCCGACTGGCACTGGACGCGACCCTCCAAACAGTGGGTGACCGCCACCCCGATCGTGCTGGATCGCTACCCCAAGGACGGAGATCTTGCTGCCGGCGTCCTGCAGAGTGTTGTCCTGTCCGGGCTTCCGGAGCCCGCACTGGTCGAGGTCAGCACCGCGGCATTGACATCGGGTGCCGTACACCTGGCACCGCGAGAGTTGCCCCGCCGGGCCCGCGGGCGGCTGTACTGCCACGCGCGACTCCACTTCGACCGACAGGTTGCCGGTCCCGTGCTGGCCGGCGCCGGACGCTATTTCGGCGTGGGGCTTTTCCAACCCGAGGCGAGTGAGGGTGATCGACGTGCAAGCCAGTGACTTCAGCGCGTTCTACCAGGAAATCCACCGCCGGGAGCCCTTCGCATGGCAACGCGATCTGGTCACCGAGGTGGTCAGCCGCCGCTGTTGGCCGTCACTCGTGGACGTGCCCACGGGACTCGGCAAGACCAGCATGCTCGACATCGCGGTGTTCCTCAGCGCCCTGGACGCCGACGCCCCTCACGACCAGCGAGTCGGCCGGCGCAGGATCTTCTTCGTGGTCGATCGACGGATCGTGGTCGACCAGGCCGAACGCCATGCCCGCACCATCGTCCGGGGCCTTGAGGCAGCCGAGCCGGGCAGCGTTGCATCGCAGGTCGCCGCTCGCTTGCGCACGATGGCCGGGCAGAGTGGGAACATCCTCCCGATCGTCAAGATGCGTGGCGGCGTGACCTGGGACGGGTCCTGGCTGGCTCGCCCGGATCAGCCCGGCATCGTGACCGGGACCGTTGACCAGGTGGGTAGCCGCCTGTTCTTCCGTGGCTACGGTGTCAGTCCCCGCCGCTGGCCGATCGATGCCGCGCTCGTCGGCATGGACTCGCTGATCTTGGTCGACGAGGCACATCTCGCTACCGCCTTGACCACGACCCTGGCCGCCGCGCGGTCGTACGACACGCCGACGAAACCGATCGCGTTGCCGCCCGCCACGGTCGTCCAGCTCACCGCGACCGCACGCGACATCGGAACGGGGTGGATCCCGGCCTTCGACGAACCTGCCCATCTCAGCGATCCGGTCGCCGCTCGACGATTGAAAGCAGCGAAGACCCTTCAGTTGAGGGTGGTCGCCAAGTCGGCGGCGGTGAAGACGCTGGTGAACGAGGCCGTCGCAGAGGCTGACGCGCCGGCTGCGCGAGTACTGGTGGTGTGCAACACCATCGACAGGGCTCGCGCCGTCCACACCGAACTGGCCAAGTCGCTGCCCGAGTCGGCTGAACTCCTGCTGCTGATCGGTCGCAGTCGCCAGTACGACCGGGAGGCGGTGGTGGCCCGGGCCCTCGAATTATTCGAAGCCGGACGCGACCGGACGCCGGCGCCGGCCGTCTTGGTCGCGACCCAAACGGTCGAGGTCGGCATCGATCTGGACGCGTCCAGCCTCGTCACCGAGAGCGCCTCCTGGGACGCGCTGGTTCAGCGGATCGGCCGGGTCAACCGCCGCGGGGATCAGGACGGCGCCAGCATCATCGTGGTGCATGACGATGACCCGAAGCCTCCGGTGTACGGCCAGGCCCGGCTTCGAACCGCGGATTTCATCGGGCGGCTGGCGGACGAAGACGACGGCCTCGACGTGTCGCCTCTGGCACTCCGCGGGATCACCCAGCCGAGCGATGCACTGTCCGCGATGCCCGATACGCCGTTCCTCCTGCCGGCGCACCTCGACGCGTGGGCGCGGACCGGGCCCGCTCCAGTCAACGACGCACCGGTGGATCCCTACCTGCACGGGCTCGACCACGGCGTCGCACCGGTGTCGCTCGCCTGGCGCGACGGACTTCTCCATCCTGACCGCACCCCGATCGATCGGGGCTCGGCGAATCTCGCCATCAACTCGATCCCGGTCCGCGCCGAGGAGTGCGTGGACGTCCCCCTTTCCGCGGTGCGGCGCTGGCTCAGCGGTGAGAAACAGGTCCCGATCAGCGATTGGGACGACGACGAGGACTGGGAGATCCCGTTCGGGGACGACGTCGATGCCGTGGTGCTGCGCTACGAGACCCAGCCGGACGGCACGGCGCGATGGCAGTGGGTGCGGCCGGGCTCGTTGCGGCCGGGCGACCTCGTCGTGGTGCCGTCCGAACTCGGCGGCCTGGATCGCTATGGATGGTCTCCTTCCGCCAAGGACCGGGTGCAGGATGTCGCAGAACTCGCGGCACTCGATCGTGGACAGCCGGTGCTACGCCTGGACGAAGGACTCCCCCGACGCCTGGGCCTGCCGCTGCCCGATCCGAACGTGTGGGAGAGCGTGGCCCGGTGGCGAACCACGGACGATCCGGACACCAAGGCCGACCTCGAAACCGCATGCGGGAAACAGCTGCAGAGCTGGCTGAGCAATGCCGAACCGGTCTCTGACAGCCCGTGGGATCGCCGTGACGCGGCCCAGGCCGACACGCGCCGAACTCGCCTGATCGACGCGATGACGAACGCCACGATGCAGGCAGCGGTTTTCAAGGGCAAAGGAAACAGCGACGGCGAGCAGTACTTCTCCGAACCCGTCGCCATCCTGCGACCGGAGAAGTCGTCCGCACCGTGGCAGGAGGCGTCCGAAGACACCGATGACGGCACGGCACATCTCCTCACAACGGTGACATTGCGCACACACGGTGCGGCCGTACGAAAACGGGCTGAGGAGATCGCCCGCTTCCTCCAGTCGCCCCCGGAGCTGACAGCGATCATCGGCGATGCGGCGGGCTGGCACGACATCGGCAAAGTCGACCCACGATTCCAGGCGATGCTCTTCGAAGGCGATCCGGTGCGCGCCGCCATCGCGTCCGAGCCGCTTGCCAAGTCGGGAATGCCGCCGGGTGACCTGCAACGGCACAGGGATGCCCGGCGTCGCAGCGGTCTTCCCCCACGGGCTCGTCACGAGGCGTGGTCGCACGCGCTGGTGGCTGCCTACCTGGCCGCCTCGGAGCGACCCCTGCTGGTCGATCCCGATCTCCTGCTGCATCTGGTCGCAAGTCACCATGGCCACGCGCGGCCTTTGCTGCCGCCTGTCGTCGACGGAGCCGAGCATCGGCTTCTCACCGACATCGACGGCACCGTGGTCGAGGCTGATCTGCCGCGGCAGGTGGATCTGAGCCATGCGGAACGGTTCCAGGCCCTCAACTGGCGCTACGGGTGGTGGGGGTTGGCACTGCTGGAAGCGATCGTCCGTTGCGCCGATATGACCGTGTCAGGGGAGGGATCATGAACGAGGTCAGAATGCCGGCACTCACCGGCGACTCACCCTTGGGCATCCTGGCAGCGATAGGCGTCCTGCGGTTGCTCAGTGAGTTCACCGAGGCCAGGACGCGGCTGCGCTGGAACCGCAGCGACCTGACCGCGGTGCTGTGCGGCCCGCACGACGACATCGACGCCGTCGTGGCTGACCTGGCTGCGATCGTGGCCGGCATCGACGAGGGGGCGTCCCTACCGGGAGTGGGGGCGGGATTCCCACCGCCGGGCGCCGCACCCGACGGGCTTCGCGTCCCGCAGGCCCGGCTCAGTTCCGCGACACAACCCCTGGTGCGAGACATGTCCGACGCTCAACGCGGCGAAGCGCTGCGCTGGCTGTCGAGCCTGGTCACCGATCTGGCGGCGGACGACAAGGGACGGGTCGCGATCAGTCAGTTCGCGGCCCCGTCGGGCAAGCAGTCCATGGCGACCATGCTCGACAAGCCGCTCGAACAGATCCGGAAAGAGCCCGACCATCTCCGTCAGGCCATGGTCGGCTGGCGCCGAGTCGCCGGTGTCACCGGGGAGTACCTCGATCACAGGGCAATGTGGGACGCCACCGAAGACGGTGCGGGATCCCCCAGCATGCGCGGAGTACCGGGTGCCACCTGGCTCGCCCTGATGAGCTATCCGTTGCTGCGCACCACGGTGTCGTCGAGGAGGCGTCCGCTGAGCAGCGGCTGGCATGCCGTGAAGGTGAACGGCTCGCGACCGTATGACGAATTGCGGCTCCCGGTCTGGGAGCAGCCGCTCGGCACCGCCGGCATCACGGCATTGATCGAGCATCCGGCACTGAGCAAGGTGGGAGGACGTCCTGGCCCGGCGGGCAAGCAGGACGATCTCGTCGCGCTGGGCATCGTCCATGTGTGCCGCGCGCGACGCTATCAGCCTCCCGGCGGCAAGTCCGCCGGCGTCCTGACACCGGTCAGATCATGACGATCATCAGGCCGGATCTTCCCGGACTTCCGGAGACCGTCCCTGCCCGCATGGTCAACGAGTTCACTTATTGCCCGCGGCTCTTTCATCTGGAATGGGTGCAGTCACGATTCACGGCCAACGATGATGTGGAGGAGGGCCTCTATATCCACCGTGTTGTCGACACGCAAGCGGGCGACCTGCCGGACAAGGCGGACGCCTGGGAAGGACGGCGGGCGACGTCCGTCTGGCTCACCTCAACCAGGCTGGGCCTGACCGGAAAGATCGACCTCGTCGAAGGCGACGCCGGCGGCAAAGTCGTCCCGGTCGACTACAAGAAGGGTAGGCCGACGGACGACGGAGGGGCCTGGCCGAGTGATCGCGTACAGTCCTTGATCCAGGCGCTTCTCCTGCGAGAGTCCGGATACGACGTTTCCCACGCCGAGATCTGGTATGCCGAGGTTCGGCGTCGGATAAAGATCACGGTCGACGACGATGCGATCGCCGAGATCGTGGAGACACTGCGCGCACTCTGGAAGGTCGCCGGCTCTGAACAAGCACCGGCTCCACTCGTCAACAGCCCCAAATGTCCACGATGCTCCCTGGTCGGGATCTGCCTACCCGACGAGACCAACGCCCTGGCCGTTCGAGCGCGCGAGCGCACGGCACTCCGGCGTGTGATGGCACCCGACCGCCATTCTCGTCCGGTCTACGTCACCACCCAAGGGGCGACGGTCGGCGTCCGTCGTGGGCGGCTGGAGGTGTTCCAGGACGGAGCAGTGGCGGCGACCTTCCGGCTGATCGATGTGTCGCAGGTCTGCCTATTCGGCAACGTATCGGTCTCGACGCAGGCGGTGCGCGAGTTGATGGCGCGGGAAGCTCCGCTTCTCTGGTTCACCTATGGGGGATGGTTCTGCGGGATGGCGGAAGGGCTCCCGGCAAAGAACGTGGAACTGCGAAGAGCGCAGTACTCAGCACCGCCGCCTGCCGCAACCACGATCGCGAAAGCAATGATCGCAGGCAAGATCCACAACAGCCGGGTCCTTCTTCGCCGCAACTCCCGGGGCGACGTAGCGGCCGTCGTGGATCAACTGCGCGCTCTGGTCACATCGGCACGTGGTGTCGAGACTATTCCGAGCCTGCTCGGCATCGAGGGAACCGCGGCACGACTCTACTTCGGTAAGTTCACCACCATGGTGGCGTCGGCAGCCAAGGTGGACGTCTCGCCATTCGACGAGAACGGGCGTGCCCGGCGACCGCCGCCCGATCCTCTCAACGCGCTGCTTTCCTTCACCTATTCGCTCCTGATCAAGGACCTGACGACAACCCTCCACTCAGTTGGCCTGGACCCCTACCTGGGCTTTCTGCATCGTCCGCGCTTCGGCCGCCCGGCACTTTCGCTCGACCTTGCTGAAGAGTTCCGGCCACTCATCGCCGAGAGCGTGGTGCTCCAACTGCTGAACAACGGTGAGGTTCGGGACAGCAGCTTCGTCTCCCGCGCCGGCGGATGCCAACTCCAAGCCGACGGACGTCGCTCCGTCCTTCGCGCCTACGAGCGGAGGCTCGACCACGAGATCACCCATCCCCACTTCGGCTACCGAGTGACCTACCGTCGAGCACTCGAAGTGCAAGCCCGCATGCTCGCCGCCCACCTGCTCGGCGAACTACCCACCTACACACCGTTCGTGACGAGGTGACCGGGATGCCCCGTCGTCGCCACCTGATCGCCTACGACATACGCGAGCCGTCCCGCCTGCGACGCATCTGCAAGCTCATGGAAGCCCACGGGGAACGGCTGCAATACTCGGTGTTCGTCTGCGACCTGACCAAGACGGAGCTCACCCGGCTGCGGGCATCGGCCGAAGGCATAATGAACTTGGCTGCGGACTCAGTCGTGATCATCGATCTCGGGAACCTTGATGATGCCCGCTTCACATTCGTCGGCCACCGGGAACAACTACCCCAGCGCGGGGATCAGATCGTATGACGAGCACTCCGCTGCCAGGACAAGTGAGCGCCAGCGTTCGCGCCCTTGTCAGACGACAGTCGCCTGCCCACGCGGGCGTCCAAAGCACCCTTCAAGGCCACCTCCAGCGAGCAGCGCTCGCAAAAGCTGGCAACTGCCCTAGTCAGATGCTAGATTCCTGAATAGCTCTCTTCCCGGCCACCAAGGCCGGGCTCCATTGCGGCGAGCAGCTCGGCAACGCGCAGCTGGATGCGGCGATCGACTCTTCCCGGCCACCAAGGCCGGGCTCCATTGCGGCGCATTCGCATGAGTGCCGTCCCCGCGCTCAAGATCGCACTCTTCCCGGCCACCAAGGCCGGGCTCCATTGCGGCGACCCGTGGCGGCGGTGATACCTGGCGCGGCAATTCCCCCTCTTCCCGGCCACCAAGGCCGGGCTCCATTGCGGCACGTCCCGCGCCCAACTCGGCACCAGCCCCCAGCGCACCGCTCTTCCCGGCCACCAAGGCCGGGCTCCATTGCGGCATCGATCACGGAGAATCCAGCCGCGTGCAGGATCGGCCCCACTCTTCCCGGCCACCAAGGCCGGGCTCCATTGCGGCGGGATGCGCCCGGGCAAGCCGAAGACCCGGCGCCAGACTCTTCCCGGCCACCAAGGCCGGGCTCCATTGCGGCTGGGTCAAGGAGGAGAGCCTGGCGAAGGCTCCCGCCACCTCTTCCCGGCCACCAAGGCCGGGCTCCATTGCGGCCTCTTCGTCAACGTCCATTCGCAGTACAAGCAGACCCGCTCTTCCCGGCCACCAAGGCCGGGCTCCATTGCGGCCCGTGTCCTCGACCGACGCGCTCCGGAGCATGCCCAAGCTCTTCCCGGCCACCAAGGCCGGGCTCCATTGCGGCCGTGAGATCGGCGGCAGCACCAACGGCTACGCTCAGCCGCTCTTCCCGGCCACCAAGGCCGGGCTCCATTGCGGCATCATCATCTTGGTGGTGCGCAGTGTCGGGCACTACCTCTTCCCGGCCACCAAGGCCGGGCTCCATTGCGGCCGGAACCTTCGTGAGGTTGAAGGGGTTCGAGAGGGGAGACTCTTCCCGGCCACCAAGGCCGGGCTCCATTGCGGCTGGTTAGAGATGGCCAGCTATTACAAGACGGACACAGCTCTTCCCGGCCACCAAGGCCGGGCTCCATTGCGGCTCGACGCTGCTGCGCATGGCGTCGGCCAGCGCCCACTCTCTCTTCCCGGCCACCAAGGCCGGGCTCCATTGCGGCTACTCGATCCACCCGCAGCGCAGGTAGGTCGAGCGCTCTTCCCGGCCACCAAGGCCGGGCTCCATTGCGGCCACGACCAACGCCACCCGCGCGTCGACCGGGATCTGCTGCTCTTCCCGGCCACCAAGGCCGGGCTCCATTGCGGCGCCGCCACTCGGGAGAACGCCAAGTACTGCTCGGGCTCCTCTTCCCGGCCACCAAGGCCGGGCTCCATTGCGGCCGGCACCGGTTCGCGACCCGCACCTACGCGGCCGTCTCTTCCCGGCCACCAAGGCCGGGCTCCATTGCGGCGAGTTGTGGGAGACGGTGCTCTCGCACATGCTGTCTCTTCCCGGCCACCAAGGCCGGGCTCCATTGCGGCCAGATTGCCGGCCGCGTGTCCCGCGCCGACGCCATCGCTCTTCCCGGCCACCAAGGCCGGGCTCCATTGCGGCGCGATCGCACTCGCCGCGCTGCCTGCGGACGTCGAGCTCTTCCCGGCCACCAAGGCCGGGCTCCATTGCGGCACGTTCATGGACGCGGTCGGCATGCCGGTCCTGGTCGCTCTTCCCGGCCACCAAGGCCGGGCTCCATTGCGGCCTCCACTTGCTGGAGCCGGCGATGCGGCGGTAGCTGCTCTTCCCGGCCACCAAGGCCGGGCTCCATTGCGGCGTCGAGGTGCAGAAGCAGTTCGGCACGATGCTGCGCGACTCTTCCCGGCCACCAAGGCCGGGCTCCATTGCGGCCACATGAACGAGGCGGGCCGGAAGGCTCGCCAGTTGCCTCTTCCCGGCCACCAAGGCCGGGCTCCATTGCGGCCTGGCATTCGAGCGCGCCGACGGTACGATGCAGGACGCCACTCTTCCCGGCCACCAAGGCCGGGCTCCATTGCGGCATCCTTGAGTTCACTCAGGCCCTCGTCAGCCTCCGCGGCTCTTCCCGGCCACCAAGGCCGGGCTCCATTGCGGCCTCCAGTCGTCCCATACAGCGGGACGCCCAGCTCTCGGCTCTTCCCGGCCACCAAGGCCGGGCTCCATTGCGGCTCCATGTAGTCGGTGTCGCCTCGGCGGTCGCGCCACATCCTCTTCCCGGCCACCAAGGCCGGGCTCCATTGCGGCGCGATATTTTCGGCATCCACGCGGATGGGGCTTCCGGGCTCTTCCCGGCCACCAAGGCCGGGCTCCATTGCGGCTTGCACCGACTCGAATAGCAGCACCTGCCGGGGGTCGGCCTCTTCCCGGCCACCAAGGCCGGGCTCCATTGCGGCATGATCCACCAGACCATGCGCAAGGCGGTCCGGAAGCTGCTCTTCCCGGCCACCAAGGCCGGGCTCCATTGCGGCGTCGCCCGAGGGGGTGTGCCCATGCCGATCATCGTCCTCTTCCCGGCCACCAAGGCCGGGCTCCATTGCGGCCGGCCTCGTCGATGACGCTGCCGCCGCTGGATGGTCGCCTCTCTTCCCGGCCACCAAGGCCGGGCTCCATTGCGGCTCGTATTCGGGCGCGGGCCTCAACGGCTTCGCGGGCGCTCTTCCCGGCCACCAAGGCCGGGCTCCATTGCGGCTCGTCGTATGCGGCTCGGTAGGGCCAGGCGGACGGCTCTCTTCCCGGCCACCAAGGCCGGGCTCCATTGCGGCGGCGTGCACCTGGGCGTCGACGAACAGCGCGAGCTGTGGCCTCTCCCCGGCCACCAAGGGCCGGGCCCCATTGCGGCGTCATTGCCCGATGTGCGTTCGCTGCGTGCGTTGTCGGGTCTTCCCGCCAGCAAGGCTGGCTCCATTGCGGCTCGTGGGGTGGTGGTGACGGTGTCCATCGGGTCGGCCTCTTCGCGGCCGTCAACACCGGGGCCCGTTGCGGCCTCGCTCCGGTGATGCTCTCGACCGGAATCCAGCGATCCCCTTCCCGACCACCAAGGTCGGGCTCCATTGCGGCCATTTCTTTGCGTCCCAGATGATGTACTTGACCCGCAGCCTCTTCCCGGCCATCAAAGCCGGGCTTCATTGACGGGTGGCTCTGGTCGCGGTTGTGTCGGACACCACCACAACTTCCCGATTATCACTAGTCGGGCTCCATTGTGGCGATGGACTGGGTCTGGCACGATCCCGAAAGCGCGCTCCCCCAGCACCATCGCGACGCTCCAACGCCGAGTACGAAATGGTCGATCAGTCGAGGGTCGCGGGCCACGGATCTTCCGCCAGCCCGCCCTCCAGAAAACCCTAAACGCTGCGGCGTCGACTACATAAAGAGCTGTGGGTCACCTGCGCCGCCCCTCCGGCACAGGCGACCCACAGCTGAACTCGTTGCGGCCGAGGCCTTCACCCTCGGCCGCTGGCGCTCAGGAACGCTTCACGATCGACGACATCCCCAACGTGTTTCCTTCGGAATCGATGACCTTGGCCTGGGCATCGCGGTAGCCGATCTGCTTTCCGGACCACCAGTCCATGGTCCGCACGGTGGTGAACTGGTCCTGCTTGTCACGCCACCAGGTGATCACCATCCGCGCGCCGTCCGGCGCACCGTGCGCCCTGAATCCGAAGCTGTCGTCGCGCTCGTCGGTCACCTCGATCAGCACGTCCGCGGACGGCACATAGTTCCGGCTCAGCGCCTGCAGCTTGTCGAAGGGGAACGGGTCGTACTGCCGGCTCCGCCCGCCCCACATCACGTTGTAGTTGTCGGCGTTGCCGAACAGTTCGGGATAGGGGTCGGTGGCGAAGGTCGCAGCGTTCTCCAGCGAGATGTTGATGCCGCCGCTGCCGTCCATGACCATGAAGCCGTACTTCTGGGCCGCCTTGGCGATCGCCTTCGCGACCGGATGCAGATTCAACGAATCGACATCGAGGCTGGCCGGCAACCGCAGATACTGGCCCAGCGAGAGCGTCTTGACGGTCCGCGGCTGCAGCCCGTCCGTTCGCGTCGCCGGCCTGGAGATGTGCGTGTCGATCACCTCCGGGGGAACGGCGATGCCGATGGCGTGGTCGATCCGTCCGGCCTTGAGCTCCTCCACCTTGACCGTGTACGGCTCCAGGGCAGCCCCCGACGCCGAGACCCCCTTCGGCGACGGGAAAATCCCCTCCGACTCGTACGAGTTCGTGATCGAGCTGCCCCAGCAGGCAAACCACTTGTCGTGCAGCTTGAAAGACTGCCAGAGCTCGACATAGCGACCACTGTCCACATTGAACACGACGATCTGGCCGTCGCTGCCCTCGGACGGGACTGCCTTCTCCGGAATATGGACGCCCTTCAGATCCTGGAACACGCTGGGCAGATAGCCCTTGTGTTGGCAATCGCTGAACTGGATGTCGTAGGTCGGATCGGAGTTCTTCGCCTTCCAGAGCGGGTTCGAGTACTGATGGGTGGCCAGGTTCATCGACGGCAGATCACGAGCCGGTACGCCGTACTGCTCGATGCCGTACTGCTTGACATTCTGCACAATGGATCGGCTGTTGGCATCGACCGGTGCGTAGTCGGGCAACGTCTGGAAAGCGTGGGCCGTGGGCGCCCAGATGTGCGGGTAGGCAGGCGTGGCGGAGTGCGCCACACCGGTGGCGGCAGGGGTGATTGCGACCACGGTCAGTGCCGCGACGAGTAGCCGCGATAGCGCTGGGGGCTTGCGCATGGGGGTGTGCTCCTCTGTGTTATTGCGGTGGTACTGCAGGACGTTATGCACGGGACAAGGTGCATACCCCATTCAGCGAACATATGCGGACATTCGCGCGCTTCAGCCGACCCTTCGCCAGGAAGGGTCCCAGATATTCCATTTTTGGGCATGCTCCACCGGTCGTCCGTCATTGCTTGATCGACGACAGGCTTGATGCAGGTAATCATGGTCGACACACTGGCGACCGGCGCCACTATGAGTGGTGCAGACAGCGGACGCGAGCGTGCTCGGGTTCACATATGGGGTCACTTTTTGGGGGTAGCGACATGATCACACAGCCCAGCAATCTAATTCAACTAGGATTGAATATACTTACCCTAAGTAAAATCGGCCCCATCTCCGTACCGTCGAACACCGACTCAAATGGCGGTCGAGTTACCACATGATGACGACGAGGCGACCAAAGACACGCGACCGCGGGACTCCATGCCGAGTCGAGTCCGGACGCCGACAGCCGAACCCCGTCCGCGCTATCGCTCGGACGTCCGAGGCCACCGGTTGCGCAAGTCCGCTGGGCGCAGGCCCCCGAACACCGGTCGCACGTCAGCGCCGAATGCGGAGCATGGCGAGACCGAACCCGGCAACGCAAAGAGCCCGAGTACCAACGGCACCACGGGCTCTGATCACATCGGCGCGCTCGGAGGGACTCGAACCCCCAACCTGCTGATCCGTAGTCAGCTGCTCTATCCATTAAGCTACGAGCGCTTGGGCCGGTGCCCGGCCGCTGCCGAACCACCGACCGACAACTCTAGTTGATCGGGTGGAGGCGCGTCCAACCGGGACGGCGCGTCCGGCCAACAGCCCCCGAACCCGCCCGCGTTACGGCAGGATGGAGAAAAGCACCAACCGCCTGCAGCGTGGCAGGCAGAAGGAGTCCGCAATGCCGGTCGAATCCCGTCAGATCGCCGAGACGGCGCCACCCGACGCCACCGAGGCGCTGGTGACCTGGGTCGCCGGGGTGGCCGAACTCACCCAACCCGATGCCATCCATTGGTGTGACGGCTCCGAGGAAGAACGCGACCGACTCTACGCCGAGATGGTGGACGCCGGGACGCTGATCAGGCTGAACCCGGAGAAGCGTCCGAACAGCTACCTGGCGCGTTCCACACCGTCCGACGTGGCCCGGGTGGAGTCGCGCACGTTCATCTGCTCCGAGCGCGAGGCCGACGCCGGCCCGACCAACAACTGGGCCGAGCCGGCCAAGCTGAAGCAGAAGCTGGCCGGCCTGTTCGACGGCTGCATGCGCGGTCGCACGATGTACGTCATCCCGTTCTCGATGGGTCCGCTGGGCGGCGACATCTCGAAGCTGGGCGTGGAGATCACCGATTCGCCCTACGTGGTGGTCAACATGCGCATCATGACCCGGATCGGCACCGAGGCGCTGAGCCACATCGGCGCCGGCGAGTACTGGGTTCCCGCGGTGCACTCGGTCGGCTACCCGCTGGTCGACGCCGACGGCGCCGCGCGTCCGGACGTGCCCTGGCCGTGCAACGACGAGAAGTACATCGCGCACTTCCCGGAGACCCGGGAGATCTGGTCGTTCGGCTCCGGCTACGGCGGCAACGCGCTGCTCGGCAAGAAGTGCTACGCGCTGCGGATCGCCTCGGTGCTGGCTCGCGACGAGGGCTGGCTGGCCGAGCACATGCTGATCCTCAAGATCACCGGGCCGGACGGCCGCACCTACCATCTGACCGCCGCTTTCCCGTCGGCCTGCGGCAAGACCAACCTGGCGATGCTGCGTCCCACCATTCCGGGCTGGAAGGTGGAGACCATCGGCGACGACATCGCCTGGATGCGTCCCGGCGCCGACGGACGCCTGTACGCGATCAACCCCGAAGCCGGCTTCTTCGGCGTCGCACCCGGGACGTCGGCGACCACCAACCCGACCGCGCTGGCTGCCCTCGACCACGACACGATCTTCACCAACGTGGCGCTGACCGACGACGGCGACGTGTGGTGGGAGGGGATGACCGACGAGCCGCCGGCGCACCTGATCGACTGGCAGGGCAACGACTGGACGCCGGACTCCCCCGGCAAGGCCGCCCACCCGAACAGCCGGTTCACCGTGCGCGCCGACCAGGCGTCGTCCATCTCCGACGACTGGGAGGACCCGGCCGGTGTCCCGATCGACGTCATCCTGTTCGGTGGACGCCGGGCGCACAACGTCCCGCTGATCACCGAGACCTACGACTGGCGCCAGGGCGTCTTCGTGGGTGCGACGGTCAGTTCGGAGCAGACCGCCGCCGCGGAGGGCGCCGTCGGCGCGCTGCGTCGCGACCCGTTCGCGATGCTGCCGTTCTGCGGTTACAACATGGCCGACTACTGGGCGCACTGGCTGCGGGTCGGCGACACCCTGGGCGAGCACGCCCCGCGGGTGTTCCAGGTGAACTGGTTCCGCAAGGACGCCGACGGCCGCTTCCTGTGGCCCGGCTTCGGCGACAACGCCCGCGCCATCGAGTGGGCGCTGAGAAGGGTGAACGGCGAGGTGGACGCGGTCGACTCGCTGAACGGCCGGCTGCCGAAACGTGAAGACCTGAACCTGGACGGCCTGGACCTGACCGAGGCGCAGCTGGACGAGCTGTTCGCGCTCGACCCGGCGGCGTGGGCCCAGGAGGCCGACCTGACCCAGGAGTACTTCGCCCAGTTCGGGGACCGGCTCCCGGCGGAACTGACCGAGGAGTTGGAGGCGCTGCGTCGGCGGATCGCCGAGGCGTCCTGAGCGTGGACCGGCAGGCCGGGTACCATCCCGGGATGCCGATCCTTCGCCGTCCGCTCGCCCTGCTGCTGGCCGTCCCGGCGCTGGTGGCGGGGTGCAGCGCCGCTCCGGCCACGCCGCCGGCCTCGACTCCGCCCGCGATCAGCGCCAACCCGACCCCAGTATCGACCGACCCGGCACCGGGACCGACCATCACCGACGGGCAGGCCGAGGGGTGCCCGTTCGGTGACTACAAGGCGACCGGGTTCACCGTCACCGGGGTCAACGGTGCGACCGGCAAGGGCACCGTCACCGACGTCGAGGTGACCTTCCACAACGGCCTCTACACGTTCGAGTTCGACGAGGACCACCCGATCACGCTGACCATCGACAAGCGCACCGAGCAGGTGCGCATCGACGGCGACTTCGAGGGCGCCTACACCGGCCAGCCGGACGCTCTGATGTTCACCCGCGGCAACGCGACCGGCACCGCAAAGGTGAAACGAAACGGTAAGACCCAGAGCTACCCGATGCGCGAGGTGGCCGCGATCCTGGCACCGCGGGGCAAGGGTTCCGCGGTCTGCGCCGCCGGCACGGCGACGATCCGGACCGGCACCCTCACCTGGGAGTTCGTCCGCGACCTCGACTGATCACTCGGTCGACGCCGAGTCGGTCGGCGCGGGCTTGGTCGACACGGCCCGTGTCCGCACCGGGTCCGCCGGGAGCGAGTCTTCCGTCGGTTCGGACGGAGTCTCGGCGTCTTCCTTGTCCCGGACGACGGTGCGGACGGCATTGTCCGGCTGCTCGGGGAACAGTCGCAACGCCACCAACCGCGCCGCGCAGGCTTGCCGGACGTCATCCTCGACGTCGTCGCGCAGTCCCTCCCGCAGCACCGGGTCGGTGGCCGAGACGACCGCGAAGTAGAAGCCGGAGAACACCGCCAGGAACCCGCAGACCCGCAGGTGCTGCAACGTCAACGCGTAGCTGTGCAGTTCGGTGCTCCAGCTCAGCAGCACCTCCGGCGGCGCTTGCGTCCAGGACCGCACCACCTCGGCGTCCACGGTGATCAGCCCCAGCAGCACGAAGAAGACGAACACCGCCAGGCCCACCACGGTGGCGATGGTCAGCTTCGAGATCACCATCACCAGCCGCAGGTTCTGCTCCTGCTCACCGGTCAGCGGACACATCGCCGGGGTGTCGATCCGGCCGCCGGCCAGCGGCGTCCCCTCGACCAGCTCCTCCACCTCGCCGGACCGCTCGAAGCGCGCCAGGGCACGCAGGTCGAGCGCCCGGGTGTGCAGGAACAGCCAGCTCAACCCGACGAAGAGCAGCACCGCGAGCAGGTAGGCCAGCGGCGACAGGCGTCCGAACGCCTGCCACAGCTCGCCGGTGAAGAACAGGAACCCGACCACGCCCAGCAGCATCGGCAGGGTGCGGCCGATCGCCGTCCCGCCGGCCAGGAAGGACGCCATCACCCGCCGGCGCAGCCACGGTCCCAGCGCGATCAGCCCGCTGTAGGCGAGCAGGTTCACGAAACCGAACAGCACCAGCTGCACCAGGAACAGCACCACCGCGGCCGCGAACGCCAGCCATTCACCGGGCACCTCGAGGTCCTCCACCACGATCGCCTCGTGCGGGGTGACCAGCACGACCAGGCTCGGCACGACCAGGAACACGGTCCGCTCCAGCCAGGTCACCCGCTCCGGCAACGCGAACAGCGGACGCCGCTGGATCAGATTGCCGAGCGCCCAGGTGACCAGCACCGCGACCACCGAGACCCCCACCGACTGCCACAGATTGCTGGTGTACGAGGGCACCTCGAACAGCATCACCAGCACGAACACCACCGCCATCGCCCGGGCCAGCCGGGCCGCTCGGCGGCGTCGCACCGACGTCCCGTCGAGCAGCGCGGAGAAGCCGCGGCGCAGGAACCAGCGCTCCACCTCACGGACCTCGACGCTGGACATGACGGTCAGCTTAGGGAATCACCGCTCGCCGTTGGTCGAGCCTGTCGAGACCGGGTCGGACGCGAGAGGTCTCGA
>NZ_JASGDE010000221.1:0-14922 GCF_047607385.1 Micropruina sp.
CCCGGCGGTGCTCGCCGCCGAACCCGCCGATCAGGAAGTACATCGGGATCAGCGTGGCCTCGAAGAACACGTAGAACAGCAGCACGTCGTCGGCCAGGAAGGTGAACAGCGCGGTGCCCTCCAGGGCCAGCGCCATCGCGAAGTAGCCCTGGGCGTTCCACCGCCCGTGGCCGGCGATCTTCCAGTCGGCGGCCAGCACCAGCGGGGTCAGGATGGTGGTCAGCAGCACCATCACCAGGCCCATGCCGTCCACGCCCAGCGCCCAGAACGCGCCGAAGGCGGCGATCCAGGGCTGCCGGACGCTCAGGTCGGCACCGCCGGCGAATTGCACGGCGACCAGCACCGCCACGGCGAGGGTGAGCACCGAGAAGCCCAGGCCGATCGCCCTGGCCGCGCCGCGCACCGGCAGCGCCAGCACCAGCGCCCCGAGCAGCGGAATCAGCCCCAGCAGGGTAAGCACACTCATCTCAGCTCCTCCCTCAGCCGGCCAGGCCGAGGATCAACACGGCACCGACCACCAGGACGCCCAGCACCATGGTCAGCGCGTAGCTGCGGACATAGCCGTTCTGCGTCCGGCGTCCGCCGACGCTCAGGCCGCCGATCGCCCGGCTCAGCGTTCCGACGAATCCCTCGATGCCCTTGGCGTCGGTCAGCACCGCGGCCCGGGACATGCCCATCACCGGCTGAACCACCAGGGCGTCGTTGAACGCGTCGCCGTAGAGGTCGTTGCGGCCGGCCACGGCCAGCGGGTTGCCGGCCGGCGCGGTGGCCGGGATCGGACGGCGTCCGAAGACCAGCCAGCCGATCAGCACCCCGGCGGCGACCACGATCATGGTCAGCCAGCCGATCGGGGTGGGCAGCAGCTCCACCTCGTGCGGATGGGCACCGGTGGACGGCTCCAGCCAGTCCTGGATCCACCAGTTCATCGCGGCACCGGCGACCACGCTGAGCGCCGCCAGCACCATCAGCGGCACCGTCATCACCGCCGGCGACTCGTGCGGATGGACGCCGTCCAGCCAGCGCTTGCGGCCGGCGAAGGTCATCAGCATCAGCCGGGTCATGTAGAACGCGGTCACCCCGGCACCGAGCAGCGCCAGCGTGCCGACCAGCATGCTGCGGCCGAAGGCGGCCTCGATGATGTGGTCCTTGGAGAAGTAGCCGGCGGTGAGCGGGAAGCCGATGATCGCCAGGTAGCCCATGGTGAAGGTCCAGAAGGTGACCGGCAGGTACTTGGCCAGCGCCCCGTAGTGCCGCATGTCGACGTCGTCGTCCATGCCGTGCATCACCGAGCCGGCGCCGAGGAACATATTCGCCTTGAACGCGCCGTGGGTGAGCAGGTGGAAGATGGCGAAGGCGTAGCCGGCCGGGCCGATGCCGGCGGCCAGCATCATGTAGCCGATCTGGCTCATCGTGGAGCCGGCCAGCACCTTCTTGATGTCGTCCTTGGAGGTGCCGATCCAGGCGCCGGCCAGCAGCGTCACCGTGCCGACGATCACCACCGCGGCCTGCGCGGTCGGGCTGAGGTCGAAGATGGCGTGGCTGCGCACCACCAGGTAGACGCCGGCGGTGACCATGGTGGCGGCGTGGATCAGCGCCGACACCGGGGTCGGGCCCTCCATGGCGTCCAGCAGCCAGGCCTGCAGCGGAACCTGCGCCGACTTGCCGCAGGCGCCGAGCAGCAGCAGCATCCCGATCACCGTGGCCCACGGGCCCTCCAGGTGGGCGGCGCCCTGGTTGACGTCGATGAACGCGGACGAGCCGAACTGGGCCAGCATCGTCGAGACGGCCAGCACCATGCCCAGGTCGCCGACCCGGTTCATCACGAAGGCCTTCTTCGCCGCGGCCGCAGCGGACGGCTTGTGCTGCCAGAACCCGATCAGCAGGTAGGACGCCAGGCCGACGCCCTCCCAGCCGACGAACAGCACCAGGTAGTTGTCGGCCAGCACCAGGATCAGCATGGCGGCGACGAACAGGTTCAGGTAGCCGAAGAAGCGGCGCTTGCGCGGGTCGTGCGCCATGTAGCCCAGCGAGTAGACGTGGATCAGGCCGCCGACGCCGGTGATCAGCAGGGCGAACAGGATGGACAGCTGGTCGACCAGCAGCCCGACGTCCAGCTGCCAGGAGCCGGTGCTGAACCAGGTGTAGAGCGGCACCGACACCGCGCGCGCCTGCGCCGGCGAGCCCAGCTGCTGGACGAACAGCGTCACCGCGACCAGGAACGATCCGGTGATCATCGCCACCGCCAGCGCCGGGCCGGCCTTGCCGAGCAGGCGGCCGAAGCCGAGCAGCAGCAGGGCGCCCAGCGCGGGCAGCGCGATCATCAGCCAGGCGTAGCCGAACAGCCCGGTCGCCGCGACCGGCTCGACGACTTCCATCGGAATCATCGGCTCATCCCCTCATCGCTGGTCGAGACCTCGCCGGTGAGCGGTGTCGACACGCTCGACCAACGGGCCCGGGTATCGATCGGTGTGCAGAGCATGCGGTCCCTCACTGGTTCAGCAGGTTCGCGTTGTCGACCGAGGTCGAACGGCGGGTCTTGTAGATGCTGACGATGATCCCCAGCCCGACGACCACCTCGGCGGCCGCCACCACCATCACGAAGAAGCTGGCCAGCTGGCCGTCGAAGCTGCCGTGGTGGTAGGCGAAGGCGACCAGCGCCAGGTTGGCCGCGTTCAGCATCAGCTCCACCGACATGAACGCCACCAGCGCGTTGCGCCGGATCATCACGCCGATCGCGCCGATCACGAACAGGATCACCGCCAGGTAGAGGTACTCCTCGATCACAGCTCTTCCTCCTCCTCGTCACGCACCCGCTCGGCCTCGGCGAAGGCGTCCGCGGTGATCTGCTTCAACTGGACGCTGTCCAGCTGGGCGCCGCGTTCGGCGAGGGTCCGGCTGATCGACTCCTCGGCGATGCTGCCGTCGGGCAGCAGGGCCGGGGTGGCGATCGAGTTGCTGGTGGCGAACACGCCCGAATTCGGCAGCGAGCCGGGGTGGGCGCCGCTGGCGGCGTAGGCCTTCATCCGCTCCTGCGCCTGCTCCTTCTGGCCCAGCTTCGGCTTGGTGCGCTGCGCGTGGGCGAAGATCATCGCCCCCACGGCCGCGGTGATCAGCAGCGCCGAGGTGAGTTCGAAGACCCACACGTAGCGTCCGAACAGCAGTTGCGCGATCGACTCGACGTTGCCGCCACCGGCCGCGGTGGCCGCCTCCATGGTCTTCGCCGGGGTGACGATCGCACCGCCGATCGCGAACACCATCAGCCCGAGCAGGCCCAGCGCGCCGAGCGCCGACAGCACCCGCTGGCCCTTGATCGTCTCCACGATCGAGTCCGGGGTGTCGACGCCGACCAGCATCAGCACGAACAGGAACAGCATCAGCACCGCGCCGGTGTAGACGATGATCTGGATGGCGAACAGGAACGGGGCGTCCAGGGACGCGTACAGCACCGCCAGGCAGACCATGGTGAGCGCCATCGACAGCGCCGAATGCACCGCCTTGCGGAACAGGATCAGGCCCAGGCCGCCCAACACCATCAGCGGGGCGCAGATCCAGAACACGACGTTCATCGGGCCTCCTGCACCGACGGCGTCCGGGTGTCCGGCGTCCCCGTCTTCGGCAGCCCCAGGAAGTAGGTCTGTTCGTCGTCGCCGAGCCGGCGCGGATGCGGCGGCGCCTCCATGCCGGGCAGCAGCGGAGCCAGCAGCCGGTCCTTGGTGTAGATCATCTTCTCGCGGGTGGTGTCGCCCAGCTTGAACTCGTTGGTCATGGTCAGCGCCCGGGTCGGGCAGGCCTCGATGCACAACCCGCACAGGATGCAGCGCAGGTAGTTGATCTGGTACACCGAGCCGTACCGCTCGCCGGGCGAGAACCGGGCCTCCTCGGTGTTGTCGGCGCCCTCCACGTAGATGGCGTCGGCCGGGCAGGCCCAGGCGCACAGCTCACAGCCGACGCACTTCTCCAGGCCGTCGGGCCAGCGGTTCAGCTGGTGCCGGCCGTGGAACCGCGGCGCGGTGACCTTGACCTTGCCCTTCTCGGGATAGCCCTGGGTGAAGGTCTTGCGGAAGATGGTCCGGAAGGTGACGCCGAAACCGGCCCACTGATCTGCGAGAGAAGCCATCAGGTGTGTGTCCTTTCCGCTTCGGCGTGCAGTACGTCGGCCTGCTCGGGCAGCCGCTGGCCCGGCATCGGCGGCACCGGATAGCCGCCGGCGAACGGGTCGAAGGCCGCGGTACTCTCCGGTTCCGGCTCGGGTTCTCGGTCCAGCAGCCACCACAGCGCGAACAGTGCGATCACCACCACGGCGGCGATGCCGATCACGAGCGGGTTGGCCAGCCAGCCCTCGGCCCGGGCGATCCGCACGGTGGCGACCAGCATCACCCAGACCAGCGAGATCGGGATCAGCCACTTCCAGCCCAGGGTCATGAACTGGTCGTAGCGGAACCGCGGCAGGGTGCCGCGCAGCCAGACGAACAGCGAGATGAACAGCTGCACCTTGAGCGCGAACCACAGCGGGCCCCACCAGCCCTGGTCCATTGCCGGGACCAGCCAGTTGATCGGCCAGGGGGCGTGGTAGCCGCCGACGAACAAGGTGGTGCAGACCGCCGAGACGGTGGCCATGTTGATGTACTCGGCCAGGAAGTAGATGGCGTAGCGGAAGCCGGAGTATTCGGTCAGGTAGCCCGACACCAGCTCCGATTCGCACTCCGGCAGGTCGAACGGCGCCCGGTTGGTCTCGCCGACCATCGAGATCACGTAGATCACGAACGACGGGATCAGCAGCAGGAAGTACCAGCTCTGCAAGCCCCAGTCCTGGCCGAAGATCAGCAGCGGCTGGCCCTGGGCCTCGACGATCTGCGAGGTGGACATCGACTTGCTGTGCAGGAAGACCGCCACCAGCGCCAGGCCCATGCTCAGCTCGTAGGAGATCATCTGCGCCGACGAGCGCAGCGCGCCGAGCAGCGAATACGGCGAGTTGGACGACCAGCCGGCCAGCACGAAGCCGTAGATGCCGACCGAGGCGACCGCCAGGATCACCAGCACCGAGATCGGCAGGTCGGTGAGCTGCAGCCGGGTCCGGACGCCGAACACCTCGACCTCGCCGCCGAACGGCATCACCGACCAGGCGGTGAACGCGGCGGTGCCGGCGATCAGCGGCGCCAGGGTGAACAGCACCCGGTCGGCCGATTTGGGCCGGAAGTCCTCTTTGATCAGCAGCTTCATGCCGTCGGCCAGGGCCTGGCCGAGGCCGAACGGGCCGTTCATGATGGGGCCCAGCCGGTGCTGCATCTTGCCCACCAGCCGGCGCTCGTACCAGACGTTGAAGATCGTCCAGACCAGCAGCACCACGAACAGCACCACCACCTTGATCAGCACCAGCCACCACGGGTCGGTGCCGAACAGGGACAGATCGAGCGGGATCATGCCGCACCTCCTTCGCTGGACGCCTCACCCGGGTCGCTCACCGTGACGCCGGCACCGTGCACCAGGCCGAGTTCGGACAACGGCGTGCCCGGCGCGTGGGTGGGCACCCAGACCGTGTCGGGTGCCATCCCCGGGGTGATCTGCAGCGGCAGGGTCAGCCAGCCGTCGCCGCCGGTGATGGTCACCGAGTCGACCAGGCCGTGCGCCTGCGCCACCTCGGGCGAGGTGCGGGCCAGCACCGGACGGGCGGTGGCCTGCAGCGCCTGCTCGCCGTCGTTGGAGCGGGAACCGTCGATCAACTCGCGCCAGGTGGCCAGCGCCAACTCGCCCTCGGCCGGTCCGGCGACCCCGCGGGTCCGCACCAACTGCACCCGGGTGCCGTCCCAGGAGCCCAGCTCGTCGAGCTCGGTGAGCGCCTGCCGGGCCGTCCGGATGCCCAGCGGACGCCCCAGCGCGTCGGCCAGCGCCGCCAGCACCCGCAGGTCGGTCATCGGCTGGTTGGGCTGCTTGATCACCGTGTTCACCCGGCCGCGGCGATGCTCCCAGTTCATGAAGTGACCGGGCCGCTCCTCGATCAGCGCGATCGGGAAGACCACGTCGGCGCGCTCGGTGACCTCGCTGAGCCGCTGCTCCAGGCTGATCACGAAGGACGCCTGGTCGAGACCCTGGCGGACCTCCTCGGCGTGCGCGAAGTCGGACGGCTCCAGCCCGCCCACCAGCAGCGCCAGGCCGCCGTCGCGGGCCGCGGCCAGCTGCGCGTCGGCGTCCATCCCGGACGTGCCGGGCAGCACCTGGACGCCCCAGGCCGCTTGGACGTCCACCCGGGCCAGCACCTCCGCGACCGGACGGCCGCCGGGCAGCAGGTTGGGCAGGCAGCCGGCCTCGATCGCGCCCCGGTCGCCGGCCCGCCGCGGGATCCAGCCCAGCCGGGCGCCGGTCCGGTCGACGAACTCGGCGACCGCGGTGAGCAGCCCCGGCACGGTGGCGGCCCGGTCGCCGACCAGCACGATGGTGCCGGCGTCGGCGTCCAGGCCGGCCAGCACCTCGGCCTCGGTGCCCGGCACCGTCGGGATCACTTCGGCGTTCAGCTTCGCCGAGCCGTTGGAGGCGTACGGGGCCAGGGTGACCACCTTGGTGCCGTACTTGCGGACCGCCTTGCGCAGCCGCAGGAAGACCATGGCGGCCTCGTCCTCGGGCTCGAAGGCGACCAGCAGCACCCGCTCCGCCGCCTGCAGCGCGGTGTAGCTGAGCTGCTCGGAGTCCAGCGCCCGGCCGGCCACCCGGTTGGCCAGGAAGGCGGCCTCCTCGGCGCTGTGCGGGCGGGCCCGGAAGTCGATGTTGTTGGTGCCCAGCACCACGCGGGCGAATTTGGCGTAGCCGTAGGCGTCCTCGACGGTGAGCCGGCCACCGGTCAGCACCCCCACCCGGGAACCGGCCTGGCGCAGCCCGGCGACGGCGGCGTCGATCGCCTCCGGCCAGGACGCCACCCGCAGCGCGCCGTTCTCGCGGATCAGCGGCCGGGTCAGCCGGTCCTCACCGCGTCCGGACTTGAACGCGAACCGGCCCCGGTCGCAGTTCCACTCCTCGTTGACCTCCGGCGCGTCGCCGGCCAGCCGGCGCTTCACCTGGAAGTGCCGGTGATCGGTGCGCAGCTGGCAGCCGCCGGCGCAGTGCTCGCAGGTGGTCGGTGTGCTGACCAGGTCGAACGGCCGGCTCTGGAACCGGTACGAGGCGCTGGTCAGGGCACCCACCGGGCAGATCTGGATGACGTTGCCGGAGAAGTAGGAGTTGTACGGCTGGTCCTCGTAGTAGCCGACCTGCTGCAGCGCGCCGCGCTCCACCAGGGTGATGAACGGGTCGCCGGAGATCTGCTCGGAGAACCGGGTGCAGCGGGCGCACAGCACGCACCGTTCCCGGTCGAGCAGGATCTGCGCCGAGATGCTCACCGGCTTGGGGAAGGTCCGCTTCACACCCTCGTAGCGGGACTCGCCGCGTCCGGTGCTCATCGCCTGGTTCTGCAGCGGGCACTCGCCGCCCTTGTCGCAGATCGGGCAGTCCAGCGGATGGTTGATCAGCAGGAACTCGATCATCCCCTTCTGGGCCTTCGCCGCCACCGGCGAGGTCTCCTGGGTGAGGATCTTCATCCCGGGCGCGCACTCCAGCGTGCAGGACGCCTGCGGCTTCGGCATGCCGCGTCCGTTGCCCATGTCGGGCACCTCGACCAGGCACTGCCGGCAGGCGCCGACCGGGTCGAGCAGCGGATGGTCGCAGAACCGCGGGATCGCCACCCCGATCATCTCGGCGGCCCGGATCGCCAGCGTGCCCTTCGGCACTTGCACCTCGGTGCCGTCGATGAAGACGCTGATCAGGTCGCTGGCGACGACTTCGCCAGGCTTCGCGGTGACCGTCATGCGTGCGCTCCTTCCACGCTGGCCGTCGACTCGAACAGCGCGCTGCGCTGGTACGGGAACAGCTCCCAGGCCGGGGTGTGCATGCCCTGCTCGAATTCGTCGCGGAAGTGCCTGATCGCACTGGTCAGGCAGGCCACCGCGCCGTCGGCGAGGGCGCAGAACGAGCGGCCGCCGATGTCCTCGGCGATGTCCAGCAGCTTCTCGATGTCGCCGTCCTGGGCCTGCCCGGCCTCGAACTTCCTCAGGGTCTGCACCAGCCACCAGTTGCCCTCGCGGCAGGGCGTGCACTTGCCGCAGGACTCGTGCTTGTAGAACTCGATCCAGCGCAGCGTGGTGCGCACCACCGAGGTGGTCTCGTCGAAGCACTGCAGCGCCTTCGTGCCGAGCATGGTGCCGGCCGCGCCCATCGACTCGTAGTCCAGCGGCAGGTCGATGTCGGCCGCGGTCAGGATCGGGGTCGAGCTGCCGCCCGGCGTCCAGAACTTCAGCTCGTGGCCCTCGCGGATGCCGCCGGAGAGCTCCAGCAGCTGCCGCAGCGTGACGCCCAGCGGCGCCTCGAACTGGCCGGGACGCTTCACGTGCCCGGACAGCGAATAGATGGTCATGCCCTTGGACCGCTCGGTGCCCATCAGGTTGAACCAGGCCGCGCCGCGGTCGATGATCGCCGGAACCGAGGCGATCGACTCGACGTTGTTCACCACGGTCGGGGACGCGTACAGGCCGGCCACCGCCGGGAACGGGGGACGCAGCCGGGGCTGACCGCGGCGTCCCTCCAGCGAGTCCAGCAGCGCGGTCTCCTCGCCGCAGATGTAGGCGCCGGCGCCGGCGTGCACCACGACCTCCAGGTCGTAGCCGCTGCCCAGGATGTTCTTGCCGGCGTAGCCGGCCGAGTAGGCCTCGCGGACCGCCTGCTGCAGTCGGCGGATCACGTGCAGCACCTCGCCGCGGCAGTAGATGAAGGCGTAGGAGCAGCCGATCGCGTAGGCGGCGATGATGACGCCCTCGACCAGGGTGTGCGGACTGGCCAGCATCAGCGGCATGTCCTTGCAGGTGCCCGGCTCGGACTCGTCGGCGTTCACCACCAGGTACTTCGGGTTCGGGTTGTCCTGCGGGACGAAGGACCACTTCATGCCGGTCGGGAACCCGGCGCCGCCACGGCCGCGCAGCCCGGAATCCTTGACCACGCCCATCACCTCGGCCGGGGTCTGACCGAGCGCCTTGCGCAACGCCCGGTAGCCGCCGCGGCGTTCGTAGTTGGTCAGCTTCCAGGCCCGCTCGTCGGCCCAGTTCTCACTCAGGACAGGGGCCAGCGGATCGCTCACTGGTCACCTCCGGACTCGTCGTCGGCGGGGGCCGGGGGCACCTCGGGCGCCGCCCAGCCACGTTCCCGGGCCACCCGCAGGCCCAGCGTGGACGCCTCGCCCGCGGTCGGTCCCTCGTCGGCCCGGCCGTCCGGGAACCCGGCCAGCACGCGCTCGGCGTCCTTCCAG
The DNA here is from genome assembly GCF_047607385.1 of Micropruina sp. Taxonomy (GTDB): domain Bacteria; phylum Actinomycetota; class Actinomycetes; order Propionibacteriales; family Propionibacteriaceae; genus Micropruina. The sequence goes on from NZ_JASGDE010000221.1 coordinate 9,323, forward strand.
GAGGTGAGGGTCGCACCGCGCGGGGAGCGGACGGTCTCGCCGGTCGCCAGGGCTTCCAGCAGCTCGTCCACCTTCTCCGGCGTCATGTTGTCGAAGAACTCCCAGTTGACCATCATCACCGGGGCGAAGTCGCAGGCGGCGTTGCACTCGATCCGCTCCAGCGAGAAGGTGCCGTCGGCGGTGGTCTCGCCCTCGTGGATGCCGAGCCGGTCGCAGACCCGGTCGAGCAGCTGGTCGCCGCCCATCACCGCGCACAGCGCCGTGGTGCACACCCCGACGTGATGCTTCCCGGCCGGACGCCGCCGGTACATGGTGTAGAAGGTGGCCACCCCGGAGACCTGGGCGGTGGTGATGCCCAGGATCTCGGCGCAGGCCTGGACACCGGCCGGGCTGATCCGGCCGTCGACGCTCTGCACCAGGTGCAGCATCGGCAGCAGCGCCGAGCGGGCCTGCGGGTAGCGGGCCGCGATCTGCCGCATCTCTTCCCGGGTCGCCTCGGTGATGCTGGTCGCGGTGTCGTCGTAGTCGATGCCCCCCGACTCGGGGAACCAGGACTGGAACTCGTGGCCATTCATCGGTCCACTCCTCCGTGTCGCAAGTTGGCGCTAGCGGTGCCGGAGGTGGCGATCGTCCCGATCTGCGCTCTGCCCATCATCGGTCCACCCCTCCCATCACCGGGTCCAGCGAACCGACCGCCACCACGACGTCGGAGATCATTCCGCCCTCGCACTGGATCGGCACCGACTGCAGGTGGTTGAACCCGGGGTCGCGCATGTGCACCCGGAACGGCCGGGTGCCGCCGTCGGAGACCACGTGGCAGGCGATCTCGCCCTTCGGGGACTCGATCGGCACGTAGGCCTGGCCGGGCGGCACCCGGAAGCCCTCGGTGACGATCTTGAAGTGGTGGATCAGCGCCTCCATGGACTCCCCCATGATGTGCTTGATGTGCTCGTGGCTGTTGCCCTGGCCGTCCGGCCCGACCGCCAGCTGCGCCGGCCAGGCGATCTTCGGGTCGTCCACCATCACCGGCTTGCCGCGGGATGCCTCCAGCCGGTCGGCGCACTGCTCGACGATCTTCAGGCTCTCCCACATCTCGTCCAGCCGGACCCGGAACCGGGCGTAGCTGTCGCTGCTGGCCCACTCGTCGTCCGGGCTCCAGGCCTTCGACTCGAAATCGTAGGTCTCGTAGCCGCAGTAGGGCTGCTGCTTGCGCAGGTCCCAGTTGTAGCCGGTGGAGCGCAGCACCGGGCCGGTCACGCCCAGCGCCATGCAGGCGGCCAGGTCCTGGTGGCCGATGCCCATCATCCGCATCTTGAAGATCGGGTTCTCGTTGCAGAACGCCGCGTACTCCGGCAGATGCTTGTGCAGCCAGGCGATCAGTTCGCGCAACTGGGCGATGCCGGTCTCGGGCAGGTCGTTGGCGACGCCACCGGGACGGATGTAGGCGTGGTTCATCCGCAGCCCGGTGACCGCCTCGAAGAAGTCGAGGATCATCTCGCGCTCGCGGAAGCCGATGGTCATCACGGTCAGCGCGCCGATCTCCATGCCGCCGGTGCCGATCGCGACCAGGTGCGAGGAGATCCGGTTCAGCTCCATCATCAGCACCCGGATCACGCTGGCCCGCTCGGGGATGTCGTCCTCGATGCCGAGCAGCCGCTCCACCGCCAGGCAGTAGGCGACCTCGTTGAAGATCGGGGCGACGTAGTCCATCCGGGTGACGAAGGTGGTGCCCTGCGTCCAGGTGCGGTACTCCATGTTCTTCTCGATCCCGGTGTGCAGGAAGCCGATGCCGGGACGGATGCTCAACACCGTCTCGCCGTCGCACTCCAGGATCAGTCGCAGCACGCCGTGGGTGGACGGGTGCTGCGGCCCCATGTTGATCACCAGGATCTCGTCGGAGCGTTCCGCCTGCTCGGCGGCGATCTCGGCCCAGTCGCCGCCCATCGCCGTGTAGACGGTGCCTTCGGTGGCCTCGCCGGGCTGGGCGTAGAAGTCGGTGGTGCTCATCGGTAGCTCCTCCGCTGGTCGGGCGGCGGCACGGTGGCCCCCTTGTACTCCACCGGGATGCCGCCCAGCGGATAGTCCTTGCGCTGCGGATGCCCGACCCAGTCGTCCGGCATCAGGATCCGGGTCAGGTGCGGGTGGCCGTCGAAGACGATGCCGAACATGTCCCAGGTCTCCCGCTCGTGCCAGTCGGCGGCCGGGTAGATGGCCACCACGCTGGGCACGTGCGGGTCGCCGTCGGGGGCGGTGGTCTCCACCCGGAGCCGGCGGTTGTGGGTCATCGACTGCAGGTGGTAGGCGACGTGCAGCTCGGCGCCGGTGTCGGTCGGGTAGTGCACGCCGGAGACGCTGGCGCAGAACTCGAAGCGCAGCTGGGCGTCGTCGCGCAGCTGGCCCATCGCCTCGGTGAGCTTCTCCCGGGCGATGAAGAAGGTCAGCTCGCCGCGGTCGAAGACGACCCGGACCAGGGCGTCCGGGACCAGCTGCAACAGGCGTCCGGTGACCCCGGCGTACCAGCCGTCGTCGGGCAGGCCGGCGTTCGGCAGTTCGACGGTGCGGACGATCCGGCCGTAGCCGGAGGTGTCGCCGGAGCCGTCGGACCACATGCCCTTGCGGGTCTCGATGACGTGGACGCCGGCCGGCACCTGGGCGACGGCGTCCAGCACCTCGTCGGGCTGGGCGTCCTCGCGTTCCAGGCCGGCGCCGGGGGCCGAGTCCGGCCCTTCGACATGGCTGTCGATGCTCTTCTCGTCGCCGGGCGCCTTCTCGTCCGGCTTCGCAGCGTCGGTCATCGCATGAGGCCCTTCATCTCGTGCGTCGCCATCGCCTCCAGGGCGGCCTGCTCCTGGGCCTCCAGCTCGGCCAGCTCGTGGGCGCCGATCGGCCGCTGCATGACGATCTGCTTGCGCAGTTTGAACATGGCGTCGATCAGCATGTCCGGACGCGGCGGGCAGCCGGGCACGTACATGTCGACCGGCACCAGATGGTCGCCGCCCTGCACGATCGCGTAGTTGTTGAACATGCCGCCGGAGGAGGCGCACACCCCCATCGCCAGCACCCACTTCGGGTTCGGCATCTGGTCGTACACCTGGCGCAGCACCGGGGCCATCTTCTGGCTGATCCGGCCCGAGATGATCATCAGATCGGCCTGCCGCGGCGAGGCCCGGAACACCTCCTGGCCCCAGCGTCCGGCGTCGAACCGGGGCGCGCCGTAGGTCATCATCTCGATCGCGCAGCAGGCCAGCCCGAAGGTGGCCGGCCAGAAGGACGCCTGACGCATCCAGCCGAAGATGCCTTCGACCGTGGTCAGCAGCACCCCCTGGGGAATCTTGTCCTCAAGCCCCATGTCGCACCCCCCGCGCGCCGGTCCAGCTCTGTGCCGTCATCGTGCTCAGTCCCATTCCAGGCCACCTCGCCTGATCTCGTAGAAGTAGGCCACGCCGAGCACGATCAGGAAGACCATCATCGCGCCGAATCCGAAGATGCCCAGGTTGTCGAAGGCCACCGCCCACGGGTACAGGAACGCCACCTCGACGTCGAAGACCAGGAACATCATCGCCGTGATGTAGTACTTGACCGGGAACCGGCCGCCGCCGGCCGCCGCCGGGGTCGGATCGATGCCGCACTCGTAGGTGTCGTACTTGACCCGGTTGTAGCGCCGCGGCCCGACCAGCAGGCTGAGCACCACCGACACCACCAGGAAGGCGGCCGCCAGCGCCATGATCCCCAGGATCGGGATGTAGGGACTCATCGTTGCCTCCGTCCGGTCATGCCGAGGGAACCACCCTCGACAGTGAGTGGATCACGCGATCCATCCAATCACCTTCTCTGGTGTCGTAAAGGTGAGCCAGCAACTTGATGGTGAATCGCATCAAGGTCGGCCGCGGCAGCCCGTAGCGGACGCAGACCCGCATCACCTGCGGATGCTCGATCAGCTTCACGAAGGTCTGGCCGAGCCGGAAGTAGCCGCCCCACTCGTGGGCCAGCTGGGCCGGGTAGCCGGCCAGCGCCTTCTCGGCGGCCGGCGTCCCGACGCCCTCGGCATGGGCCCGGGCCACCGCGTCCGCGGCGGCCTCGCCGGCCTCCATCGCGTACGGGATGCCCTCGCCGTTGAACGGGGACACCATGCCGCCGGAGTCGCCGACCAGCACCAGGCCGCGGGCGTAGGCGGGCTTGCGGTTGAAGGCCATCGGCAGCGCCGCGGAGGCCACCGGACCGACCTGGTTGTCGGGGTTGAAGCCCCACTCGGCCGGGGTGTTGGCCAGCCAGCGGTGCAGCAGGTCGCGGTAGTTCAGCTTCTGCGAGGTGGCGCTGCTGGCCACCGTGCCCAGCCCGACGTTGCAGGTGCCGTCACCCATGCCGAAGATCCAGCCGTAGCCGGGCAGCAGGTCGGACTCCCCCGGCTTGCCGTCCCACAGCTGCAGCCAGGACTCCATCCAGTCGTCGTCGTGCCGGGGCGAGGTGAAGTAGGTGCGGCAGGCCACGCCCATCGGCTTCTTGCCGTCCTTGAGCAAACCCATCGACTTCGCGACCGGGGAGCTGTTGCCGTCGGCGGCGACCACGATCGGGGCGCGGAAGGTGCGGCCGTCCTTGGTGGTGACGCCGGTGATCCGTCCGCTGCGGTCGTCGATCACCGCGCCCTTGACGTTGGCCTGCTGATAGAGCGTGGCGCCCTTGGCGACGGCGTGGTTGGCCAGCAGCTCGTCGAAGTCGGCCCGCTTGCGGACCAGGCCGAAGGACGGGAACTCGCCCAGCTCGGGCCAGGGGATGTGGAACGGCTCGGGACGTGCGCCGTAGACCCGCAGGCCCTTGTTGTGCAGCCAGCCGGCTTCCTCGGAGACGTCGATGCCCATCCGCAGCAGCTGCTTGGTGGCGCGCGGGGTGAGCCCGTCGCCACACACCTTGTCGCGCGGGAAACTGCTCTTCTCCAGCAGGGCCACGTTCAGGCCCCGATCGGCCAGCCAGCAGGCGGTCGTCGCCCCGGCCGGACCGGCCCCGACGACGATGACGTCCGCCGTCTCCTCGGACATGCCACTCCTCGTCATTGTTGGGTTGGGCGCCATGGGCGCAGCCGTCAGTCTAGGCACGAAATGACATGACAGCCATTCGAACCGGGCGGGTTGCCGTGACTAAGCTGCGCGGGTGATCCCAGCGCCCTCGGCGACCCCCGTCCATGCCCGCACAATCGCTATTAACGATCCGGAATTGTTGGCAAAATACCTTGTGGACGAGGGCTCGGTGGCTTGGCTGCGACGCGGCGAGGGAATGGTCGGTCTGGGCCGTTTCGCGACCGTCGAGGTGGCCGATCCGGCCGAGGCGGACGCCTGGTGGAAGAGCTTCCTGGGCCGGGTCGAGCACCGCTGCGAGATCACCGGCGTGGCCGGCTCCGGACCGGTGGCGTTCGGGTCGTTCTGCTTCGATCCGGGTCACACCGTGGGGGTGTCCCGGCTGGTGGTGCCCCGGGTGGTCGTCGGACGCCGGGACGGCCGGGCCTGGCTGACGGTGCTGAGCTCGGAGCCCCTGGCCGACTCCCCTCCCGAGCGCTCGCCTAACTATTTCCTGCTCGCCGAGTTCGGCGAGCAGGAAATAGTTAGGCG
>NZ_JASGDE010000222.1:0-8814 GCF_047607385.1 Micropruina sp.
CAGGTGGACGCCCATCGCGAGGCCGGCTTCACCCACATCCGGGTGCAGGCCGGCATTCCCGGGCTGGACGTGGTGTACGGGGTCGCCAAAGACGGGGTCTACGAACCGGCCGGGCGGCGTCCGGTGCCCTCGGAGGAGATCTGGGACGTCGAGGCCTACCTGCGGCACATGCCCGGTGTGATCGCCGGTGTCCGGGAACACGTCGGCGAAGGCGTCGCGCTGCTGCACGACACCCACCACCGGCTCACCCCGATCCAGGCCGCCCGGCTCGGCAAGGCGCTGGAGCCGGTCGGCATGTTCTGGCTCGAGGACGTCACGCCGGCTGAGGACCAGGAGGCGCTGCGGCTGGTGCGGCAGCACACCACCACCCCGCTGGCGATCGGTGAGGTGTTCAACACCGTCTGGGACTGCCATCAGCTGATCTCCGGCCGGCTGATCGACTACATCCGCACCGCGGTGGTGCACGCCGGCGGCATCAGCCACATTCGCAAGATCTTCGCCCTGGCCGAGGTCTACGGCGTGAAGGCCGCCCCGCACGGGCCCTCCGACGTGTCGCCGATCTCGATGGCGGCGTCCATTCATCTCGGGGTGGCGACCCACAACTTCGCCATCCAGGAGTACATGGGCTACCCGGACCTGGTGCACGAAGCCTTCCCGCACGCCTGGCACGTCGAAGACGGCCATCTGCAGCCCGGCGAGGACCCCGGCCTCGGCGTCACCCTCAACGACGACCTACACAACCCCGACGACTACCAGCCCGCCTACCTGCCCGTTGCGCGGCGCCTCGACGGCACTCTCACAGATTGGTGATCAACGATGACCCAGCCCCTGTCCACAGCAACCTTCTCCGGCTCTGTCCTGGGTGCCAGCGCACCGTCGAAGCCCGGAATCCTGCATCTGGGGATCGGTAACTTCCACCGCGCCCACGCCGCCGTCTACACCGCCAAGGCGATGGCGGCCCAGGGCGGTGACTGGGGCATCGTGGCGGTGGCCAACCGCTCCCACCGGGTGGTCGACGCGCTGAACGCGCAGGACCACCTGTACTCCATCCTGGAGCTGTCCAGCGAGGGCGAGCGGGTCGACGTGATGGACGTGCACCGCAAGACCCTGGTGGCCGCCGAGCAGACCGGCCAGCTGATCGCGCAGATCGCCGACCCCTCGATCAAGATCGTCACGATGACCATCTCCGAGAACGGCTACTGCCGCAACGCGGTGACCGGAGACCTGGACGTCGACGGCGACCAGATCCGTGCCGACCTGGCCGACCCGGCGAACCCGCGGACCAGCATCGGCCAGCTCGGCGCGGCCCTGATCCGCCGCTACGGCGACGACGCCGGCCCGCTCACCATCCTGTCCTGCGACAACCTGGTCTCGGCCGGCCACACCGCGCACAAGATGGTCAGTCAGTACCTGCAGGCCACCGCCACCCCGGCTGGATTCCACGACTGGTTCACCGCCCAGGTCACCTTCCCCAACGCCATGGTCGACCGGATCGTCCCGGGCACCACGGACGCCACCCGGGCCAAGGTCGAGCAGCTGCTGGGTCTCACCGACGCCATCCCGGTGCCCGCCGAACGGTTCAGCATGTGGGTGATCGAGGACCGCTTCGCGGCCGGGCGTCCGGCCTGGGAGGCCGCCGGGGCCACCTTCTCCGACGAGGTGGAGGCGTACGAACTGGTCAAGCTGCGGTTGCTCAACGGCTCGCACTCGCTGATCGCCTACCTGGGCGGCCTGGACGCCCGGCCGACCATCCCGTCCAGCTTCGACCAGGACTTCGTCCGGGAGAGCGTCACCGAGCTGCTGAACACCGAGTACCTGCCCAGCATCGCGCTGCCGTCGGGCTTCGACCCGCAGGCCTACATCGAGCAGCTGTTCGACCGCTGGAGCAACCATGCGCTCGCCGACGCCACCGCCCGGGTGGGTTCGGACGGCTCGCTGAAGCTGCTGCAGCGGGTGCCCGACCCCGCCATCCGGATGCTCGACCTCGGCCAGGTGCCGCAGCAGCTGGCCCTGATGGTGGCCGGCTGGATCAGCTGCGTGTGCCCGCCGGAGGGCTTCGATCCCGGCCCGGTCGCCGCGGCGATGATCGAGCCGGCCAAGGAGCGGCTGGCCGCCGTCACCGCCGGTGCCGGATCGGTCCGCAGCCACGTCGAGGCCATCGTCCGCGGCGGCTTCTTCCCCGAGGCGCTCGCCCAGCGTGACGAGTTCACCGAGCGGGTCGCCGACCTGGTCCAGATCATCGTCACCCACGGCGTCCGGGAGGCGGCCAAGGCCGCGCTGGACGCCGGCCGCGCCTGAACACCGAACCCCTGGAAAGGACCCGTCGATGAAGACACTCACGATCCATGCCGCCGAGAACATCACCATCGAGGACGCCCCGGTGCCCGAGCCGGGCGGGGGGGAGGTGCGGGTGCGGATGATGTACGGCGGCATCTGCGGCTCCGACCTGCACTACTACTACGAGGGCCGCAACGGCGCCTTCGTGGTCACCGAGCCGCTGGTGCCGGGCCACGAGATGTCCGGGGTGGTCGACCTCGACCCGTCCGGACGCTTCGCCGCCGGCACCCGGGTCACCATCGCCCCGGCGACCTACGGCACCTCCGAGCCGGGCATCGAGGATCGTCCCTACCTGTGGCCGAACGGCAGCTACTTCGGTTCGGCGTCCACCACGCCGCACACCCAGGGCGGGATGAGCGAGTACCGGGTGGTCAAGGACTTCATGATCCGGGTGCTGCCCGACGGCCTCGGCCTGAAGGAGGCGTCGCTGGCCGAGCCGCTCGCGGTGGCGCTGCACGCGATCGTGCAGGCCGGCGGGGTGGCGGGCAAGAAGGTGCTGGTCACCGGCTCGGGCCCGATCGGGCTGTGCGTCGCCGCCGCCGCGGTGGTCAAGGGCGCCGCGGAGGTGACCGCCACCGACGTCCTGGACGGCCCGCTGACCCGCGCCGCATCGCTGGGCGTGCACCACACCATCAACGTTCGTGAGGAACAGATCCCGGCGCTGGCCTACGACACGGTCTTCGAGTGCTCGGGGGTCGGTCCGGCGATCAGCCCGGCGCTGGCCGCGGCCCGGCGGGGCGGCACCGTCGCCCAGGTCGGCATGCTGCCCGACCGCGAGATCGGGGTGAACCTGGCGCCGTTCGTCTCCAAGGAGGTCACCTACGTCGGCTGCTTCCGGTTCAACGACGAGATCGGTGAGGCGATCGAGCTGCTCGCCGCCCACCCGCAGCTGGCCGGGGTGATCACCCACGTGATCGACGCCGACGACATCGTCGAGGCCTTCCAGACCGCGCGGAACAGCCAGGAATCGGGCAAGGTCGTCGTCTCGCTCTGGCTCGACGAGGAGTGACCGGCCGGTCGGTGATCGAATCGTGCAGGATCGGGCACCAGGCACGGTGCCCGGTCGGGCGCGATCCGGGGTTGCCGGGCCGATCCGGGGTTGCCGGGCCGGGCTGCGGTCGTCAGTCCGCGCTGAACAGGTCGGGCTTCTCCTGGTTCATCCGCTCGATGTCGGACAGCACGACCCGCAGATGGGTCCGTAGCGCGTCCACGGCGCCGGACGGATCGCCGTTCTCGACGGCGTCGACCACCCGGGTGTGCTGAGCGATCAGATCGGCCATCTTCCCGCCGGACGGCAGCGACATCCGCCGGGCCCGGTCCATCTGCGCCTTGGCCTGGGAGACGATCGGCCAGGCGGCAGCGTGATTCCCCGCCTCCAGCAGGCGCCGGTGGAAGGCCTCGTCGAGGCCGAAGAAGCCGGCGACGTCACCGGACGCGTCGGCGGCCCGCTGCTGGGCCAGCAGTTCGCGCAGGTCGGCGATGTCGTGCGGAGCGATCGACGGCGCGCTCTGTTCGAGTGAGGTGCACTCCAGTGCCTCGCGAATGAACTGGGCCGTCACCACGTCGCTGAGGTGGATGGGCCCGACGAAGCTGCCGCGCTGTGGGTAGATGTCCACCAGACCTTCCTCGGCGAGCAGCAGCAGGCTTTCGCGCACCGGCGTCCTGGACACCCCGAACGCGGTCGCGATCTCAGCCTCCGACAGCGCGGCACCCGGCGGGAGCTGTAGCTCGAGGATCTGTTGCCGAAGCCGCTCGTGGACGATGCGACGTGCGCTCTTTCCGCTCAGTCGTGCCGCCCGCAGCTCCGAGGTTCCCGCCATGTGCACATTGTCACGCATCAGCCGGATCGGTGCTCGTCGCGGTAGCCGGCCCCGAGGGAACCATTGATGTCTACTAGTATGGTAGTGTGCCGAAACGGCGAGGCACCGAAGCCTCGCCCGGCGTCCCCGCTGTGACGTCCGATCCCGCATCAGGAAGGTGGGGACCGATGTGCGAGCAAACGCCCTCCGCGTCGGACACCAGGCAGCCAGGCACGGCCGTGGGGCGCCGGTGACGCGGTCGCTGGCCGTCCCACCCTCCGCGGCTGACAACCAAGAAGGAGCAGCAGATGACTGACAATCCCGCCCCGGGCACCCCGGCCGTGGCGCAACGCACAACCAAGGACCTGGCCAAGGCGGCCGTCTCCGGTTGGCTCGGTACCGCCCTGGAGTTCATGGACTTCCAGCTCTACTCACTGGCCGCCGCGCTGGTCTTCAACAAGGTCTTCTTCCCCGGCGAGGCACCCGGCATCGCGGTGATCTCGTCGATGGCCACCTACGCCACCGGCTACCTGAGCCGTCCGCTCGGCGCCTGGTACTTCGGCCGGCTCGGCGACCGGGTCGGCCGGACCAAGGTGTTGTTCTACACCATCGCCCTGATGGGCGTCGCCACCACCCTGATCGGCTTCCTGCCGACCTACGGGCAGGTCGGCATCCTGGCCCCGATCCTGCTCGTGGTGCTGCGGCTCGCCCAGGGCTTCGGCGCCGGGGCCGAGATCGCCGGCTCGTCGGTGATGCTCACCGAGTACGCCCCGCGCCGGCGTCGCGGCCTGGTCGGTTCGCTGGTCGCGCTGGGCACCAACTCGGGCACCCTCGGCGCGTCCGCGATCTGGGGCGTGCTGGTGGCGGCGCTGTCCACCGAGGCCGTGGTCGAGTGGGGCTGGCGGATCCCGTTCATCGCGTCCTCGCTGATCATGCTGTTCGCGGTCTGGCTGCGCCGCAACCTTAAGGAGTCGCCGGTCTTCGAGGGACGCGCCGACGTGGTCGACGGCGAGGCGCTCAGCAAGGAGCAGCTGGAGGAGAAGGTCGCCAGCAGTCACGACAACGTGCTCGCCGACGCGATGCACGAGCGCAAGGGCAGGGCGTTCTTCGAGGGGTTCTTCCTGCGCTTCGGCCAGGCCGGCAACTCGGGCATGGTGCAGACCTACCTGGTCAGCTACATCACCACCATGCTGCTGCTGGCCCCGAGCATCGGCACCGGCGTGGTGATCACCTCGTCCCTGGTCGGCTTCGCCACCGTGCCGTTGATCGGCTGGCTGAGCGACATCGTCGGCCGCAAGCTGATGTACATCGTGATGTCGTCGATCGCCCTGGTGCTGGCCGTGCCGATGATCTGGATGATCGCGTCCAAGGACGTCAACAGCGTCTTCGCCGGCTACATCATCATCCACCAGACCTCGGTGCTGGCCCTCGCCTCGCTGGAGAACAACACCATGTCGGAGCTGTTCGGAGCCCGCTCCCGGCTCACCCAGCTGGCCCTGGCCAAGGAGCTGGCGGCCATCGTGGCGACCGGCATCGGCCCGGTGATCGCGGCGGCGCTGGTGGTCGGCACCGGCGGCTCCTGGTGGCCGCTGGCGATCATGATCGGGTTCTTCTCGATCTGCTCGCTGGGTGCGGCGATCGTGATGCCGGAGACCGCCGGACGCGATCTGACCGTGCTCAACGACGCCCGTCCCGGCGAGGCGATCATCGGTCCGTTCGCGCGCCGGGAGCGGCAGCGGCTCGGCCTGCCGCGGCCGGAGGACGTGGTCGTCGACTGAGCGTCGACGGCTCGGCTCGGAGGGGCCGTCGCTAGGCGGTCCCTCCCAGCCGGCCTTCGCGGCCGGTTCCGGCCGTTCGGCGAGGTGCGCCGTCCGGCCGGACCGGACGCGGTGCAATGGGTCGGAGGCGTCGGCGTCCGGCTCGCCGATAGGAATCTCTACGTGGGGAAGTGACGATGAAGATCGGATTTCGCTGGTACGGCGAAGGAAATGACACCGTGTCGCTGGACGACATCCGGCAGATTCCCGGTGTCGAGACGGTGGTGTGGAGCCTCCATCACAAGCAGGCCGGGGAGGTCTGGGAGGAGGCCGAGATCGCCGCCGAGATGGCGCATATCGCCGCGATCTCCGCCGAGGCCGCGGCCCGCGGCGTGACCAAACGGCTGGACGCCGAGGTGGTCGAGTCGGTGAACGTCCACGAGTCGATCAAGCTCGGCCGGACGGTGCTGGGGCTGAGCCGGGACGAGGCGATCGCCAACTACATCACCACCCTGGAACGGCTGGGCCGGGCCGGGGTGAAGGTGGTCTGCTACAACTTCATGCCGGTGTTCGACTGGCTGCGCACCGACCTGAGGCATCCGCTGCCGGACGGCTCCACCGCGCTCTACTTCGAGAAGGCGGTGGTCGACCAACTGACGCCGGAGAAGCTGATCGCCGACATGGAGGCCAACTCGGGCGGGCTGACCCTGCCCGGCTGGGAGCCGGAGCGGCTGGCCAGCTTCAGCGAACTCAACGAGGCCTACGCCGGGGTCACCCACGACGACATGTACCGCAGCTACAAGTACTTCCTGGACGCGGTGATCCCGACCTGCGAGCAGTACGACGTGAAGCTCGGGGTGCATCCCGACGACCCGCCGTTCGACCTGTTCGGCTGGCCCCGGGTGGTCTCCACCATGGAGGACCTGGGCACCGTGCTGGGGCTGAACGACAGCCCGTACAACGGCCTCACCCTGTGCCTGGGGTCGTTCTCGGCCAACCCGGCGCAGGCGCCGCGGGCGGTCGAGGCGGTGCAGACCTACCTGGACCGGATCCACTTCTCCCATGTCCGCAACGTCAAGCACCTCCCGAACGGCGACTTCACCGAGGTCGCCCACCGGGCCTGCGAGGGCGACGTGGACACCGTCGGGATCATGAAGGCCTATGCCGAAGCCGGGTACACCGGCTACATCCGGCCCGACCACGGCCGGCACCTGTGGAACGAGAACACCACCAACAAACCCCGACCCGGCTACGGGTTGTACGACCGGGCGCTGGGCATCCAGTACCTGCTCGGGGTGTGGGACGCGGTGAACTACCGCCGCTGATGCCCGTTGGTCGAGCCGGCCGGTGGTACGCGGGGACGGTTCTTTTCGTTCCGTATGGCGTCGCGAAGTGGACCGAAGAGAACCGTCCCTTCGGTCTACTTCGCGGGTGATCCCGCGTCCGCTCACCGGCAGTCCGGGCGCACACCGATATCCTGCGGCCGTGACTTTCCACGATCAGGCGAGGGCCGCCAAACAGGCCAGCATCGCCCTGGGAACCCTGACCCGGGCCGCCAAGGACGCCGCCCTGCACACCATGGCCGACGCGCTGGCGGACGCCGAGGACGCCGTGCTGGCGGCGAATCTCCGGGACGTCGACCGGGCGCGCGAGGCGGGCACGTCCGAGGCGTTGATCGACCGGCTGCGGCTCAACCCGCAGCGGATCGACGGCATGGTCGGCGGCCTGCGCGACCTGGCCGGGCTGCCCGACCCGGTGGGGGACGTGGTGCGCGGCTGGACCAACGCCAACGGCGTCCAGGTGCGCCAGGTGCGGGTGCCGTTCGGCGTGGTCGGCATCATCTACGAGGCGCGGCCGAACGTGACCGCCGACGCGGCCGGCATCTGCGTCAAGTCCGGCAATGCGGCGCTGCTGCGTGGGTCGTCCTCGGCGCTGGAGTCGAACCGGGCCGTGGTGACCGCGCTGCGGGCCGGGCTGGCGGCGTCCGGGCTGCCGGTGGACGCGGTCCAGCTGGTCGAGGGCGGCCGTGAGGTCACCGACGAGATGATGGCGGCCCGCGGCCTGGTCGACGTGCTGATCCCGCGCGGCGGCGCCGGGCTGATCAACGCGGTGGTGAACGGCAGCAACGTGCCGGTGATCGAGACCGGCACCGGCAACTGCCACATCTTCGTCGACGCCACCGCCGACACCGACATGGCGCTGGACATCCTGCTCAACGCGAAGGTGCAGCGGCCCAGCGTCTGCAACGCCGCCGAGACCCTGCTGGTGCACGCCGCGATCGCCGACGAGTTCCTGCCGAAGGCGCTCGCCGCATTGGCGGCGCAGGGGGTGACGGTGCACGGGACCGACGCCGTCCGGGCCTATTCGGACGCCGTGCTGCCGGCCGGTCCCGACGAGTTCGACGGCGAGTACCTGTCGCTGGACATCGCCGCCGACGTGGTCGGCTCGGTCGCGGACGCCATCGACCACATCCGGGCGCACAGCACCGGGCATTCTGAGACCATCGTCACCAACGATCGGGCCGCGGCGAACCGGTTCACCGCCGAGGTGGACGCCGCCGCGGTGCTGGTGAACGCGTCCTCGCGGTTCGTCGACGGCGGCGAGTTCGGCTTCGGCGCCGAGATCGGCATCTCCACCCAGAAGCTGCACGCCCGCGGCCCGATGGGGCTGGCCGAGATGACCTCCTCGAAGTACGTGGTCACCGGCGAGGGCCAGATCCGGGGCTGAGTCTCGGTCCGCACGCGGTTACCCACCCGGCGCTCGCCTAAGGAAGCGCTGATCAATCATGTCCCGGCTGCGGCGTCCCCGGCGGGCGATCTGCGGCCCCCATCTCTTGCGCCGTACGTCCAGTACGCCCACAAGATCTGGGGGCCGCAGCTCATCCCGCCGGGCACGTCCTCGCTCGGAACAGCATTGATCAG
>NZ_JASGDE010000223.1:0-3649 GCF_047607385.1 Micropruina sp.
ATGGGCGCCGTAGCGAGCGGCACCAGATGGGTGCAATGGCAAGCCGGGAACGCGAAGGCGTACCGGGTCGTACGGTGAGCGGGTCCGGCGAAGCCAGTGCGCCCAGCTGGGGTCGCGCAGTAGGCGCAGATCGGTGGATCGAGGCTTAGCCTGGGCCTTCCGAGACCCAGGAGGCACCCGTGACCGAAGCCGGACTCGTCGTCGTCGCCAACCGACTGCCCGTCGACGCCGATGCCGACGGTGGCTGGCGGCGCTCCCCCGGCGGCCTGGTGACCGCGCTGGAGCCGGTGATGCAACGGGCCGGCGGCGCCTGGGTGGGCTGGCCCGGCACCCCGGACGCCGAGGTCGAGCCGTTCGACTTCGACGGCACCCGGCTGATCCCGGTGGCGCTCAGCGCCGAGGACGTCGAGCTGTACTACGAGGGCTTCTCCAACGACACGATCTGGCCCTTGTACCACGACGTGATCGCCGCGCCACGCTATCGAAGGCCCTGGTGGGAAGCCTATCTGCGGGTCAACCAGCGGTTCGCGGACGCGGCCGCGGAGGCCGCCGCCGAGGGTGCGACGGTGTGGGTGCAGGACTACCAGCTGCAATTGGTTCCGGCGATGCTGCGGGCGGCACGTCCCGACCTGACCATCGGCTACTTCCACCACATCCCGTTCCCCGCCTACGGCCTGTACTCGCAGCTGCCGTGGCGGCGCCAGGTGATCGAGGGGCTGCTCGGCGCCGACGTGATCGGCTTCCAGCGGGTGGCGGACGCCGGCAATTTCGCCCGCGCCGTCCGGCGGCTGTTCCACTACGAGACCAAGGCGTCCGGCATCCGGGTGCCGCAGCCGGACGGGTCGGTCCGGCTGGCGCTGGCCAAGGCGTTCCCGATCTCCATCGACGCCGAGGCCTACATCGAATTGGCCGGACGCGAGGACATCCTGGCCCGGTCCCGGGAGATCCGCGCGAGTCTCGGCGACCCGGCGCACGTGCTGCTCGGCGTCGACCGGCTCGACTACACCAAGGGCATCGGCCATCGGCTCAAGGCGTTCGGCGAGCTGCTCGCCGAGGGCCGGCTGTCGGTGCAGGACGCCACCCTGGTGCAGGTGGCCAGCCCCAGCCGGGAACGGGTGGAGACCTATGCCCACCTGCGGGACGAGATCGAGCTGACGGTGGGCCGGATCAACGGCGACGTGGACACGGTCGGGCACACCGCGATCCGCTATCTCCATCAGGCGTTCCCGCGCGAGGAGATGGTGGCCCTGTATCTGGCCGCCGACGTGATGCTGGTCACCGCGCTGCGCGACGGGATGAACCTGGTCGCCAAGGAGTACGTGGCCAGCCGCACCGACAATCACGGTGTGCTGGTGCTCAGCGAGTTCGCCGGCGCCCACGACGAACTGGGCCGGGCCCTGACGGTGAATCCGCACGACATCGAAGGGCTCAAGGACACCATCATGCGCGCCATCGAGATGCCGCCGGCCGAACAGCGCCGGCGGATGCGGGCGCTGCGCAGGCGGGTCCGGGAGCACGACGTGGAGGCCTGGTCGCGGGACTTCCTGGACGCGCTGGCGGCGACCCGGGGCGAGTCGCGGTGAGCGACAGCAGCGCCGCGGCAGGCGACAGCACGGACCCGGTGGGCGAGGCAGCCGTGCAGCGGTTGGCGGACACCGAACGGCTGCTGGTCGCTCTCGACGTGGACGGCACCCTGGCCCCGCTGTCCGACGAGCCGATGAGCGTCCGGATGCTGCCGGCGGCGCGTGCGGCGGTGCTGGCGCTGGCCGCGCTGCCCGGCACCACCGTGGCTCTGGTCTCCGGCCGCACCCTGCACGACCTGCGGACCATCGCCGAACACACCGACGACTCGCCGCTGCTGCTGGCCGGCTCACACGGCGCCGAGTACTGGAGTCCCGGCGAAAGGGAACGCGGCACCGGGGACGACGCGGCGGCGAGCGCCCGGCGCGATGCGTTGCGGCGACGAGCGGAGACACTGGTGGAGTCGATGCCGGGCGCCTGGATCGAGCCGAAGACGTTCGGTTTCGCCGTCCACACCCGGCTGGCGGACGCCGACACCGCGGCGGCGGCCAATGCCGCGGTCGACGCGCTGATCGCCGCCGAGGCTCCGCAGTGGCGGCGCCGGACCGGGCACGACATCGTCGAATACGCGTCCCGCACCGAGGGCAAGGACACCGCGGTGCGGGTGCTGCGGGAACGCACCGCCGCCACCGCGGTGCTGTTCGCCGGCGACGACGTCACCGACGAGGACGCCCTGGCCAGTCTCGGCCCCGGCGATCTCGGCGTCCTGGTCGGCGACCGGCCCACCCACGCCACCCTCACCGTGCCGGACATCCCCGCGATGGCGGCCCTGCTGCGCCGGCTGGCGGAACTGCGCGCCGGCCGCACCCCGGTCAGCCGGGGTCCACGACCGCCTCGACGACCTGCGCCTCGCCGGGCAGTGCGGCACGGATCACGGAGCCACCCGTCCGGTAGCCGGTGAACGCGAAGGGCAGCCCGCGGGCACGCGTCCAGTCGGTGCTGTCGCTGAGCTGCAGGTGGACGTGGGGCTGGGTGCTGTTGCCCGAATTGCCGCAGCCGCCGAGTAGTTGGCCGGCGACGACCTGCTGCCCGGCCGTGACGGCGACCGTTCCGTTGCGCAGGTGGGCGATCAACACGTACGGCCCCCCGTCGGCGACGGCGAGCACCACGCTGTTGCCGGCCAGGCCGGGAAGCCCGCGTCGGACCCGGACGGGTTGGGTGCGGGCGAAGCCGATGTACGCCGGTAGCGAACGCCGGACCCGGGCGTCCGGTTCGCCGTCGTGCACCAGCACCACGATGCCGGCGACGGGTGCGGTCACCGGACGTCCCCAGCCGACGAAACGGGCCGGGTCCTCGGTGCCCAGCAGCGTCCGCCAGTCGATCGGGCCGCTGCGGCCTCGGGCGTCCACCGGCACCAGATCGATCGCGTGGCTGCTGCCGAAGGCGTCCGTGCCGTGGCTCGGGATGCGGCGGACCGGGCTGTTCCGGGCCTGCCACAGTCCGGCACCGGGCACGTCCAGCAGCGGGGCGACGACGTCCATCGCACGACTCTAGTTCCGCCCGTGCGACACACGGAATTCACCGGCACCGGGAGCGCGTCGGGGACGCCGGCGCGCAGCCGGCGTCCGGCGAAATCCTCATCGGCAACCGCTCGGCGCGCCGGCCGGCCCGGCCGGACCGTACCGGGGCGGCAGACTGGGGTGATGATCACCATCACCGTCAAGTGGCGCGTCAAGCCCGACTACGCTGCCGAGTTCATCGATCTGACCAGGGAGTTCACCGAGGCCACCCGCGCCGAGCCGGGCTGCCTGTGGTTCGAGTGGTCCCGCAGCGTGGACAATCCCTGCGAATACGTGCTGATCGAGGCATTCCGCGACGGGGCGGCGGGCAGCGCCCATGTTTCATCGGCACATTTCAACGAGGCGATGGGAACCTATGGCCGTTATATAACCACTCGCCCGCAGATCATCTCCTATGAAATTCCTCAGGACGGTTGGAGCGAACTCGGCGAACTGAAGATGCCCGACGAGGAATGATTCTGCGGCGGCATCCATTCCCCGCGAGGCGGCGGGACGCCCGGCCACCACCGGCCGCCTCCTCCCGGCCGCCGGCGGTCGGCGCGGCGGCC
>NZ_JASGDE010000224.1:0-5983 GCF_047607385.1 Micropruina sp.
GGGTTTCCGGTGCCGCGCACTGAGCAGTTGGTCGCCGCCGGTGGTTATGGGGCGTTGGTCGCTGCGGGTGTCGTCACCCAGCCGTCGCTGCTGTCGGCGGCGGAGGTGGAGGCGTTGGTTGCCGCGGCCGCCGAACGGATCGTCGATGCGCGGTTCGCGGCCGAGCGGCGGCGTGCCGCCGTCGTCGAGCGGGTCGCGGCGATCACTGCCGCCGCGCGCGTCGACCGGCGGGCGCGGGCGATCGCGAAGGTGCAGCGGGCGTTGACTGCCGCGGCAGCGTTCGACCCCAGCAAGCATAAGCGGTCTCCGATTGGACGGTTCACCAACAAATTCGGTGACGAGATAACCGTCGTGAAAGACCTGACCGACGACCCCGACCGTCCGGGTAAGCGGAAGGCGACCTATCGGGCCCAAATCGACGGCGATAGCATCGGCGAACTCTCCGCCGATCACGACTCCGGACTAATCCTGAGCGTGGACACGCCGGAAGAGTATCGCGGTGAGGGAATTGCGCGTGGCCTCTACGAAACAGCGAACGACACGGATGGCCTCTACCACGTCCCTGCGTGGGGGCGCACCGAAGACGGAAATCAGTTTGTCGACTCTGTCGGGGGCGACGTCATGGACGACGAAGATGCACTGGATGCTCTCGGACTGGACGCCCAGCAGGCCGACCACATCCGCGACATGATTGCGTCGTCGGCGTCCCCGTATGCATGGATCGTCGCCGCCGGTGGGCGCCGGGTGCGGACGCAGGAGGGCGCGGCCCGGTTCGGTGTGTCCGTGGGTGACCTGATCCCCGAGGCTGTCGCGCAGGCCCAGCAGATGGGCGGCAAGTTCGCCGAGGCCGCGGGCAACGACGTCGCGAACCTCATCGACCCGAACCGCAAGAAGAGCGCGCCGAAGCCGGGCGGCAAGGAGTCGAAGGCCGTCGACGCCCCGAACGCGGATGCGCCGAAGTCCGGTGGGAAGACGGACGCGGCATCGAAGAACGATGGTGGGCCAGCCGCGGACAAGGCCCCGGCGAAGTCGTCCACCGCGCCCGCCGCGAAGTCGCAGGCCAAGACGGGTGAGAAGGCGAACGTGGACGACTCCAAGGCGAAGGCGACCAAGTCCGACGCCGTCACGACGCCCGCATCTTCGGACGCGAAACCGGACAATACGCAGGCCGCGACGGCTCCCGCGAAGTCGACCCTGACCCCGGCCCTGGCTGAGGTGAAGGTCAAGGATGCTGCGGCCGGGCAGGCCACCGCCTCGGACACGACGCCAGCTGACAGCAGTGCCGCGCCGAATGTCGTCGACTACTCGAACGGGTCCAGCGAGGTCGACTACATCGCCCAGCACCCGAACCGGGACGCCGCAGTCATCACCTCCGACGTCCCGCCGCGCCTGTCGGGCACCACGGAGCTGATGTTGGAGGACGAGGCCCCGGAGACCGGTGCGAACGGCGGGCAGCTGGTCGCCTACAAGGATGGTGTCGCCCAGTACGACGACGACACCGAAACCGACGGCACCAACTGGTACAGCATCTCCGCGCTGGCCCCGACCGACGACTACACCGGCCCCGACTCCGGCCAGTCGACGTCGTTCACTGCCGAGGACGGCCTCGACCCGAACGTCGACGACTTCGGCGAACCGGCGGCGGGGGAACCGATCACCGACACCACCGTCCCGCCGCGCATCGACGCCGGCGCCGGAACCGATCACCCGATGCTCGAAGACGAGTCCCCGATGACGGGTGCCTACGGTGGTCAGCTGACGGACTACTCCGATGGTGTCGCGGCCTACGATGACGGGTCGCAGACCGACGGTACGACGTGGACGTACACCGGTGAGCCGACTGCACCGCAGGACGAGTTGACGGCGTCGGCGCATGAGCGGGCGATGCGCCGCATCTTCGGGGAGGCGTACCGCCCAAAAGGCTGACCCCGCACCGTCCGGCCCTCACCGCGGCCGGCGGCGCTCCGGGGATCACAGCTGCCGCGGTGCGACGCGTCCGGACCGCGCAAGGTGCGGCCCGCTACAAGCAGCCGATCGGCTCGATCATCGTCATGCGCGGCGGCGGGAAGAAGGACCTCAACCTGTCCCACATGGAAGACGACGACCTCACCGAGCTGATGGAGGACGCCGCCGTACACACGAAGAACCCCGACGTGTACGAGGCCGCGTTCACCGAGTGGGCCCGCCGCCAGCCTGACGCCGAACCGGACCTGCCGTCGTATCCGGATCCGTGGGACGAACCTGACCCGACGGCATCGGATCGCCTGTTCATGCTCGAAGCCGAACGTGACGCCGCGTATGCGCGCCTCGACGCCCAGGTGCATGAGGACGACGACACCTTCCAGGATGACCTCGACCGCTGGGACGCCTACTCGGCGATCATCGACCGCGAACAGCGACTCGCCGCCACCCGCACCGAGCAGCCCGAAGAGCTCGCCGACTGGATGCAGGCGCTGGAAACACCGCGCCCCGACGGCACCGCGACGATCGAACCGACCGCCGCGCAACGCCGCGAATGGGAACTCATGGAACGCGCCGAGGAACTCGCCGACACCGAAGGCATTGACTACGAAGAAGCCCTCGGCCGACTGCAAGGCCTCGACTCCGAGCAGGTCCGGCGCCGCGAGTTCGTGAAGCTGGGGAAGCAGCAGGGCTACGCGGCGACGTCATTCAATGAGCTGATCGACGAGGTTCATCTTAGGTATCAGATGGAACTCGAATTTCAGATGGAAGCTGAGACGAACGGTCACTTCATTGCCGGGCAGTTCAACGACAACGACGAGTTCTGGACCTGGTGGAACACCAGCCACAAGACGCTGTTCTCGATGACTGATGCTGAGGCCCGCAAGTACATGTCGCCGGAAGCCAAGAAGTTCCTTGACGACGTCGGCGGCCGGGTCACCAAATCCGATCTCGTTCGTCTAGTAGAGGCCGGTAGGCTGGGCGAGAATCTGGACCCGAACGTCATCCAGGGCGTATTCAGCCAGTGGGACGAACGGCACAAGCGAGGGGATTACCTGCAATGAGCATCACGCGTGAGCAGTACATCGAAGCGCAGCAGGCCGGCCTGAACTCCGGGCCCGGTGACGTGTGCCCGGACTATCCGCATCCGCTGCTCAAGACGACGTGGCGCAAGGGGCACCAGCAGGTCATGGAAGAACAGTCCGAGGCTCGCGCCGAGCGGTACGCGCAGCGGTATCCGAAGTCAGTAACCTGCGGGACCCGGACCGACGGCCGAGTCAATGGGCTGTAACTGCCAGTCTGGCCGTCGGGTGGTGGTGCATGAGGCGCACCGCGCCGACGGGAAGGTGAAACGGTATCTCACTGAGGCCGAAGCACGCCGCGACATCGCCGCCAACGGTGGGCACTACGCGCAGGTCACGCAAACCTCGCAGTGAACGCGCTACGCTATCGGAGATAGCCGCTGGCGGTTGGGCCGGGCACATTGTGTCACCCGACCCAGGAGTTCCCCATGGCTCTCGACCTCCAGGCCATCCTCGATGCCGCATCCGGTGCCGACGCCGCTGAGCGTGCCGCCGCGATCAAGACCACCATCGGCGACGACGTCACCCGCGAAGACCTCGACCAGCTCCTCAACGAGTCGGTGGAGAAGTTCGGTGCCCTCAACGACACCGACCCGTCCGACGACGACGCCCTCAACGGCCTCGAACTGCTCGCCGACGTCATCTCCACCACCCGGGAGCAGATCACCGGTCTCGATGCTCGCGCCGACGAGATCCGCGCGCAGCGTGAGTCGCTGGCCGAGAAGGTTCTCGGCACCGACCCCGCCGAGGCCGCCGACGGTGACGGTGAGGAAGGCGGAGACGCGGAAGCCACTGCCGAAACCAGCGACGCTGCCCCCGTGGAGGCCGTCGCCGCATCCGCCGGAGCCCCGAAGCCGAGCAAGCGGTTCAACCTGTCCTCGATCAAGGACAAGGCTCCCGCCCCGGCGGCCCGCCCAGCTGGTGTGGCGATCACCGCCGCCGCCGGTGTTCGTGGTGTCGAGAACGGGTCGGACCTCGACATGGACGGCCTCGTCGCCGCCGTGCAGGCCCGCATCGCCGGTATGCCGCGCGGCGGCGTCGAAGCCTACGTCAAGGACGGCGTCGCCCAGATCAAGGTCGCCTACCCCGATGAGCTGGTCGCCTCGGGCAACAACGACCAGGCCGTCGTCGACTACGCGGGCGACCAGAACCGAATCGAAGGTGGCCTCGTCGCCTCCGGCGGCTGGTGCGCACCGTCGGACACCCTGTACGACGTCGTCGGGAACCTCGCCGACGCCAACGCCGGCTTGATCGACGTCCCCGACATTCAGGTCAAGCGTGGCGGCATCCGCTACACCGAGGGCGTCCAGTTCGGTGACGTGTGGGCCGGTAACGCCGGTCTCCGCCAGACCGAGGCGCAGGCCATCGCCAACACCGGCAAGGTCCTGTACCGGCCGACCTGCCCGGAGTTCGCCGAGAAGCGCGCCGACGCCGTCTACTCCGGCATCACCGTCGGCTTCTTGCAGAACGACGCGTACCCAGAGGTCACCAAGGATGCGATCGCCGGTGTGACCGCGGTGCACGCGCACCGCGTCAACAAGCTGACCGTCGACGCGATGGAAGCCGCGTCGACCGCCGTCAACCTGTCGGCGACCCTCGGCCCGTCGGCGACCGGCTCGATCCTCAACGGCATCGGCCTGTCGGTCACCGACGCCCGCTACAAGGAACGTGCCCCGGAGAGCTTGCTGTTCGACGTGGTCCTCCCGATCTGGGCGAAGGAAACGGTCCGCGCCGACTACGCCCTGCGCAGCGGCATCCCCATCGAGCAGGTCACCGACGCCAAGATCACCTCGCTGATCGCCGAGCGCGGCGGCCGCGTCCAGTGGGTGTACGACTGGCAGGACGCGTACGCGACCGGGTCGGCCGGATTCGGTGGTGCGACCGCACTGACCGCCTACCCGACCACTGTGAAGGCCCTCGTGTACCCGTCGGGCACGTTCGTCCGCGGCCGCGGCGAAGTCATCAACCTGGACACCGTCTACGACTCGACGATGACCGTCGCGAACGACTACCTGCAGCTGTTCATGGAGGAGAAGCTGCTGGTGGCGAAGCGGGCGCACTCCTCGCGGGTGGTCACCCTGGCGCTCGGCGTCAACGGCACCGTCGGTGCGCCGCAGGTCCTCGACGGCAACGGCAAGGTCGTCGTCACCCCGTAGTAGGCCGCTCGGCGCGGGCCGCCCGGACCTCTGATCCGTGGCCCGCGCCGGGTCCCCACCCTCCCCATCTGATCTGAGGACTCCCGAATGTCGATCGCCACCGCCCCGCTCCTGACCGATGCACCCGCCGTCACCCCGTCACGGCACGGGCTGCTGTCGGTCGCCCAGATCCCCGGCACACCGGACCTGCACTGGGTGGACGGCGTCGAATACCCCATCAGCCCGCGCCCGACGGCCGTCACCGACACCATCGACTGCGCACCCACCGCGCTCGCCGACCTCGTCGACGACATCCCCTGGATCACCGACAGCCCACTGCGTGTCTGGACCGGCGTCGAAGTGAAGCAGGTCGGCTGGGACGAAGGCGAAGTCGACCAGCACGCCCGCGGCATGCTCACCGCCGGCGAAGGCCCGGCCCTCGAACGGGCCCTGTGGCCGCGGATCGTCGGCGGCACGACCAGCCTGCCCGCCGGAACCGCCGCCACGACGATCTACACCGGCATCGGGGAGCTCGAGGCCTGGCTGTACGAGGCGTACGCCGGGACCGGTGTCTTGCACGTCCCGCGCTGGGCGGTCCCGCATCTGGTGAAGGCTCAGCAGGTCGACGAAACATCCGGCCGCCTCCACACGCCGCTCGGCACGCTCATTGCGGCGGGCGCCTACTCCGGCCGCAGTCCTGCCGATGCGGCTCCCGCGGCGGGCGCGACGTGGGTGGCGGCGACCCCGGCCGTGCAGCTGCGGCGCACCCCGATCCGCACGCAGACCTCGTTCAACCACCGCAAC
>NZ_JASGDE010000225.1:0-16771 GCF_047607385.1 Micropruina sp.
CTTGTCGAGACCTCCTTGCCAGCGGGGTCTCGACAAGCTCGACCAGCGAAAGATCAGCGGTTCCTCAGCCGTCGATGGTGCTCATATCGCCGTACCGCGCGCCGGCGACGGCGTCCCGGGGGACGGCGGCGGTGAGCGCGGCCACATCGTCCGGCGTCAGGGAGACGGCGAGCGCGCCGACGTTCTCCTCCAGGTAGCGGACGCGCTTGGTGCCGGGGATCGGCACGATGTCGTCGCCCTGGGCGAGCACCCAGGCCAGCGCCAGCTGCCCCGGTGTGCAGTCGCGTTCAGCGGCCAGCGCTCGCACCCGGTCGACGAGCCGCAGGTTCGCTTCCAGTGCCTCGCCCTGGAAGCGGGGGAAGTAGGCGGTGCTGCGGCTGTCACCGGACGCCAGCGACGCGGAACTGACCGCGCCGGTGAGCAGGCCGCGACCCAACGGCGAGTAGGGCACCAACCCGATGCCGAGCTCGCGCAGCGTGGGCAGCACGGCGTCCTCGACATCGCGGGTGAACAGCGAGTACTCGGTCTGCACGGCGGTGATCGAATGCACCGCGTGGGCGCGCCGGATCGTCTCCGGAGCAGCCTCCGACAACCCCAGGAAACGCACCTTTCCGGCCTCGACCAGGCCCCTCATAGCGCCCACGGTCTCCTCGATGGGCACGGTGAAGTCGACCCGGTGCTGGTAGTAGAGGTCGATGTGGTCGACGCCGAGCCGCTGCAGCGACGCGTCGCAGGCGGCGCGGACGTACTCGGGGCGTCCGTTGACGCCGAGCCGGGTGCCGTCCGGGAGCCGCTCGTTGCCGAACTTCGTGGCCAGCTGGATCTCGGCACGGCGTCCGTGGATCGCCTCGCCGACCAGTTTCTCGTTGGTGAACGGGCCGTACATGTCGGCGGTGTCCAAGAAGCTGACGCCGAGGTCGAGGGCGCGGCGGATCGTCGTGAGCCCGCCGTCGTGGTCGGGCGTTCCGTAGAACTCCGACATGCCCATGCAGCCCAGGCCGAGGGCGGAGACGGTCAGCGCGGCGTCGGCGGAGCCGAGCGTCCGGGTGGGGATCTGTGTGCTCATGAAGTCAGCCAACACCTTCGAGCGCGCTCCAGGTCAAGCGGAGAGTGAACGCTGTTCCAGCCGGTCGTCGTAGATGGCGATCTTGTGGTCGATCGCGGCCAGATTGGCGGTCACCGCGGCGAGTTGGGTGAGCACCCGTTGCCGGTGGGCACGGAGCAGCTCGAGCCGTTCGGTCTCGTTGCCGCCACCGTCCCTGACCAGGGCTGCGTACCGCCGGATGTCACGGATCGGCATGCCCGTCGCGCGTAGTCGGGTGACCAATTCGATCCAGCGCAGGTCGCTGTCCTGATAACGGCGGTGCCCGTTGGGTTCTCGGGGCACCGCGCGCAGCAGCAGGTCGTCCCGCTCGTAGTAGCGCAGCGTGTCGGTGGTCAGCCCGAGGGCGTCCGCCGCCTCGGAGATGGTGGCGCCGGAAGAGGTCATGCGCCCAGTCTCCGCCCTGGAGTGTGCTTCAGGAAAGGCCGGACTCCCCACCGAACGCTCGCCTAACTATTTCGGGCTCGCTGAATTCAGCGAGCCCGAAATAGTTAGGCGAGCGCGGGGACGGGGCACCGGGAAGTGTCGGAGCCGATCCATAGGCTCGCGCCATGATCAGCACGTTGGCCGTCCATGGTTACCGATCGTTGCGCGACGTGGTCCTGCCGTTGGACCGGCTGACCGTGGTGACCGGCGCGAACGGGGTCGGCAAGTCCAACCTCTACCGGGCCTTCCAGTTGCTGGCCGACACCGCGTCCGGACGGTTCATCGGCTCGATCGCGGCGGCCGGGGGACTGTCGTCGGTGCTGTGGGCCGGGCCGGAGCGGATCAGCGGCGCGATGCGTCGGGGCGAGGTGCCGGTCCAGGGCACCGGCTCGCGCAAGGCGCCGATCAGCCTGCAGCTCGGCTTCACCGCCGACGAGCTGAGCTATCTGATCGACGTCGGCCTGCCGGTGCCGGGCAACACCGTCTTCGCCCGCGACCCGGTGATCAAGCGCGAGCTGATCTGGGCCGGGCCGGTGCTGCGCCCGGCGGCCACCCTGTTCGAACGGACGGCCCGCGGCGTCCGCGCCGCCGCCGAGGCCGGACGAGCCTCCAACCGGAGCACCGGGCACATCGAGATCGCGCTGCCGCCTTGGACCAGCGTGCTGGACGAGCTGGTCGACCCGATCCACCGGCCGGAGGTCACCGCGATCCGCGACGTGGTGCGCGGCTGGCGGTTCTACGACAGCTTCCGGGTCGACCCGGACGCCCCGGCGCGCCGGCCCCAGGTCGGCACCCGCACCGAGATCCTGGCGGGTGACGGGCACGACCTGGCCCCCGCCGTGGCCACCATTCTGGAATCGGCCTGGGAGCAGCCTTTCCGAGAGGCGATCGCGGACGCCTTCGACGGCACCGAGGTGATCGTCGCCGACTACGGCGGAGGCTTCGAGATCCAACTGGAACAGCCCGGCATGCTGCGTCCGCTCAGCGGTCGGGAACTCTCCGACGGCACACTGCGCTATCTGCTGCTGGCCGCCGCGCTGTTCAGCCCCCGCCCGCCCGGGCTGATGGTGCTCAACGAACCCGAGACGTCGCTGCATCCCGATCTGCTGCCGGCGCTCACCCGGCTGATGGTGCGGGCCGCCGAACGCAGCCAGCTGGTGGTCGTCACGCACGCCCGGCCGCTGGTCGCGGCGCTCACCGGTGCCGGTGCACTGCATCACGAACTGGTGAAGCCGTACGGCGAGACCCAGCTGGAGGGCCAGGGACTGCTGAGCCGGCCGACGTGGCATTGGGGCAGCCGATGACCCGCACGATAGCCTCGCCGGGTGAGCGAGTATCCCGCGGTCTCCTACGTGATGCCGGTGTTGAACGAGGAGGGATATCTTGCCGCCGCCGTCGCCGCGGTGCTGTCGCAGGAGTACCCCGGCGAGGCCGAACTGGTGCTGGCGCTCGGCACCTCCACCGACAACACCACCGCGATCGCCCGCGAATTGGCCGCCGCCGACGACCGGATCACGCTGGTCGACAACCCGCACAACGACATCCCGGTCGGGCTCAACCGGGCGATCGAGGCCAGCCGGCACCCGATCGTGGTCCGGGTGGACGCCCACGCCGAACTGCCCGCCGGCTACACCCGCACCATGGTCGACCTGCTGAACGACACCGGGGCGGTCAACGTCGGCGGTGTGATGCACGCCAAGGGCCGCACCCCGTTCCAGTCCGCGGTGGCCCGGGCCTACAACTCGCCGTGGGGGCTGGGCGGCGGGCAGTACCACGGCGCCAAGAAGGCCGGGCCGTCCGACAGCGCCTATCTCGGCGTGTTCCGCCGTGAGGTGCTGGACGAGGTGGGCGGCTACAACGAGACGCTGCGGCGGGCCGAGGACTGGGAGCTGAACTCGCGGATCCTGGCCGCCGGCCACCTGATCTGGTACACCCCGGACGTCGCCGTCACCTACTGGCCGCGGGCCACCCCCAGGACGCTGCGGCGGCAGATGTTCGCCACCGGGGTATGGCGCGGGCACCTGGTTCGGGAGCAGCGCACCACCCAGCTGAAGTACCTCGCCCCGCCGGTGGTGGTCGCGGCGCTGGCGGCGTCCGGACTGGTCGCGGTGGCTCAGCTGGCCGGGGTGCTGCGGGGCCGGCCGGCCACGGTGGCGAGCCTGATCTATGCCGCGCCGGTCGCCTACGCCGGGGGGCTGGCCGCGGTCTCGGCCCGGTCGCTGGGCGCCGCCGGGGTGCCCGAGTGGCTGCTGAACGTCGCCGTGCTGGGCATCATGCACCTGTCCTGGGGGGCCGGGTTCCTGCGCGGCCTGTTCGTCGGGGCGGAGGCCACCGTCGACACCTCGCGGGTCACGAAGCGGTGACGTCGAGCAGGTGACGGGCCACCCGTTCGGCGTTGCGCCCGTCGGTGTGACGGTGCGCCAGCGCGGCCAAGGCGGCGCTGTTCTCCTCGGCTCGGCGGCGGGCGGTGGCGTCGGCGTCCAGTAGCTCCAGGACGTCCAGCACACCGTCCCAGTCCTGCTCCCAGCGTCCGCCGGTCACCGTCGGATAGTCCAGATACAGCCCGCGGGTGCTCGCGTAGTGCTCCAGGTCGGGAGCCAGGAACAGCATCGGCCCCCCGGTGACGGCGTAGTCGAAGGCCATCGACGAGTAGTCGGTGATCAGCGTGTCGACGCCCCACAGCAGCGGCATCGACTCCGGCAGCACACTCGGCGGGATCAGCCGGACGTGCCGGGAGCTGTGGCTGTAGGAGCCGACGCCGAGCGGGTGCGGGCGAACCAGCAGCACGCTGTCGGTGGCCGCGCAGAAGGCGTCGATGCGGCGCCACTGGCGCTCGGTGGGGACGCCCGGGTCGGGTTCGCCGTCGCGCCAGGTCGGGGCGTAGAGGATCGCCCGGCGTCCGACCAGTCCGGGCACCCGGCGCTCCAGCAGCTCGCGGGCGGCCGCCCGGCGGCCGGCCGGGCTGCCCCGGAACAGCACGTCGGTGCGCGGCTCGCCGAGCACCCGCACCTGCCGCGGCGCGAGGTCGAAGGCGCTGCACATGAACGGGACGAAGACGTCGGCGGCCACCGGCAGCAGGCTGATCCGCCGGGTGCCGCGCCGGTAGGCCTCGCGGATGGCGGCGCGGGCCAGCCCGAAACGGTTCAGCGGGCCCAGCGACAACGCCGCCGGGGAGTCGGCGTGCAGCTTCTTCATCGGCGACCCGTGCCACAGCTGGGCGATGGTCGCCCCGCTCAGGGCATAGCGGTTGACGTCGCCGAAGCCGTGGGTCACCGCGATCACCCCGGCGGACGCGGTCAGGTCGAAGCCCGCCGAGGAGTCCTTGGCCGCCGACTCCAACCCCAGGGCGCGAGCCCGCCGAGCCTGCTCGGCGTTGCCGACCAGCCAGACCAGCCGCAATTCGGGATCGATCCGGCGGGCCGCCCTGAGCAGCGCCAATGCCCCGTCGGCCAGGCCGAACGCGCTGCCGAACACCCACAATCGCGGATCGCGCCGGACGAAGCGGCTGCGCACGCTGCCGACGGCGTAGCGGGGAAGAGCGGCCAGCTTCGCCGCATTGCCCTTCGCGAAGGTGAACCGGGCGGCGGGCGAAGGAGGCACGCCGTCACCCTAGTGGACGGTCCGGTCCGTCCACGGTGCCGAAGGGCTTCACAGGTGGGTTCTGTACTCTGTATGCCCCAAGAGGGCGGTGTACCGCATCGGGGACGTCGGCAGCGGTGCCGGCGCGTGGTCCGGTCCCTCGTGGCAATCGACTGTGAGCGGACTCGGGAGGGGAACGCTATGAGGGTTGAACGGTTTACTCGGCATGCCCGTGGAGGGGAGGCGAGACGCCGATCCCGGTTCACCCGGCTCGTCGCGGCGGCCACCGCCACCGTGCTGGCGGCCGGGGTGTGGACCAGCGGTCCGGCCGCTCCGGCGGACGCCGCACCGCGCGATCCCGAGACCGTGACCGCGGAGGGGCTGCCCACCTGGCAGCTCAACGGGGTGGTGTGGAGTCAGGCCCTGGTCGGGAAGACCGTCTACGTGACCGGCTCGTTCACCAAGGCCCGCCCGCCGGGCACCGCGGCGGGCAGCTGGCAGGAGGTGCCGGCGCAGAACATCTTCGCCTATGACATCACCACCGGCGACCGGATCCCGTTCGACCATTCACTGAACGCTCAGGGCCTGGTGATCCGGGCCAGTGCGGACGGCAGCCAGGTCTTCGTCGGCGGCGACTTCACCCAGGTGGACGGGCAGTCCCGCCAGCACCTGGCCGCCTTCGACACCAAGACCGGTCAGCTGACCAGTTTCGACGGGCGGGCCAACGGACCTGTCCGGGCGCTCGCCTTCATCGGCAACACGGTCTATGCGGGAGGGAATTTCCGCACCGTCGCCGGCGAGGCACGCTCGCTGTTCGCGTCCTACAGCGTGACCACCGGAAAGCTGAGCAGCTGGAAGCCCAAGGGCGATCCGGACGGCCAGGTGATGGCGATGGTGGCGGCGCCCGACAAATCGCGGATCATCGCCGGCGGCTCGTTCACCACGATCAACTCCAAGGCCGCCTACGGGATGGGTGCGATCGACGCCAAGAACGGCAAGACGCTGGCCTGGGCCGCCAATAAGCGCATCCGCACGGCCGGCCTGAAGGGCGCGATCACCACGCTGTCCACCGACGGCAAGGCGATCTACGGCGGCGGCTATTCCTACGGCAAGGGCGCCAAATTCGAAGGCACCTTCGCCGCGAATCCCAAGACCGGAGCGATCCGCTGGGTCAACGACTGCCTGGGCGACACCTACGACACCTTCCCGATCGGGGGCGTGCTGTACTCGGTGGGGCATCATCACGATTGCGAGGCGATCGGCGGTTTCACCGACACCAACCCGCGCAGCCGGTGGATGAATGCGGTGGCCGAGCGCACCGAACCGGTGGGCAAGATCACCGCGAAGAACGCTTACGGCTGGAATTTCACCGGGCTGAGCTACTCCGGCCAGTTGCAGTGGTGGCCGCAGCTGTCGTTCGGCAGCTACACCGGGATGACCCAGGCGGCCTGGTCGGTGGTCGGCAATTCCGAGTACATCGCCCTCGGCGGCGAGTTCCCGGCGGTCAACGGGGTGGCGCAGCAGGGCCTGGTGCGCTTCACGAAACGGCCGGCCTCGAAGGGGCTGCGGCCCAGCTACAACGCCGGGGCCGATCCGGTCGTCTCGGTGGACGACTCCGGCGCCGTCCGGGTGATATTCGGTGCCATGTGGGACCGCGACAGCGACACCCTGGAATACGACATCCTCCGCAACTCCGGTGAGAAGGTCGGCACGATATCCCGCAGCGACGGCGATTTCTGGAAGCTGCCCGCCTACGTGTTCACCGATTCCACCGCCGAACCCGGTAGCCGGGTGCGGTACCAGATCAGGGCGCGGGACGCCGACGGCAACAGCCAGTTCTCCGGCTGGTCCGGGTATGTCACGGTGGCCCCGCCACCGGACTCGGCCTATGCCGCCCTGGTCCGCTCCACCGCCAAGGTGGCCCACCTGTGGCGACTCGGCGAGACCACCGGGGCCAGGGCCGTGGACAGCGTCGGCGACGCGCACGGCGAGAACGTCGGTGAGGTGACCGGGCAGGCCGGCGCACTGAACGAGCCCAACGGGTCGTACCGGGGCACGGCGACCGGCAAGGTGACCACCTCCGACGCCGAGAAGGCGCCGACCTCGGTGACCGTAGAGGCGTGGGTCAAGACGACCAGCACGCGGGGTGGCCGGATCGTCGGCTTCGGCCACAACTCGGCGTCCACCGCCCGTGGTGGACGCACCGATCGGCAGCTCTATCTCGACGACTCGGGCCGTCCGCACTTCATGATCAACGACGGATCGGTCCGCACCGTCGGCGGGGAGACCGCGATCAACGACGACCAGTGGCACCACGTGGTCGGCACCGTCGATCGTCAGGGCCTGCAGCTGTTCGTCGACGGCGTCCGGGTGGCCCGCGACCAGCGGTACTACAAGACCAAGGCCTATCTGGGCTACTGGCGGATCGGCGCCGACCAGACCGCGGGGCTGGCCAGCCGGCCCTCCGATCAGGGACTGGTCGGCCTGATCGACGAGGTCGCGGTCTACAACCGGGCGCTGTCGTTGACCGAGATCCAGGCGCGGATCGTGACCAGCGGACGCCAGGGGTCCTGGACGCCGGCGGCGCGCGGCGGCTATCCGGGAGCGGTGAACGCCAACAAGCCGGACGTCTTCTGGCGGCTGGACGAGCGGACCGGCACGGTGGTCGACTCCTCCGGTGCCGGCGCGACCGGCGTGGCGAGCGCCAGCCCGTCCATCGAACGCGGTGTCGGGGGTGTGCTCAAGGGCAGCCCGGCGGCCGCCTTCGACGGCTCCGCGGGCCTGATCGCGGCGAAGCAGCCCTGGACGGCGCCCGGCCCCTATTCGGTGGAGTTCTGGTTCAAGACCACCACCAAGCGGGGCGGCCAGATCGCCGGGTTCAGCAGTGTCGCCACCGGTCTCGACGGCAAGCACGACCGCATGGTCTACCTGCAGAACTCCGGAAAGCTCAGCTTCGCGGTGGGCAGCGAGGGCAAGACCACCCTGACCAGCAAGAAGGCCTATCGGGACGGTGCGTGGCACCATGTGGTCGCCACCCAGGACTCGAAGTACATCCGGTTGTACGTGGATTCGGTGCTGGTCGGGAAGAAGAAGGCGACGAAGCCCGCCACCTTCACCGGTTTCTGGCGGCTGGGCGGCGGCCAGACCTGGGGCAGGAGCAGCAGTTCCTACTTCGCCGGGTCGGTGGACGAGGTGGCCATCTATCCCTCGGTGCTGAGCGCGGCGACGGTCCGCACGCACTATCGGGCGAAGTAGCCGGGAGGGCGTCACCAGACCTTCATCGCGGGCGGGAGCCCGGCCGATCGGGTGCCGTGCAGGCAACCGATAGGCTGGGCCCTCCCAGAGTGAAAGGATCCGATGAACCCGATCGTCAGCAATATCCTGCTGATCCTCCTGTTCATCGTTGTCGGCGGCGTTTTCGCTGCGGCAGAGATGGCGCTGGTGTCGCTGCGCGAGAGCCAGGTGAAGCAGCTCTCCACCCGGGGCAAGCGAGGTCGCACGGTGGCCAATCTGGCCGCCGAGCCGAACCGCTTCCTCTCCGCGGTGCAGATCGGCGTCACCTTGTCGGGCTTCCTGTCCGCCGCTTTCGGCGGCGCCACCCTGGAAGAGCCGATGTCGGCGGTGCTGATCGGCTGGGGTGTCCACGAGAACGTCGCCGGGCCGCTCGCCCTGGTCACCATCACCGCGATCATCTCCTACTTCTCCATCGTCATCGGCGAGCTCACCGCGAAGCGGCTGGCGATGCAGAGCGCGGAGAGCTTCGCCATGGGCCTGGCGCCGCTGGTGAACGCGATCGCCACCCTGGCGCGTCCGGTGATCTGGTTCCTCGGCATCTCCACCAACGCCCTGGTCCGGGTGTTGGGCGGCGATCCGAAGGCCTCCCGCGAGGAGGTCACCGACGAGGAGCTGCGGGCCATGGTGACCTCGTCGTCCACCTTGGGTGACGAGGAGCGGCAGATCGTCGACGAGGTCTTCGCGGCCGGCCAGGTCAGCCTGCGGGAGGCCATGGTGCCCCGCACCGAGGTCGACTTCCTGTCCGGTGATCTGCCCGCTCACAAGGCGATCCGCAGCTTCCACGAGCAGCCGCACAGCCGCTATCCGGTGATCGGCGAGGACGTCGACGACGTCCTCGGCTTCGTCCACGTCCGCGACCTGTTCGACCTCGACCCGGCCGCCCGCAACGCCCCCGTGGGGCAGCTGGTCCGGCCGGTGGTGTCGCTGCCGCACACCATGAAGATCCTCCGTGCGCTGTCCGAGATGCGCTCCGCGAACGCGCACCTGGTGATCGTCCGCGACGAGTACGGCGGCACCGCCGGCATCGTCACCATGGAGGACCTGGTGGAAGAACTGGTCGGCGACATCTCCGACGAGTTCGACCAACCCTCGGACCATGCGGGCGATTCGCCCTCGAGCGCCGAGATCGACGGGCTGGAGACCCTCGAGGAGTTCGGCGAGGACTACGGCTACGTGCTGCCCGAGGGCCCCTACGACACGGTGGCCGGTTTCGTGATGGCGCACCTGGGTCACCTGCCCGAGGTGGGCGAGACCATCGAGGTGCAGCTGGAGCCGGTGGAGGCGTCCGAGACCGGTGCCGAGCAGTTCGAGTTCACCGTCACCGAACTGGACGGACGCCGTGCGGCGCGCCTGCGGCTGCGTCGGCTCGGCACGGTGCCGGAGGCTGAGTAACCTACGTCCGTCGGAGCGCGCGGACAAGGAGGTGTGCAGTGCCCCAGGACGACCCGGACGGGTCCCGGCTGCTCACCTCGCCCGAGGTCGGTGAGCTGCTGGGAGCGGCCGTCGAGCACGCCGGCGGCACCCTGCTCGGCTGGGCGCTGGACCATGTGGACGCCAACCCGCAGCAGTCCACCACCGCCACCTATTCGGCGACCGTGTCCTGGCCCTACGGCGAGCGCGCCGAGCTGCTCGGGGTGAGCGCTCGGGCCGGCGGACCCGTCCCGTCCGACAGTCGGGCCGAGATCTTCGCCGACGGCGACCGCGAGGTGGCGGTCTGGATCTACCCCAACGATCCCGACCTGCCCGGTCTGGCCCGGGCCGCCTACACCGAACGGATGGCCGAGATCCTCACCGAGCACGACGTGCTGGGCGGCCCGGTCGCCGCCGACCAGGTGCGGCTGCGGATGATCGGCTATCGGCCGCGGCGCCGGGCGGTGCTCCGGGTCGACGTCTCCCGGCCGGGCGGCCAGGCGTCCACCACGCTCTACTGCAAGGTGCTGCGGGAGCGGGTCTTCGCCGACGTCGTCCGGCGCCACGAGGTGCTGCTGGCGGCCCACGTCCCGGCTCCCGAGGTGGCCGCCACCACCCACGACGCGCTGTTGCTGTTGCGCAACGTGCCCGGCCGTCCGCTGGCCCAGGCGATCTTCGACCCCGCGGCGCCGTGCACCGCCGAACAGCTCATCCACCTGCTGGACGCCATGCCGATGAGCGTCACCCACCTGGAGCGCCGGCCGCCCTGGTCGGACGCGGTGGCGCACTACGCGCAGATGGTCACCGCCGCGGTGCCCGGTGCCGCCGGCAAACTGGCCTGGCTGACCGAGCAGATCACCAGCGGGCTGGCGTCCGTCCCGCTCGGCAACGAACCCACCCATGGCGACTTCCACGAGGGCCAGGTGCACGTCGAGAACGGACGCATCGTCGGCATCCTGGACGTCGACACGGTCGGGCCCGGACGCCGCGCCGACGACCTGGCCTGCCTGATCGCGCACCTGTCCACCATCCAGCGGATGAGCCCCGCCCAGGAGGCCCGGGTGCACGGGCTGATCCGGGCCTGGGTGCCGGTGTTCGACACCCGGGTCGACCCGACCGAGCTGCGGCTGCGGGCCGCGGCGGTGATCATCTCGCTGGCCACCGGGCCGTTCCGCGGCCAGGAACCCGACTGGGAGTGGGAGACGCTGCGGATGATCGCCTCCGCCGAGGCGCTGGTCCGCCAGGTGAGCTGACGCGGCCGATCGAAGGCGTCGCAGCGCCGCCGAGCATCGGCAGCGTTCCGCATCACGAGACCACGGGGCTCAGCAGTCGAACCTTTTCGACCGACGGTCGGCAGGATCCGGGAACGAATACTACGCTCCGTAGTATGACCGAATCCCCGCTCACCCTGGCCGGCGACTTCGTCGCGCCGAGTCGCCAGGACTGGGAGACAGAAGTCCTCAAGGTGCTCAACCGGCGCCGTCCCGAGGGCAAGGAACTCTCCA
Source organism: Micropruina sp. (assembly GCF_047607385.1). Lineage (GTDB taxonomy): Bacteria > Actinomycetota > Actinomycetes > Propionibacteriales > Propionibacteriaceae > Micropruina. The sequence goes on from NZ_JASGDE010000225.1 coordinate 11,317, forward strand.
TCGAGCAGGCGATGAAGCGGCTCACCACGACGACCGTGGACGACCTCGTCATCGACCCGCTGTACACCAAGGAAAGCCGAGCGAAGGGCCGAGACCTCGGCCACCCGGCGGTGAGCCCGTTCACTCGCGGCTCCACGCTGCGCGACGGCACCATCCACGCCTGGGACATCTGCGCCCTGCACGAGGACCCGGACGCCGGGTTCAGCAGCGCCGCCGTGCTGGCCGACCTGACCCGGGGCGCCACGTCGCTGTGGCTGCGGGTGGATTCGGACGCCATCGCCCCCGCCGCACTGCCCACGGTGCTCGCCGGCGTGCTTCCCGAACTCGCCCCCATCTCGGTGTCCAGCCGCACCGAGCAGGACGCCGCGGCGTCCGCGCTCGCCGAGTTCTGGCGGGCCAGCGGACAGTCCGCCCAGGTCGCCGGCAACCTGGGGCTGGACGCCCTCGGCCAGGCCGCCCGCACCGGCGCTGCCCCCGACTACACCGCGCAGCGGGAATGGGTCGCCACGGCGCTGGCCGAGTTCCCCAAGGCCCGCGCCGTCGCCGTCGACTCGCTGGTCTACGACGACGCGGGCGCCGGCGACGTGGACGTGCTCGCCTTCGCCATCGCCACCGGCGTGGAGTACCTGCGCGACCTGGAGGCGGTCGGCATCGCGCCGGCGGACGCCTTCGGTGAGCTGGCCTTCCGGGTGCCGGCCAACACCGACCAGTTCATGACCATCGCCCGGCTGCGCGCCCTGCGCCGGCTCTGGGCCCGGGTCGGCGAGGTCAGCGGGGTGCCCGCGCAGCGGCGCGGCGCCCTCCAGCTGGCCGTCACGTCGTGGCGGATGATCACCCGCGACGACCCGTGGGTCAACCTGCTGCGCGGCACCATCGCGACCTTCGCGGCGTCCGTCGGCGGCGCCGAATCGGTCACCGTGCTGCCGCACGACACCGCCTGGGGCCTGCCCACCGACTTCTCCCGCCGGATGGCGCGCAACATCCAGTTGCTGGCCGCCGAGGAGTCCAACCTGGGCCGGGTCGCCGACCCGGCCGGCGGCTCCTGGTACGTGGAGAGCCTCACCGATCAGCTGGCCGGACGGGCCTGGGCCCGGTTCGGCGAGATCGAGGCCGCCGGCGGGATGGCCGCCGCGCTGGCCGACGGCCGGGTGGCCGACTGGATCGGCAGCACCGTCGCCGCCCGCGGCGTCCGGCTGGCCAACCGGCGGCAGCCGATCACCGGCGTGTCGATGTTCCCCGGCAGCAACGAGCAGCCGCTGGAGGTCCGGCCCCGGCCGGAGCGTCCGGTGTTCGGCGGGCTGGTGCCGCGGCGTGACAGCGAGGTGTTCGAGGCGCTGCGCGACCGGGTCGCCGCCGCCACCAGCAAGCCGCAGGTGTTCCTGGCCTGCCTGGGCGCCCGGCGCGACTTCGGGCCCCGCGAGCAGTTCACCTCCAACGTGTTGCTGGTCGCCGGCATCGAGCGTCCGTCCAGCGAGGGCGGGACGACGGACGAAATCGTCGAGCAGGTGCGGGCCGCCGGTGCGAAGACGGTGATCCTGTGCTCGTCGGCGAAGGTGTACGCGGCGCAGGCCGTCGAGGTCGCGACCGCACTGAAGGACGCCGGGGTGGCGACGGTGCTGATCGCCGGACGCCGCACCGAGACCGGCGCCGAGAACGCCGCCGACGTGATCGACGGCGAGATCTTCGACGGCATGGACGTCGCCGGCTTCCTGGCCGGCACCCTGGACGAGTTGGGAGTTGACCGGTGAGCATTCCGCGTTTCGACAGTGTCGCGTTGGGCGGCGACCTGCCCCCGGCCGATTCCGCGCAGCAGTGGGCCAGCCTGATCGCGCCGGCGCCGTCCTACGCCGACGCGTGGGAGACCCCGGAGCACATCCTGGTGCCCCCGGTCTACGACTCCACCGCCTACCAGGGCCTGGACTTCCTGAACACCTATCCGGGCATCCCGCCGTTCCTGCGCGGCCCGTACGCCACCATGTACGTCAACCAGCCGTGGACCATCCGGCAGTACGCCGGCTTCTCCACCGCACAGGAGTCGAACGCCTTCTACCGGCGCAACCTGGCCGCCGGCCAGAAGGGCCTGTCGATCGCGTTCGACCTGGCCACCCACCGCGGCTACGACTCCGACCATCCGCGGGTCACCGGCGACGTCGGGATGGCCGGTGTCGCGGTCGACTCGATCCTGGACATGCGGCAGTTGTTCGCTGGCATCCCGCTGGACCAGATGTCGGTCTCGATGACCATGAACGGCGCGGTGCTGCCGGTGTTGGCCCTGTACGTGGTGGCCGCCGAGGAGCAGGGGGTGCAGCCGGCGCAGCTGGCCGGGACCATCCAGAACGACATCCTCAAGGAGTTCATGGTCCGCAACACCTACATCTACCCGCCGGCGCCGTCGATGCGGATCATCTCCGACATCTTCGCGTTCACTTCGGCGAACATGCCCAAGTTCAACTCGATCTCGATCTCCGGCTACCACATGCAGGAGGCCGGGGCGACCGCTGACATCGAGATGGCCTACACCCTGGCCGACGGCGTCGAGTACATCCGGGCCGGCGAATCGGTCGGGCTGAAGGTGGACCAGTTCGCCCCGCGGCTGTCGTTCTTCTGGGCGGTCGGGATGAACTTCTTCATGGAGGTCGCCAAATTCCGCGCCGCCCGGCTGCTCTGGGCCCGGCTGGTCCGCCAGTTCGGCCCGAAGAACCCCAAGTCGATGTCGCTGCGGACGCATTCGCAGACGTCCGGCTGGTCGCTGACCGCGCAGGACGTGTTCAACAACGTGGCCCGCACCTGCTTGGAGGCGATGGCCGCCACCCAGGGGCACACCCAGTCGCTGCACACCAACGCGCTGGACGAGGCGATCGCGCTGCCGACCGACTTCTCGGCGCGGATCGCCCGCAACACCCAGCTGTTCATCCAGCAGGAGTCGGGCACCTGCCGGGTGGTCGACCCGTGGGCCGGCTCGGCCTACGTGGAGCGGCTCACCTACGAGCTGGCGAACAAGGCCTGGGGTCACATCTCCGAGGTCGAGGCGGCCGGCGGCATGGCCAAGGCGATCGAGGCGGGCATCCCGAAGATGCGCATCGAGGAGGCCGCCGCGCGCACCCAGGCCCGGATCGACTCCGGACGCCAGCCGCTGATCGGCGTCAACAAGTACATCGTCGAGAACGATGAGCCGCCGGAGGTGCTGAAGATCGACAACAAGTCGGTGCGCGCCGAGCAGATCGCCAAGCTGGAGCGGCTCCGGGCCGAGCGTGACCCGGAGGCGGCCAAGGCGGCCCTGGAGCGGCTCACCTGGGCGGCGGCGAACCCGGATCCCAGCGATCCGGACCGCAACCTGCTCAAGCTGAGCATCGACGCGGCCCGCGCCCAGGCGTCCGTCGGTGAGATCTCCAGCGCGCTGGAGTCGCAGTTCGGCCGGTTCACCGCGCAGATCCGTACCATCAGTGGGGTGTACCGCAGCGAGACCGGAGAATCCCGGGGCGTGGAGGAGGCCAGGGAACTGGTCGCCGAGTTCGAGAAGCTCGAGGGCCGGCGTCCCCGCATCCTGGTCGCCAAGATGGGCCAGGACGGCCACGACCGCGGCCAGAAGGTGATTTCGACGGCGTTCGCCGACCTCGGCTTCGACGTCGACGTCGGCCCGCTGTTCCAGACGCCCGGTGAGGTCGCCCGGCAGGCGGTCGAGGCCGACGTCCACGTCGTCGGGGTGTCGTCGCTGGCCGCCGGCCACTTGACCCTGGTGCCCGCGCTGCGCGGCGAACTGGACGCGCTGGGCCGGCAGGACATGATGATCGTGGTCGGCGGGGTGATCCCGGCGCAGGACTTCGACGAGCTGCGGGCCGCCGGAGCCGACGCGATCTACCCGCCCGGCACGGTGATCCCGGTCGCCGCGATCGAGTTGTTGCACAAGCTGCTCGACCACCTGGGCGCCGAAGTGTGAGGTTGTGCTGGTCTCCGGCCGTCGTGGCCGAGCCGGATGGGTGCGACGCGATGAGGGACGGCGCCGACCGGTGACTGCTGGGGTTCCGGACTTGGGCGGCTGCGCCGCCGTGGGACGCCGGGGACGGTTCCTTTCGTCCCACTGGTACTACCTGTGGGACGCGGGGGACGGTTCCTTTCGTCCCAAACGCCCGATGTGGACCGATGAGAACCGTCCCCGGCGTCCCATGGCCCATGGGCTTCCTGACTTTGAAAGGGTGGGTACATGCGTAGGTTGAGTCCCGCTGAGTTGGCGGAGCGGGTCCGGGAGGGGTCGCGGCCGCACATCGCGCGGTCGATCACCCTGTTGGAGTCGTCGCGTCCGGACCACCGGGAGCAGGCCAAGGAGTTGTTGCGGCTGCTCGGGCCGTTCAGCGGACGGTCGGTGCGGGTCGGCATCACCGGGGTGCCGGGGGCGGGCAAGTCCACCTTCATCGACGCGCTCGGCGTCCGGCTGATCGAGGACGGGCATCGGATCGCGGTGCTGGCCGTCGACCCGTCGTCCTCGCGCACCGGCGGCTCCATCCTCGGCGACCGGACGCGGATGGCGGCCCTGGCCGCCTCCGACAGCGCCTACGTGCGGCCTTCACCCTCCGGCGGACACCTGGGCGGAGTCGCCCGGGCCACCCGGGAGTCGATGATCGTGATGGAGGCCGCCGGCTTCGACGTGGTGCTGGTGGAGACCGTCGGGGTGGGGCAGTCCGAGGTCGCGGTGGCCGGCATGGTGGATACCTTCCTGCTGATCGCGCTGGCCCGCGCCGGCGACCAGCTGCAGGGCATCAAGCGCGGCATCCTCGAGATGGCCGACGTGATCACCGTGAACAAGGCCGACGGCGACCACGAGGGCGAGGCCCGGGTGACCGCCCGCGAACTGACCATCGCGATGAAGCTGATCAGCTCCGACCCGCACGCCCGCCGTCCGCCGGTGCTGACCAGCTCGGCGCTCACCGGCAAGGGGCTGGACGAGGTGTGGCAGGCGGTGCTCGACCACCGCGCCTACCTGCAGGACAACGGCGGCCTGGAGCCGCGCCGGGCCCGGCAGCAGATCGAGTGGCTGTGGTCGCTGGTCGAGGGCGAGGTGCTGGACGGTGTCCGGGCCTCGCCGCAGGTGCGGGCGTCCCGCGACGGTGTCGAGGCCGCCATCGCCCGCAACGAACTCTCGGCGCTGGAGGGTGCCGAGAAGCTGGTCCGGGCCTTCGTCGCCGACGTCCCGGCGCTGTGGCCGGATGCCGCCGACCTGATTCAGCGCTGACCGCCCCCGGAACCCGCCGAGACCGACGCCGGACGCCGGTTGAACCGCCACACCGTGACGGCGAAGACCGTCGGAATGAGCATGCAGAGCAGCAGCGCCGTCCGGAGCCCGGAACCTCCGTCGGCGGGCAGCAGCCCGGCGATCCCGGCCAGCGGCCCCTGGGCGGCTTCGGCGAGACCGCCGGCGAGTGCCGGCCCGGCCGCCCCGCCGGCGTCGCCGGCCAGCGCC
>NZ_JASGDE010000226.1:0-10669 GCF_047607385.1 Micropruina sp.
CTGCGGCTTCGCGGGCGCCTGGGGGCGTCCGGCCGCCGGGGCCGACGGACGCGGGCCCGGGGTGCCCGGCCGAGCTGCCGGAGCCTTGGGTGCGGGTGCCTTCGCGGCAGGAGCACCGCCCGCCTTCTCGGCGGACATGCGCTCGTTGAGCCGCCGGACGACGGGCGGCTCGATGGTGGACGACGCAGAGCGGACGAACTCGCCCATGTCGTTCAGTTTCTTGAGAAGATCTTTGCTTTCGAGTCCGAGCTCTTTGGCGAGCTCGTAGACGCGGACCTTGGCCACTACTCTCCTTCAGGTCCGCGGGCGCGCGGACCAGCTAGTTGTTGTTGCTCATTTCGAGGTACTCATCGAGTGGTCATGAGCGTTAGCCCACTTTCTGGTTGGGATCCGCCCCGAACGGGCGGAGGCGCACCCGCAAGTGTATCGTCGTCGCCCCCGAATCACCCAAACGGCAGCGCGGCAAGGGTCCGGGCGGCGGCGGAGTGGTCGATGCTGCGCCGCAGGCCGCGTCCGATCGCCCGGGACTTCAGGGCGCGTGCCGCACACTCCGGGTGCAGGTAGACCCCGCGTCCGGGCAGCCGCTGGCGTTCGTCGAGCAGCACCCCGGAGCCACCGTCCCAGACCAGCCGGAGCAGAGTCTGCTTATCGGCCCGGACGCGGCAGCCGGCGCACATCCGCTGCGGAGCTGTCATGGTGCCCAGGCTAGTGCCGTTCGGCGGAAGTTCTTCGGGGGACGGCGGTGCCAGGGTGGATGCCCGGCAAGGCCGACGAGGGAGTCGCCGCTCCCTGACCGAACCCGACCTCCGCGACAGCCCCTGGACTCAGCTCATAGCCACGGCACAGCCGGGCATCAGCGCAGTCCTGGGAGCGACCGGTTGAGTAAGGGACATGAACACGACACCGGAAATCGGCACCGACCAGGCGACGCAGACCGTCGGCGGGCGTCCTGGGGAAGGGAGTGGCCGCTGAAGCACGATCGACTGATTCCTCTTCCCGGCCCGGCCGTCCTCCCCAGGCGGCCGGGCTCAGTCGCGTCCGGACGCCCACCGGAGCCGCCGATGTGCCGATCGCTGGTCGAGCCCACCGCTCGCCTAACTATTTGGGGCTCGCCGAACTCGGCGAGCCCCAAATAGTTAGGCGAGCGCGAGAAGGGCGAAGGAGGTTGGTGTCGGGCTGGGAGCGCCTCTCGGCGCGTGGCCGCTCGCAGCGGCAAGTGTTGGAGCCCGGGGCTACCTCAGCCCGACACCGATCGACCATCATAGGCGTCCGCGCCCACAGACCAAATCGGGGCTCAGCGACGGAGCCTCAGCGGATCGGACGCGACATCGCCTGCGGTAACGCACATCGCCTGCGTTGCTACCCAGGCGATGTGCGTTACCGCAGGCGATGTCGGGCCGGAGTTGCGTCGGAGGCCGGCGTCGCCCGCCGCGGACGCGGTCAGCGCAGCTCGCCGGCCCGCCAGAGCCGGGCGCAGACGGTCAGGTCGTCGGCCATCTCCTGCAGCTTCGCGGCCCGGGCCAGCGGCTCCAGGCCGGACAGTTCGGCGCTGCCCGCCGAAGTGACCCGGCAGAAAGCGGCGGCCCGCTCCAACGCCACCGCGAAATCGCCGGTGAAGACACCGCGCATCAGGTCGTCGGCGACGCGCCGGACGTCCTCGGGCCGGGGTGGTTCGATACCGGCCACCACGTGATTGGGCTCGGTGAACCGGACGCCGGCGGCATAGCAGCGGGCCACCCCGGCCGAGTCGGTGCGCATCCACTCGCGCAGGAAGTAGAGCCGCCACAGCGCACCGGGCAGGCTGGCGGCCGGGCGGGTGGACCACAGGTCAGCCAGCGTCGACAGCCCGATCTCGCCGACCAGATCGACCAGCCGCTCGGTGACCGACGGATCCTGCGCGGCCCGGCCGGTGTGCAGCAGCACCGCCGCGGTCTCGTGGGCGGCGTGCAGTTGAGCGATCGGGTCGAATCCCTCCCCCATCAACTCCAGCATCGCGGGATCACGAAAGGCGGGCCGGCGGGGTCGGCTGTTGTCGGACGGCACCCGCAACAGGGTAGTCGGGTCGCCTCCGGGGCCCGGACGCCGCTCATTCGACCTCGGCACGATCCCCCGGCATCGCGGCCACACCAGCCTCTCGACTCAGCCCGTCGATGGCACGATCGCGCCCGGCATCGCGGCCACACCGGCCTCTCGGGTCAATCCGTCGATGCGATCGCGCCCGGCATTGCGGCCGCTCCGGCCTCTCGGGCCAACCCGTCGAGGTGACATCGCGGACGCCACCCACCGAGCACGAAGAGCAGGCTGACGCCGGCGCCTGACCCGGACGCGCCGTTGGCGTTCCAGCCGCAACACCATCGGGATCCCCCTGCGGCAAGGGGCGGGGCCGCCGCCGGTAGGGCGAAGAATTGCGTAGAGACGTCCGAATCCCGCTGCCCTAGCCTCCTGACAAGTATCGCGTAGTACGCACTATCTAGAAGGAGTCGTGATGGCACGAGCACTCGAGGTGACCCCCACCCCGTTGGACTTCGGCCCGGTCCGGGTGGGCACCGAATCCGACATCTCGCTGGAGTTGCGCAATGCCGGCGACATCGTCGTGGAGTTGCCGACGTTCTCGTTGCAGGAATCGGTTGCCGCGAGCGGGTTCGAGCTTCCGTCGGCATTGCCCAGTCGGCTGCAACCCGGCGAGAGCGCAACGGTCAGGGTGACCTGCCGTCCGCGTCGGCGCGGTGAGCACACCGGGACGATCGTGATCGAGACCGTCGTCCGGCCCAGGCCACGGCGAGAGCTGCACGGCCGCGTCGAGATCCCGGCCACGGCAACCGGGGTGGCACCGTCGGTGTTCCTCGCGGCCCCGACCTTCCCGCCGCTCACCGGCCGCCTGCCCCGGCCACCCATCCTCACCGACCTGCCACCACGACCCGGGCTCGACCTGCGCGACCTGACGGAGCTGCAGCTGATCGACTTCGGCCCGGTCGCTCCGCGCCACAGTCTGGAGCGGGCGTTCCGGATCCGCAGCGTGGGCGACCTGCCGGTGCGGGTGGCCGAGGTGAGCGCCGCCCCGACCGACCTCTTCGGCGTCCCCGACCCGGGCACGTTCCCCCGGCAACTGGCGCCCGGCCAGGAGATGACGGTCGCCGTGAACGTGGCCGCACCGAGCACCGACGGCCGGCTGCTGCACGGCGTGGTGACGGTGGTCACCGACGATCCGCAGCGTCCAGAGCTGATCCTGGACGTACGAGCCGAGGTGGTCGGGCCTCGGCTTGTCGCCGACGAGGGAATCGACTTCGGCGCCGGCGCATCACCCTTGGCCGCGTCCCTCACCTTCACCTCCGCAGGCACGCTGCCGGTCGTCGTGACCAACATCAGCCTCCGGGACGATCCACCGTTCGCCCTGGCCGGACCGCCTGTGCTGCCGCTCACGATCGATCCCGGCGGCACGATGACACTGACCGTGGTCTGCGCCGGACCGGTCAGCCAGCCGCGAGGCCAGTTGCTGGTGGAGTGGCGAGGAGGTGCGAACTACATCCACCTGTCCGCCGACATCACCTCCTGACCCGGACGCCGCTCTCAGCCGGGACACAGCGTCCACCCACCGGCCTGCCAGCGGCGTCCGGCTCACTGGGATCACCAGTGATCCGACAACTCAGGAGACAGATGAACATCAAGCAGAAGACCGGCCTGGCCGTCGGCGCGGCCGTGATCGGCGTCGGCGCGGTGCTCGGGGTTGGCTACGCGATGGCCGGCACCACGGGTCAGGCCCAGCCGCAGGCCAGCCAGGGTGCGGACGGCTCCGCGCCGGAGGGCGGCGGACCCGGCGGGCAGGGTCCGGGCGGGCAGGGTCCCGGCGGACAGGACGGCAGCCGCGGCATGGGCGACCTGGCCGCCTCGCTGGCCGAGAAGCTGGGGCTGGACGAGAGCACCGTGTCCCAGGCCCTGCAGGAGGTGATGCAGGCCAACCGTCCGGACGGCACCGGCCAGGACCAGGGCACGCCGCCGAGCGCCGGCGCCCAGCCGAGCCAGGGCTCCCAGCCCGGAGGCGGCGGACGCGGAGACCGGGACGCCACCCTCGCCAAGGCACTGGCCGAAAAGCTCGGCGTCGATGAGTCCAAGGTCACCGCGGCACTGACCGAGATCCGCTCCGAACAACAAGCCAATCGAACCGACGGTGGCGGTACTCCCGCTCCGCAGCCCAGCGCGACCGCCTGACCATCGGATCAGGTCTCGACAAGCTCGACCAACGGTGGCGCACAAGTGACGTAACCGGAAAGCGGAGTGGGCTGCACCCCGCCCGGGTATCGTCGCTTCGCTCCTCAACTCCGGTCGCAGAGCGACCTCCGTATAGGTCGGGCGTATCGTCGCTTCGCTCCTCAACGTCGGTCGTAGACCGACCTCGTATCAAGCGCGCGAGTCCCCTGCCAAGGGCTTCAAGAAGAAAGCAGAAGTGGGACGAGCAGCGCACGGGCGGGACGGGGTGCAGCCCACTCCGCGGAACCAAACGCAACGACCAAAGACCCCGCCCCAGAAGGGTCTCGACAAGCTCGACCAGCGGTCTCCTACGCCTGGGTGTCGGGACGGATGTCGATCCGCCAGCCGGTGAGCCGGGCCGCCAACCGGGCGTTCTGGCCCTCGCGTCCGATCGCCAGCGACAGCTGGTAGTCGGGGACGATGGCCCGGGCGGCCCGGGCGGCGGCGTCGGTGACGATCACCTGGGAGACCTTGGCCGGGGACAACGCCTCCTTGACGAACAGGGTGGGGTCGGCGGAGTAGTCGATGATGTCGATCTTCTCCTCGTTGAGCTCGTGCATCACGGCCCGCACCCGCTGCCCCATCGGGCCGATGCAGGCGCCCTTGGCCGAGACGTCCGGATTGTGCGAGAGCACGGCGATCTTGGAGCGATGCCCGGCCTCGCGGGCGATCGCCTTGATCTCGACCACGCCCTGCTCGATCTCGGGCACCTCCAGCCGGAACAGCTTCTGGACCAGGTTCGGATGGGTCCGGGAGACCACCACCTGCGGGCCGCGCAACTCACGGCGCACCGACACCACGTAGACCCGAAGCCGCTTGCCGTGCGAGTAGTCCTCGCCGGGCACCTGCTCGGCCAACGGCATGATCGCCTCGATGCTGCCCAGGTCGACCCGGACGGTGCGGGAGTCGCGGTCCTGCTGCACCACGCCGACCACGATGTCGCCCTCGACGGCGGAGAAGTGCCCGAACTTCTGATCGTCCTCGGCCTGCCGGATGCGCTGGTAGATGACCTGCCGCGCGGTGGTGGCGGCGACCCGTCCGAAGCCGTCCGGGGTGTCGTCGTATTCGCCGATCTTCTCGCCGTCCTCGTCCAGCTCGGGGGCGAAGACGGTGACCCGGCCGGTCTTGCGGTCCACCTCGACCCGGGAGTTGGGGACGGCGCCGTCGGTCTTCTCGTAGGCGTTCAGCATGGCGTCCTCGAGCGCTCCGACAAGCACGTTCATCGGGATCTCGCGGTCGCGTTCGAGTGCCCGCAGGGCCTCCATGTCGATGTCCATCTCACTGTCCTTCGTCGTCGTCGATGCTGCGTTTGAGTTCCACCTGCACCACGGCCTTGCCGATGGACGCCACCGGCAGGGTGCGCGGGGCGCCGGCCACGTCCAGGGTCACCTCGTCGTCGGTGGCGCCGATGATCCGCCCGGTGAGTTCGCCGTCGGCGGTGGTCACGCTGACCAGCCGCCCGGTGTTGCGCCGGTAGTGCTTGGCCTGCGTCAGGGGCCGGCTCACGCCACGCGAGGACACCTCCAGCGTCCATGGCCGATTGCCCATCGCGGGGGCATCGTCGAGGGTGCGGGAGATGGCGCGGGTGGCGTCCGCGATCTCGTCGAGGGAGGGGCCGCGGCCCTCGGGACCGTCACCGTCGAGGAAGATCTGGACCACCTGGCGCCGGCCGGCCGGGACGACTTCGACCCGGTCCACCTCCAACCCGCACGAGGTGACCACGGGCGTCACCAGCTGGGAAACGGTTGCTGGGTCCATGTTTCTCCTCGATCCGGTTTTTCGGTGCAGTTGTCGGCCGGTGCGGCTGTCCAGGGAGTTTACCCGGTACCGTCGGGGCCGTGATCGGACGCCGGGCCCTGCTGTTGAGTGGCACCCTCGCGCTGGCCGGGTGCACGGTGGGCGAGAACGTCCAGTGGCTGCCCTGGGCGGCGCCCAGTCCGCTGCCGGTGGCGGTGCCGGAGGGCCTGCCCGAACGTGTCGCCCGGACGGCAGCGCTGGCCGCGCTGCTGGCCGGCAACGCGGCGGCGTGGAAGCTGAACGACCGGCGGGTGGACACCCTGGAGTGGTTCGGACGGGCCCGCGAGGAGCAGGTGGAGGTGCTGCGCTCCACCGACCCGGCCCGGCGGCAACGGGCGGCGACCCCGCTGCCGAGCCAGCCGGTCCCGTCGGAGCGGACGGCCTCCGCCGCGCAGAACGCACTGGTCACCCAGTTGCGGTCGTTGCAGGCCGCGCATCGGACCTCGGCGCTGGCCACGTCCGGACCGGCGGCGTTGCTGTGGGCGTCCCTGGCGGCGTTCAGCGCGGTGATGGCGGCCCGGCTGCCGGCCGGCCTGACCGCGCTCGGGGACGACGACGCCACCCAGACCCCCGACCTGACCGGCACCGGCGCCGTCCGGATCGTGCAGCTGGCCGACCAGGCCGCGTACAGCTACGAACTTGCCCTGGCCGCCACCGGGTTGAACAAGGCCGCCACGGCCGCGTTGCGCAACCGGCTCACCCAGTGGCGCGGGCTGCGCTCGGAGGTTCTCACGGCGTCCCCCGGCCTGCAGCCCACCCCTCCCCCGGTCGGCTACGACCAGCGCCCGGCCCGCAGCCGGGCCGAAGCCTGGCAATTGGCCGTCCAGACCGAAAGTGCCGCGCTGCCGATGTTCGGCGCCTGGCTGGCCGGGACGGCGTCCGCCGCGGAACGACGCGTCGCGGTGGACGCCCTGGTCACCGGCACGTCCGCCCTGGTCGGTTTCGGCGGCCCCGCGCTGCGCTGGCCGGGTTGGCCCGGCTGAGCAGGTGTGCTGAAGGTCAGGCGGCGCCCAACGCAGCGGCGGGCCGCGTCTTGGCGTTGGCGATCTTGGCCACCGCCGGGGAGACGACTCGCCCGGTCTTGGCGCTGCGGTTGATCAGGGCTCTGGCGGCGTTCTTCTGCGCGGGCGTCACGCGAACAGTGACCTTCGCCATCGTCAGCCTCCTTCGCCGAGTGCTTCCTCAAAGTCAGGATACGCGGTGAGCCTACCCGTGGGTGCGAGCTCTGTCCTCGGGTTCCTCGACCGCGTCGGCCTCATTGCCGGCCGCCTCGATCTCATCGATCTCCTCCGCCAACTCTTGGACAACGCTCTCCAGCGCCGCATCGATGAACACCTTCTGGCTCTCGTCAAGAAGATCGGATTCGCCCAGTGACACCAACTCAGCCACCCCCAGTTGGGCCAAGTTCGGCCTGTCCGAAGCGGCAAGTTCAGCGGCCCAGCGCAGAGTCCTCATCGTCTCCTCGCGTCTGGATCTGCTCTCCAACTCCTTGGCGGTACGCCGAGTCAGCCACGATCCCAACAACACGCCGAGAAACGCCAGCACAGGTGACCCAAAGCTGATCACATAGACAGCCCAGGTCGGGAGGGTCGTGGTGTCCACCGTCATCCTCTCCGGGTCACCAACATTCAGATGCCGACGACCGTAGCAGCGTCCGAAGGCCCGCCCCAAGGACGAGCACTGATCGATGCTGCACATCCCTTCGATGCTGCACATCGCTGGTTGAGCTACGTCGAAACCCCCCCTCGTGCCGCGCCGCCGGGGGCTTTCGACATGCTCGGCCAACGACCGCGCGGTACGGAGGGACGGTTCTTTTCGGTCCATTCGGACCCAAAAAGTGGACCGAAAAGAACCGTCCCCGCGTACCACCAGCTAACCGACGTAGCTGAACCAGGTGTCCCAGGCGAGCTTGAGGGCGAGCGCGGAGACCACCGCCAGGAACACCTTGCGGACGAAGGTGTTGCCCTGCTTCAGCGCCGTCCGGGCGCCCAAGAAGCCGCCGGTGAGGTTGGCGAGACCCATCAGCAGGCCCAGCCCCCAGAGCAGGTTGCCGGTGACCGCGAACGCGACGATCGCGGCGGCGTTGGTGGTCAGGTTGGCGAGCTTGGCCAGCGCGCTGGAGGCCAGGAAGTCGTGGCCGATCACCGACACCAGGGCGATCACGAAGAAGGTGCCGGTGCCGGGACCGATGAAGCCGTCCCAGGCACCCACCACGAACCCGATCGCGGCCATCCGCAGCCGGGCGTCGTTGCCGGTGTGCTTGACGTGGGCGTGCAGGCCCAGCTGCGGACGCCGCCAGGTGTACCAACCCACACTGACCACGGCGGCCAGCACCAGCGGGGTGAAGTGCTGCCGGGGCAGGAAATGGGTGAGCTGCGCGCCCGACCAGGAGCCGACCGCCGCCATCGCGAGCAGCGGCCAGGCCAGCGACCAGTCCACCCGGATCGACCGCAGGTAGGTGAGACTCGCGGTCGCCGTGCCCATGAAAGAGGGCAGCTTGTTGGTGCCGGCGATGGTCGCCACCGGGGCGTCGGCGGGCAGCCCGATCAGCAGCGCGGGCAACTGGATCAGTCCCCCGCCGCCGACCACGGCGTCCACCCAGCCGGCGACGAAGGACGCCGCCACCAGCAGCGCCAGGGTGAGCAGCGGGAGCTCGAGCCCCGAGACCATCAGGACAGCCGACCCGAGCCCGACCGGACGCCGACCACGGCCGGCGCGACCGGTGCGGCCGGCGCGACCGGTTCGCTCACGACCGCAGCAGCGCGATCAGTTCCTCGGCCGCTCCCTCGGCGTTCAGCTCGGTGCGCTCGCCGGTGGCCCGGTCGCGCACCTCGATCAGCCCGGACGCCAGCCCGCGTCCGATCACCACGGTGGTCGGCATGCCCAGCATCTCGGCGTCGGTGAACTTCACGCCCGGGCTGGCCTTGCGGTCGTCCAGCAGCACCTCGAAACCGGCCGCCGACAGCTCCAGAGCCAGCCGTTCGGCGTACTCGGACATCGCGGCGTCCTTGCCGGCCGGGACGATCTGGACGTCGAACGGCGCCAGCGTCCGGGGCCAGGACAGCCCGCGCTCGTCGCAGTGCGACTCGGCGACCGCGGCCACCGCCCGGGACACTCCGACGCCGTAGGAGCCCATGGTCACGGTGACCAGCTTGCCGTTGGAGTCGAGCACCTTCAGGCCCAGCGCCTCGGCGTATTTGCGGCCCAGCTGGAAGATGTGACCCATCTCGATGCCGCGCGCCAGGCTGAGCGGGCCGGAGCCGTCCGGAGCCGGGTCGCCCTCGCGCACCTCGGCGACGTCGATCACGCCGTCCGGGGTGAAGTCGCGGCCGGCGACCAGGTCGATGACGTGGGTGTCGACCTCGTTGGCGCCGGTCACCCAGCGGGTGCCGGTGACCACCCGCGGATCGACCAGGTATCGCACCCCGGACGCCGACTCCTCGCCCAGCGCCTTGGGACCGATGTAGCCCTTCTTCAGCGCCGGGTGGGCGGTGAAGTCGTCGTCGGTGAACGGCAGCACCTCGGCCGGCGACACCGCCGCCTCCAGCCGCTTCAGGTCGACCTCGCGGTCGCCGGGCAGGCCGATCGCCAGCGGCGTCCGCTTGCCGTCGGGCTGCTCCAGCATGAACACCACGTTCTTCAGCGTGTCGGACGCCTGCCAGGGCCGGTCGGCGCGCGGGTATTCGGCGTTCACCCGGTCGACGAGGGTGGCGATGGTGGGCGTGTCCGGGGTGGGGATGCGCCGCGGCTGGCCCACGCCCGCGTAGTCGAGCGGCGCCGGCGCCGGCACGGTAACCGCCTCGACATTGGCCGCATAGCCGCCGGGCGAGCGGACGAAGGTGTCCTCGCCGGATTCGGCGACCGCCAGGAACTCCTCCGACGCCGAACCGCCCATCGCCCCCGAGGTGGCCTTGACGATCACGAACTCCAGGCCGAGCCGGTTCATGATCGCGATGTAGGCGTCCCGGTGCGCCTGGTAGGACGCCTCCAGCCCGGCGTCGTCGACGTCGAAGGAGTAGGAGTCCTTCATCACGAACTCGCGGCCGCGCAGGATGCCGGCCCGGGGCCGGGCCTCGTCGCGGTATTTGGTCTGGATCTGGTACAGGCTCAGCGGCAGGTCCTTGTACGAGCTGTACAGGTCCTTCACCAGCAGGGTGAACATCTCCTCGTGGGTGGGCCCGAGCAGGTAGTCGCCGCCCTTGCGGTCCTTGAGCCGGAACAGGTTGGGGCCGTACTCGGTCCACCGGTTCGTCGCCTGGTAGGGCTCCCGGGGCAGCAGCGCTGGGAAGCGCACCTCCTGGGCGCCGATGGCGTCCATCTCCTCGCGGACGATGGCCTCGACCTTGGCCAGCACCTTCAGACCCAGCGGCAGCCAGCTGTAGATGCCCGGGGCGGCACGCCGGATGTAGCCGGCGCGGACCAGCCATCGGTGGCTGGCGACCTCGGCGTCGGCCGGGTCGTCGCGCAGCGTGCGGACGAACAACTTCGACAGGCGGGTGATCACGGTGCTCCTTCTCCTGCTCGGCGAACCATCCGACGAGCAGGGGCCAGCCTAACGGTCCGGTACGCCCACCCCTCTCAGCGCTCGCCTAACTATTTCGGGCTCGCTGAGTTCAGCGAGCCCGAA
>NZ_JASGDE010000227.1:0-19486 GCF_047607385.1 Micropruina sp.
GACGGTTGTCACGGCCGCCCCGGTCGTCGCGCCGCGGCCCACGTCCGGGACGGCGCTGACCACCGGAAGTGGCCCGAGCGGCCCGCTGGGCGGCGCGCTCGGCGCGGTTGCCCGACAGGTCACCCTTGTAGATCCACACCTTCACGCCGATCCGGCCGAAGGTGGTCTTGGCCTCGAAGAAGCCGTAGTCGATGTCGGCCCGCAGGGTGTGCAGCGGCACCCGGCCCTCGCGGTAGAACTCCGACCGGCTCATCTCGGCTCCGCCCAGACGGCCGGAGCACTTGATCTTGATGCCGGTGGCGCCGGAGCGCATCGCGGTCTGCTGCGCCTTGCGCATCGCGCGGCGGAACGCCACCCGGGCGCTCAGCTGCTCGGCGATGCCCTGGGCGACCAGCTGCGCGTCGGTCTCCGGGTTCTTCACCTCGAGGATGTTCAGCTGCACCTGCTTGCCGGTGAGCTTCTCCAGCTCACTGCGGACCCGCTCCGCCTCGACGCCGTTGCGGCCGATCACGATGCCCGGACGCGCGGCGTAGAGGAAGATGGTGACCCGCTCGCTGCGACGCTCGATCTCGACCGAGGAGATGCCGGCCCGCTCCAGCTGCTTGTGCAGGTAGGCGCGGATCTTCACATCCTCGGCGACATGCTCGGCGTAGCCCTTGTCGGCGTACCACCGGGTCTTGTGGTCGGTGGTGATGCCGAGCCGGAAGCCGTTCGGGTTGATCTTCTGACCCATGCTCAGGCCTCCTTCGGTTCGACGACGACGGTGATGTGGCTGCCCCGCTTCAGGATCCGGCTCGCGGAGCCCTTGGCTCGCGGACGGATCCGGCGCAGGGTCATGCCCTCGTCCACGAAGGCCGCGCTGATAAACAGCTCGTCGGCGCGCAGGTCCTCGGTGGCCTGGGCGTTCGCCGAAGCGGACGCCACCACCTTGTAGACCGGCTCAGCGGCGGCCTGCGGGGCGAACTTCAGCACCGTCAGGGCGTCGGTCACGGGCATCCCCCGGACCAGGTCGACAACCCGGCGCACCTTGGTCGGCGACATCCGGACTCCACGCGCGATGGCGTACGAGCCAGGACGATCGCCGAGCAGGCGGGAACGCCGACTGGGTCGGTTCTCCT
The DNA here is from genome assembly GCF_047607385.1 of Micropruina sp. Lineage (GTDB taxonomy): Bacteria > Actinomycetota > Actinomycetes > Propionibacteriales > Propionibacteriaceae > Micropruina. The sequence continues at coordinate 1,119 of NZ_JASGDE010000227.1, forward strand.
TGTTGCTCATCTCTTTATCCTTTTCTCGCTCGCTCAGCGGCGGCGGGACTTCTTGTCTTCCTTGATGTGCCCGCGGTAGGTGCGGGTGGGGGCGAACTCGCCCAGCTTGTGGCCGATCATCGACTCGGTCACGAACACCGGGACGTGCTTGCGGCCGTCGTGCACCGCGATGGTGTGGCCGATCATGTCGGGGGTGATCATCGACCGGCGGGACCAGGTCTTGATCACCTGCTTGGTGCCCTTGGCGTTCTGCGCGTCCACCTTCTTGGCGAGGTGGTCGTCGACGAAGGGACCCTTTTTGAGGCTGCGTGGCATGTTGTTAACTCACCTGTTCCAATCAGCGCTTCTTGCCGGACTTGCGGCGACGGATGATCAGGCGAGAACTCGCCTTGTTCTTGTCCCGGGTGCGGCCCTCCGGCTTGCCCCACGGGCTGACCGGATGACGACCACCGGAGGTGCGACCCTCGCCACCACCGTGCGGGTGGTCGATCGGGTTCATCACCACACCGCGGACGGTCGGGCGGATGCCCTTCCAGCGGTTGCGGCCGGCCTTGCCCCAGTTGATGTTGGACTGCTCGGCGTTGCCGACCTCACCGACGGTGGCGCGGCAGCGGACGTCCACCATGCGCATTTCGCCGGAGGGCAGCCGCAGCGTGGCGTACTTGCCCTCGCGGGCCACCAGCTGGATGCGGGCGCCGGCGGAGCGGCCCATCTTGGCGCCGCCGCCGGGGCGCATCTCGACGGCGTGCACCGTGGTGCCGACCGGGATGTTGCGCAGCGGCAGGTTGTTGCCGGGCTTGATGTCGGCGCCCTCTCCGGCTTCCACCGGGTGGCCCTGCTTCAGGCCGTTCGGGGCGATGATGTAGCGCTTCTCGCCGTCGGCGTAGTGCAGCAGCGCGATCCGGGCGGTGCGGTTCGGGTCGTACTCGATGTGCGCGACCTTGGCCGGGACGCCGTCCTTGTCGTAGCGCTTGAAGTCGATCAGCCGGTAGGCCTGCTTGTGGCCGCCACCGATGTGCCGGGTGGTGATCCGGCCGGAGTTGTTCCGGCCGCCGGTCTTCGGCTTCGGCACCACCAGGGACTTCTCAGGGGTCGAGCGGGTGACCTCGGCGAAGTCGGACACGCTCGAGCCGCGACGGCCCGGGGTTGTCGGCTTGTACTTGCGGATAGCCATGTCTGTGTCTCTCCCTCGCTCAGGCGCCGGCCGAGCCGAAGATGTCGATCCGCTGGCCGTCGGCGACGGTCACGATGGCCCGCTTGGTGTCGGGACGCTTGCCCCAGCCGGCCCGCGTGCGGCGCTTCTTGCCCTGGCGGTTGATGGTGTTCACTCCAGTGACCTTGACGTCGAAGACGGCCTCGACGGCGATCTTGATCTCGGTCTTGTTCGCGCCGGGCGCGACCAGGAACGTGTACTTGTTCTCGTCGAGCAGCCCGTAGCTCTTCTCGGAGACCACCGGCGCGATCAGGATGTCGCGGTGGTCGCGGATCTTGTGGTCGCTCACTTCTCTGCCTCCTGGGACGCGGTCTCGGTGGCCTCGGCCGCCTCGGTGCCGGTGAAGGCAGCCAGCGCGGCGGTGGTGAACACGATGTCGTCGCTGTTCAGCACGTCGTAGGCGTTCAGCTGGTCGACGGCCAGGGCGTGCACGCTGGGCACGTTGCGCAGGCTCAGCCAGGCCACGTCCTCGTCGCGGCTCAGCACGACCAGGATCTTGCCGCCGGCGATGCTGGCCAGCGCCTGCAGCGCGGCCTTGGTGGACGGCACCTCGCCGGCCACGATGGCGTCGATGACGTGCACGTTGCCGTTGCGGGCCCGGTCGGAGAGCGCACCGCGCAGCGCGGCGACGATCATCTTCTTCGGGGTGCGCTGGGCGTAGCTGCGCGGCTGCGGGCCGTGCACGGTGCCACCGCCGGTCCACTGCGGGGCGCGGCGGGAACCCTGACGAGCCCGGCCGGTGCCCTTCTGGCGCCACGGCTTGGCGCCGCCACCGGCGACCTCACCGCGGGTCTTGGTGGAATGCGTGCCCTGGCGGGCGGCGGCCTGCTGGGCCACCACGACCTGGTGGATCAGCGGCACATTGGTCTGGACGTCGAAGTACTCGCCGGGCAGGTCGGCGGTGGCCTTCGAACCCAGCACCTGGACGGTCTGCTTCTCACTCATTCGGCAGCCCCCTTCTTGGCGGCCGTGCGCACCACGACGAGCGAACCCTTGGGGCCGGGCACGGAGCCCTTGACCAGGATCAGCCCACGCTCGGCGTCCACGGCATGGATCGTGAGGTTCTGGACGGTCACCTTCTCGACGCCCATCCGGCCAGCCATCCGCATTCCCTTGAAGACCTTCGAGGGGGTGGAGGAGCCGCCGATGGAGCCCGGCGAGCGGTGCTTGCGGTGCACACCGTGGGAGGCGCGCAGACCGCCGAAGCCGTGACGCTTCATCACGCCGGCGGTGCCCTTGCCCTTGCTGACGCCGGTCACGTCGACCACCTCGGCGGCGGCGAAGACCTCGGCGGTCAGCTCCTGGCCCAGGGTGTACTCGGCGGCGTCCGCGGTGCGCAGCTCGACCAGGTGCTTGCGCGGGGTGACCCCGGCGGCATCGAAGTGGCCGGCGGCGGGCTTGGTGACCTTGGTCGGCTTGATCGCGCCGAAGGCCAGCTGGACGGCGGAGTAGCCGTCCTTCTCGGGGGACCGGACCTGCGTGACGACGCACGGGCCGGCCTGGATCACGGTGACCGGGACGATCTTGTTGTCGGCGTCCCAGGTCTGGGTCATGCCGAGCTTGGTGCCCAGCAGCCCCTTCACTTTGCGTTCACTAGACATGTTCGGCGACCTCACGGGAGCTTGATCTCGATGTCGACACCAGCCGGCAGGTCGAGGCGCATCAGCGAGTCGACCGTCTTCGGCGTGGGATCGAGGATGTCGATCAGCCGCTTGTGGGTGCGCATCTCGAAGTGCTCGCGGCTGTCCTTGTACTTGTGCGGAGAACGGATCACGCAGAACACGTTCTTCTCGGTGGGCAACGGCACGGGGCCGGCCACCTTGGCGCCGGTGCTGGTCACGGTGTCGACGATCTTCTTCGCCGAGGAATCGATGACCTCGTGGTCGTAGGCCCGGAGTCTGATCCGGATCTTCTGTCCCGCCACTGGTTTTCCTTCTTCTCGTCGGATACTGCTGCTCCGACCCCCGCGGTCGGGCGTGTCGGGCCGATCAGGGCCGCGCACGATCGAAAAATCATCGTGGTAGGGCCCGGCTGACGACTCATCCGCCTGGGGGCACCACGGCGTGACGCCGCGGAGCAACCTGACGATTCTGTCACAGGCCGCCCGGCGGCTTCAAATCCCGGGTGTGTCGGTGGTCCGCTTCGGCGTGTCGCGGGTGGGGGCGGGCGGGGTGGCGTCCGGTTGGGCGGGCTGGGTCCGGCTGGGTGGTGACATCCGGCTGGGTGGTGACATCCGGCTGGGCGGTGACGTCCGGCTGGGTGGTGACATCCGGCTTCGCGGTGGCGTCCGGCTTGGCGGGTCGGCATCCGGCTGGGCGGGTCGGCGTCCGATCGCGCGATCGGCCACTGCTTTCGGGTTCATCCACAGCTTTCGGGCAATTTCCCGAAAGCAAGCGACCAGGCTGAAAGCTGTGGTCGATCGCGCGATCGACCAAGGGGGAGGCAGCACCGAGGCGGACAGACGCAGCTCCACCACGTCCAGGTGATGACGCCGACCGGTGGCGACGACGGCGCCGAGGCCGAACGGACCCGTCTCCGAGACTCAGACGGAGCCGTCCCCGAGACTCAGACCGAACCGTCCCTGAGACTCAGACGGAAGCGTCCCCGAGCCTCAGACGGAACCGTCCCAGGGACTCAGTCGGTGCCGATGATGAACTCGGACGTCGACCGGTGCGCGGTGGGCGGCACCACGAAGCCGTTCATCACCGCGGACAGCCGCAGTGCGCGCTCGGAGTGGAAGACGTCCTCCAGGCTCATCGGCTGGCCGTCGGGGCCGGACAGCGGCACCCGCCAGTTCGGGTACTCGTCGACGGTGCCGGGCTGGTTCTGGGTGCGGTGGTCGCCGACCGCGTCGGTCAGTGCCGCGCACAGCATCCGGGCCGGCGTGGCGACCAGGAATTTGTGCAGGGCGAGCACCACGTCCTCGGTGCTGGGCCGGTCGACGGTCAGGAAGCCGCGCTCGTGCAGCAGCCGCAGCCAGTCCTCGCGTTCCCGGGCCGCACCGGCCAGTTCGACGTCCAGGTCTTCGGTGAGCAGGCCCAGCGCGTGCTGCAGCTTGACGTGCGCGGCGTCCAGATAGCCGGCGGTGGGCGGCAGGTCGTGGGTGGTGACCGAGGCCATGCAGTATTCCCGCCACGACTCGGGCGGCAGGATCTGTCCGTCGCCGTCCCGCTCGAACCAGGCGATCGAGGTGCCCAGGATGCCCCGGTCACGCAGGTAGACCCGCACCCACGGCTCGACCACACCGAGGTCTTCGCCGACCACGACCGCCCCGGCCCGCTGCGCCTCCAGCACCAGGATGCCGACCATCGCCTCGTGGTTGTAGCGGACGTAGGTGCCGTGCGTCGGGCCCATCCCCTCGGGCACCCACCAGAGCCGGAACAGCCCCATGATGTGGTCGACCCGGATGCCGCCGGAATGCCGCAGGATGCCGGCCACCATGTTTCGGAACGGTGCGTAGCTCAGCTCGGCCAGCCGGTCCGGACGCCAGGGCGCCTGACCCCAGTCCTGACCGGTCTGGTTGAAGTGGTCCGGCGGCGCGCCGACCGAGACACCGCGGGCGAAGGTGTCGCCCAGCATCCACGCCTCGGCGCTGTGCCCGCTCACCCCGACCGCCAGGTCGTTCATGATCCCGACCCGCATGCCGGCCGCCTTGGCCGCCGACTGGGCGTCCCGCAGCTGGTCGTCGGCGACCCACTGCAGCCAGGAGTAGAAGACGATGTCGCCGACGTGCTCGGCGGCGAACTCGGCCACCTCGGGCGAGGACGGCCGCCGCAGCTCGACCGGCCACTCCCGCCAGTTCATCCCGTACTCGTTGACCAGCGCGCACCAGGTGGCGAACTGCGACAGCGGCCGCCCCTCCTTGCGGACGAAGTCGTTCAGGCTCATCAGCCGGGTCGGCTTCAACCCGGCGTCGAAGATCACCCGCAACGCGGCCAGCTTGGCCCGCCATACCTCGTCGCGCTGGATCAGCGGCTCGGACGCCAGCGTCCTGGCCAGCCGGGAGCGCAGCTTGGCGATGGTGGTGCGGTGCCGCTCGTCCAGGCCGGCGTATTCGGCGATCGCCTCCGGACGGATGTAGATCGGGTTCACGTACCGTCGCGAGGTGGGCAGGTAGGGCGACGGCTCCTGCGGCGTCATCGGCTGCGCGGCATGCAGCGGGTTGACCAGCACGTAGGAGGCGAACTGCTGGGTGGCCGACCAGATCGCCAGGTCGGACAGATCGGACAGATCGCCGATCCCCCAGGAATCCGCCGACCGGACGCTGTACAGCTGAGTGGCGTAGCCCCAGACCCGCTTCTCCCCCATCTCGTGCGGGAAGCCGAGGAAGTGCGGGGTGACCACCAGGCTGGCCTCCGCCGTCCACTCCGCGGTGCGGCAACCGATCCGGTGGTAGCCGGTGGGCAGGTCGCCGGGCAGTTCGAAGCTGGCCTCGCCGATCCACCGGCCGTCCACCTCGCGGGCCGGCTCGTCGTTGGGCAGCTGACGCAGATCGCGGCTGCCGCCGTCCTCCAGCCGCACCCAGACGTCCACCCAGGCACCGTCCGGGACGTGCACGTTGACCACCTGCGGCGCGCCGTGCTGCATCACCGTGCAGGGCTGCAACGCCCGCCGCCAGGGACGCAGCCGCAGTTCCTCCACGGCCGCGGCGGCACCCTCGGCCGTGCTGGCATCGATCTCCATCGCCGCCAGCACCGCGATCACCGTCTCGTCGGAGATCTCGGTCAGCCGCCCCTTCCAGTCCCAGAACTCGGTGGCGATGCCGAATTCGGCGGCCAGTTCGGCCAGATGCGGGTTGGACAGCGCCATTGGTGGATTCCTCGCGGGTCGGTGAACGGCACCACCCTAAGAGGTCCCGCGGGCAGGGCGATAATCGACCGGCCGGCGGCCCCTGCCCGCGCGACCCAGGGGACGAATCGGCGCCCAGCCCGGCGCCACCCCGGACCGGAAATCAGGACGTCCGCGGGCCTTCGAAACCGGCCAGCAGAGTGCGCAGCGAGCCCGCCAGTTGGCGCCGGGTGGACGCCGGCAGGGCCTCCAGGACGCCGCGCTCGAAAGCCACCAGATCGACCATCGCGGCGCCGACGGTCTCGGCGCCCTGGACGGTGAGCCGGACGCGCACCCCGCGCCGGTCGTCCGGGTTGGCTTGGCGCTGCACCAGGCCGCGGTCGGCGAGCCGGTCGATCCGGTTGGTCATGGTGCCGCTGGAGGACAAAGTCTGATGCACCAGCTCACCCGGCGACAGCTCGTAGGGCGGGCCTTCCCGGCGCAGCGCGGCCAGCACGTCGAACTCCCAGACCTCCAGGCCGTGGGCGGCGAAACAGCGCCGGCGGGCCAGGTCGAGATGCCGGGCCAGCCGGCTCACCCGGGAAAGCACCGCCAACGGCTCGGTGTCCAGCGTGGGCGCCTCGCGTTCCCACGCCGCGATGATCCGGTCCACCTCGTCCATCGGGACTAATCCTCACCGGCCCCGTTGGGCACCGGTCCGATCCGGTAGGCCATGCCGACGGCCAGCAGCCCGACCAGCACCATCATCACCATCAGCCCACCGAAGGTGAACGGCAGTTCGGCGGAGTCATGGAAGTGCGCGAACCAGGCGCCGGCCAGGCCGGTGAACAGGCTGCTGCCCAGTGATTCGCCGACCTGCAGCGAGGACGTGTTGCGGCCCAGTTCGGCGTCCTCGGACAGCTGCATCACGGCCAGCGAGGTGCTCGGGTTCTGCAGCCCCATGCCGAAGCCGGCAATGATCCAGGCGATCATCACCAGGCCCAGCCAGGACTGCGGGAAGTAGGACGCCACCGCCAGCACCGCGACGCCGAGCGCGATGCCGACCACGCCGACGATGATCATCTGGTCGCGACGCCAGGACAGCCAGCTCTGCGACTGCAGCAGGGCGCCCAGCATCCAGCCCACCGAACCGACGGTCAGGGTGATGCCGGTGATCACCGTCTCCATGCCGCGAGCCTCGACCAGCATCAGCGGCAGGAACGACTGGGCACCGAAGAAGGCGCCGGCGCTGAACAGCCGGGCACCCACCACCCCGGAGATGCCGCGTCCGCTCCAGTCGATGGTCTTGGGCAGCAGCGGCGGCAGGCCGAACACCACGGCGGCCAAGCCGGCCGCGGCCCACAACGCCGACCACAGGTCGAGGTTCTGGCCGGCCCACTGGATCAGCGCCAGCCCGGCGGCGACCGCGGCGGCCAGTACCATCAGCCGCTTCTTGAGTTCGTGGGGCTCCTCGGGCGCCAACTGGATGTGCCGCAGCGGGCGCAGCACCAGCAGTCCGCCGACAGCCATGAACGGCAGTACCGACCAGAACACGAAGTGCCAGGAGCTGACCTGGACGATCCAGCCGGCCAGCGGCGGTCCGACGAACGCGGGCAGCATCCAGCAGGCCGAGAACCACATCATCAACTTGGCCCGTTGGGCCTCGTCGTAGGCGCGGGCGATCAGCACCATCACCGCCACGTTCATGGTTCCGGCGCCCAGGCCCTGGGTGAACCGGGCCACCAGCAGCACCCACATCGCCGGAGCCACCGCGGCCACCACCAGGCCGACGGCGAAGATGCCGAAACCCCAGATCATCGGCTGGATCGGGCCGTAGCGATCACTGAACTGGCCGGACGCGACGATGCTGAAGGTCATCGCGATCACGAAGGCGGTGAACGTCCAGGCGTAGAGGGAGAGGTTGCCGAGGTCGCGGGCGGCGGCCGGCATCGCGGTCAGGACGGCATAGGACTCGAACGAGATGGCCATCACGCACATCATCAGCCCGATCGTGAGCCAGCGGCGGTCTGTCTGCTCGCTCACTCGTCCACCGTCCGCACGGCTCGGAGTCTACGGTGCGTCCCAACCACCCTGACCAGTACGCGCCGGATCCGCTGAGACCACGCTGAGCAGATTCGCCGCCTTGAGCTCGGTCTCGGCCCATTCCCCGGCCGGGTAGGAATCCCAGGTGATGCCGCCCCCGGTGCCCAGGTGCAGCATCCCGTCGGACGCCCAGAAGGTGCGGATCGCGACGTTCAGCTCGCCTTCGGCGCGGTCGGCGTCCACCCAGCCCACCGCGCCGCAGTAGACCCCGCGCGGCACCGGTTCGAGCCGCCGGATCACCTCCAGGGCGGCCAGCTTCGGCGCCCCGGTCACCGATCCGGGCGGGAAGGTGGCGGCCACCAGGTCGGGCCAGCCGGCGTCCGGACGCAGCCGTCCGCCCACGGTGGAGACCAGGTGGAACAGGCCGGGATGTTCTTCGACGCTCAGCAGGGCCGGGGTGTGCACCGAGCCGGTGACGCAGACCCGGCCCAGGTCGTTGCGGACCAGGTCGACGATCATCACGTTCTCGGCCGAATCCTTGGCCAGGAAGCCGTCCGCGGTGGCCGCGGTGCCCTTGATCGGCGACGACCAGACCGTGCTGCCGCGGCGTCCGAGGAACAACTCGGGGGACGCGGAGGCGACGTGAATGCCCTGCGCGGGCAGCTGCACCACGGCGCTGAACGGGGCCGGATTGCCCTGCGCGAGCGCGGCGCCCAGGGCGGCGATCGACGCCTCCGGCGGCAGCGGGGCGCTCAGCCGCCGGGTCAGGTTGACCTGGTAGACCCCGCCGGCGGCGATCACCCGGCGGATCTCGGCGACGCCGGCGGTGAAGGCGGCCTCGTCGAGCGACGTCGTCCAGGAGTCGCGCGGCGGGCCCTGCCAGGGACGTCCGCGCCACGGTGTCGCGGGCCGGACCTGATCGAAGCGGGCGCAGACCGGGTCGCCCTCGAACGGCAGCACCACCGCCCAGAAACCGGACGAGTCCAGCGCGGCCAGATCGGAGGTAACGTCGCGCAGCCCGGTCGCCAGCCGTCCGCCGACCACCGCGAGCGCGTCCACCGCACCATCCCACCATGCCGGGCACAGGACGCCCAAGCCACGCGGTGGAGCCGGTTTCTGGTGGTTATCAGGGCACTGCCCGGGAGGATCTCGCGCTCGAACCGACTTTTGGTGAGTATGGATACCCCCCGGGGGTTACTCATATCCACCAGAAACTGGTTCGAGGAGCAGGTCGGCCGGAACTCCCCCGTCATAACCACCACGAACCGGCTCGATCAACTCGATAGCCGAGTAGCCGGGCACGGAGCCAGTGCGGCACCGGCCGATTACAGTGTGGGGCTATGACCGAGATGGCTCCAGGCGCGCAGACGATTCTCGACGAGCGCACCGATCTACGCATCGACGAGGGCGACCACGAGCGGTTCAGCCACTATGTGCCGAAGAACAAGCTGACCGAGGCCATGGTGATGGGCACCCCGGTGGTGGCGCTGTGCGGCAAGGTCTGGGTGCCGAGCCGCAACCCGGACAAATTCCCGGTCTGCCCGGAGTGCAAGGAGATCTGGGAGTCGATGCGTTCCGGCGACAACGAGTAGACCGCCGATGCACACCCTGATCGTGATGCGGCACGCCAAGTCGTCGTGGAGCACCTCCGAGCCCGATCACCGCCGGCCGCTGGCCGGGCGCGGCATCCGCGACGCCACCGTCGCCGGCCAGATCCTGAGCGACTACCGGTTGGACCGGGTGCTGTCGTCCTCGTCGGCCCGGACCCGGCAGACCTGGCAGACCGCCGCCCTGGGTGGCGCGGTATGTGACGACGTCGAGTTCACCGACACCCTCTACGGGGCCTGGACCGATTCGGTGATCGGGCTGCTGAACGAACTGGACGAGTCGGTCGGCACCGCGCTGGTGCTCGGCCATGAACCGACGATGAGCTCGGTGGTGGAGTGGCTGGCGGAGCCGTCCGAACTGGCGGACGAAGCGTCCGGACACTTCCCCACCTGCGCCATGGCGATCTTCGAGGTGCCGGGGAGTTGGGCAGGCTTGGCGCCCGGCGCGGCTCGCCTGGTGCGCTTCGAGATCCCCCGCGGCTGATCCCCACTTACCGCTTGCCCAACCGGCCCACCCCACCGCTCGCCTAACTATTTGGGGCTCGCTGAGTTCAGCGAGCCCAAAATAGTTAGGCGAGCGGTGGCAGTGCGAGCGAGATCAGGGCGCGGTCCGGCCCAGCCCGATCTGCAGGTAGGCGGCGCCGAACAGGCCGGTGAGCAGCACGGTGACGTAGCGCTCCACCGCGGTGTCCTCGAAGTGTTCCAGCCGGGTGAGCCGGAGGTCGACGGCCTGCGCCGTCCGCTCCAGCCGGACGCGGAACTCGGCCGCCGCGGCGTCGTCCTGCCCGTCGTCGATCAGCACCAGGCCGGGACGGCGTTCCTGGTTGCCCTCTTCGAACGGGTCGGCGAACGGGTCACGCGGCTGCACCTGCTGGATCAGCGGCAGCAGCTCGGACGCGTCGGCGGACAGCCCGACTCGTCCGGACGCCTGCCGCAGCGCCTCCACGATGCGCCGGCTGGCCCGGGCGGCCAGCACCGAACCGCCCCAGACCAGCGGGACTGCGTCGGCCAGGTCGAGCGCCATCGTCTTGGCGGGGTTGACCGAGACGTCGGTCCGGGCCGCGCAGCGTTCCGCGACGGCGTCCATGGCGGAGGCGATGGTGTCGGAGTTGATGTAGGGACCGAGGCCGAGCCGGTGCAGTGCGACCAGGCAGACCACGGCGGCGGCCAGCGGGTCGCCGGTGTTGACCGGCAGCAGCGTGGTGGAGCGGGACGCGGCCTGTTCGGCCAGCGGCGAGTCGGTCGGGCAGGCGACGATCAGCCGGCAGCCGCGACGCACCGCCTCGTGGGCGACGGCCAGGCTCTGCGGGCCGCGGCGTCCGATCAGCAGCACCACGTCCAGCGGACCGACCCAGCCGGGCAGGCCGAGCGCCGGCCAGGCCACGAACGGCACCGGGCAGACCGGCTCCAGCACCGCCCGCAGCAGCCGGGCCTCGGGACCGTAGGCGATCACCGCACGCGGCCGGTCGCTGTCGTCGAGGGCGGCCAGCGGCGTCTCGGCGGTGGCGGTCTCGCGGCGCACCCGGGCACCGGAGGAGGCCAGGTTGATCAGCAGCGGGGACGCCGCGGCCAGGACGTCGGGATTCTCCAGCCGGGAGTCGTCGAAGTCGAACATGGCTCAGCCGCGGGTGGGCCGCCGGGCCTCGTCGATCAGCAGGATCGGGATGCCGCCGCGCAACGGGTAGGCCAGGCCGCATTCGGCGCCGGTGCAGACCAGCTCGGCTGCTTCGTAGTCCCAGGTGAAGGTGCTGTGGCAGGCCGGGCAGACCAGCAGCTCGAGGACGTCGTGGGTCAGGTCAGGCATCTGCTCCTCCTCGGATGATGGCGAGGGCCTCGTCGCGCAGCGCCTCCATCTGCGCCTCGCCGGCGGCTTCGACGTTGAGCCGCAGCAACGGCTCGGTGTTGGACGGCCGGGCGTTCACCCACCAGCCGTCGCCGGTGATGGTAAGTCCGTCGTCGGTGTCCGGCTCGCCGCGACCGGCGAACGCGGCCTGCAGCGCGGTCAGCACGGCGGGGACGTCGGCGACGGTGGAGTTGATCTCGCCCGAGGCCGCCATGGACGGCAGCCCGGCGACCAACTCGGACATGGTGCCGTCGCTGTGCCCGAGCAGGGCCAGCACGTGCAGCGCGGCCAGCATGCCGGTGTCGGCGCCCCAGAAGTCGCGGAAGTAGTAGTGCGCGGAGTGCTCGCCGCCGAAGATCGCGTTGTGCTCGGCCATCTTCGCCTTCACCGACGTGTGGCCCACGTTCGAGACGACGACGGTGCCGCCGGCCTCGGCGACCACGCGGTCGACCGCGCGTGAGGTGATGGTGTTGATCACGATGGTGCCGCCGGGCTCGGTGGCCAGTTCCTGCCGCGCGATCAGCGCGGTGATCAGCGACGGGCTGACCACCTCGCCCCGCTCGTCCACGATGAAGCAACGGTCGGCGTCGCCGTCGAAGACCAGCGCCAGGTCGGCACCGTGCTGCAGCACGGCCGCCTGGGCGTCGACCAGGTTCTCCGGCTCGAGCGGGTTCGGCGGGTGGTTCGGGAAGCTGCCGTCGAGTTCGGTGAACAGTCCGATCGTCTCGATGTCGAGCGGGCCCAGGACGGCCGGCGCGGTGTGCCCGGCCATGCCGTTGCCGGCGTCGTAGACGACCTTGAGCCGACGCATGCCGTCCAGCGGGACGAGGGCGTGCAGGTGGGCGGCGTAGTCGGCCAGGACGTCCACGTCACGCCGGCTGCCGGGCCGGTCGGCCGGGGCGAGAGCCGGACCCATGGCCAGTTCGGCGATGCTGATCAGCGTCTCCGGCTCGATCGGCGCGGCGTGCTCGAGGCAGAACTTGACGCCGTTGTAGCTGGCCGGGTTGTGCGAGGCGGTCAACTGGATGCCGGGAACCCCGAAGTGCCCGGAGGCGAACCAGAGCTGATCGGTACTGGCCAGTCCGATGTCGATCACCGACGCCCCCTGCGCCAGCGCTCCGTCGGTGAAGGCGGCGGCCAGTTCGAGGCCCGAGCCACGCATGTCGCGGCCGAGGACGAACTCGCGCCCGGAAAGACCGAGGACCTCGACGAAGGCGGCGCCGACGGCGCGAGCGCCCTCGACATCCCACTCTGGTTGGTCGCCGGAGATCACACCGCGAATGTCGTTGGCCTTGAAGATGGAGGACGTCAGCACATGGGCAGCCTAGTGCTCGTCAGCTTCCGGAACCCGCAGGCCACCGCATGGGACGTGCGACACAAGAGATTCAGGCCGACGGCGACGTCCAGCCTCCCCGCAAGCTCGAACGCAGGGCGGCAATCCGCTGGCTTCTCATGGCGCTCGCGGCACTGTTTCCAGCCACCCGGAATACGGTCGGGTGGATCAGGCGGTGATCAGAGGTCGGCGATCACCGCGAGATGGCCCTTGCGGCGACTCACCGACGGCTCGGGCACCTGACCCGGCTCGGGGCCCAGCCCGGCGATCCGGACGGCGTGCGCCAGGGCGAGCAGATCGTCCGACGACGGCCCGGGATCGCTGATGGCCCCCGGCAATCGGATCACTTCCCACCCACGCGGCACCGACAGGCTGGCGCTGTGGGCCGCACACAGGTCGTAACAACCCGGCTCGGCCCGCAAGCCGAGCGGCCCGAGCACCGCGGTGGAGTCGGCGTACGCGTAGGTCAACGTGGCGACGGCGGGAGCTGAACACCCCGTCCGGGAACACGACCGCGACCTCACCGGCGTGACATTACCCGCTCGGTCGCCGATAGTCGCGGAACCCGTCCGGGAGCCTCCAGCACTGGTGCAGGGTTGCCGCCGACTCCGGTCCGACCCTCAAGAGCGACGTTCGAGATTCCCCGGCCGGACGACTCACTCCCAGTCGTCGTCGGTGGCCCAGCCCTCGGGATCGAGCTCCTCCAGTGGGATCTCGGTCAGCGCGTGCAGCTGTTCGACCAGAGTGCGGAAGACCAGGATGCGCAGGCCTTTGCGGGTCCTGGCCCGGTGTTCCAGTGGACGCCGGTACAGCACGACCTGACCGTGCAGCGGCGGTTCGGGCCCGATGGCGGCGGCCAGCGGCACCCGGTCGCGGCTCCAGCCGCCGACGGTGGCGGGGACGTCCTCGACGCCGACGTCGATGCCGACCAGGGCGCGGGGGCAGGACGCGGTGACCCGTCCGACCGCCTGCCGGACGCAGCCGGTGAAGTACTCCGCCCGTGGCGTACGGCTGCGCAGCGGCACCGGGTCGCCGGTCAGCGGGTTGGGCAGCGCCAGCGGTCCGCGCAGGCCGCGCCCGTGACGTTCCCTGCGGTGTGCCATGAGGCCAGGTTATCGGCCGAGTTGGGCGAGTTCGATCGACATCGGCGTCGTGACGATGAGAGATCCCGGCGTACGCCGGGATGACGGGAGTGCCCGGCGATGACGACGTCCGAGGGTCTCGACAAGCTCGACCAACGGAGCGACTTGGGGTGCAGGGAGAGATCCCGACGTACGCCGGGATGACGAGAGTTCCGGGACGGCAACGGTCAGCGGGCGGCCGGTTGGATCTCGGACGGGAACCGGGGCCGGGAGCGGAGCACGAACACCGCCCAGAAGGCGATCACCAGGGCGAGCAGGACGACCTCGGCGATCACGTTCGCACCGGGGATGCCGGACGTCACCAGCAGCACCGCGGCAAGGTTGCAGACCCCGTGGATCAGCACCGCGACCACCCAGGCGAGCGCGCGGCGTCCGGCCACGATGCCCCACAGGATCAGCACGCTGAGCCCGACGTGCAGGCCGATCGCGGCGATCCGCTCGACACCGGCCAGGTAGAAGTCCAGCGACGGCGTCCCGGTGAGCGCGTTGAGCACCATGTCCCGGGTGGCGGCCGGCAGCTGGTCGAGGGCGGCGGTCTGGCCCGAGTTGATCAGGAACGCCAGCGTCAGGTTGGACAGCTGGGTGAGCCCGACCAGCAGCACCGCTTCGATGCCGCCGTGCCCGAGTCCGAACGAGACGCCGTCGATCCAGCGGTGGAAGCGGCGCAGCAGCCACAGCATCACCAACAGCCGTCCGGTCTCCTCGAACAGGCCCGCGGTGAAACTGGCCGCGGGGCCCGACAGCAGCCACTGCGCCCACGGCGCCGACTGCCCGGACAGCCAGGCCATCAGCGGAATCCGGGTCAGCACCTGCGACGCCACGAAGGTCAGCATGCCGGCGGCGAAGGCCCGTCCGGCCTGCGGGTACACACGGACGCCGCCGCGCCGCTTGGTGACGATCCAGACCAGCCCGCCCAATGGCAGCAGCAGGCAGATCAGCAGGGTCAGCGTCATGCCGACGATCGATGCCACGGGAACCATCTGCGCCTCCGCTCAGGAACCTACCCGAGGATCCTGCCGCAACGGCGGCAAGGCCGTGGCCTCGGTGCCGGGCAGGATCGCCAACGAAGCCACCCCGGTCACCCCCTCGACCGGGATCCGGACGCCGACCGTCGCGTGCACCGGGCCGGTGCCGCGGGGCTCGACGGTGATCTGGACGTCGTCGGCGCGCGGCAAGGTGAGCGTGGTGTCGGCCAGCCCGGGAACCTGAACCACCCGGTCCAGCAGCGTCCGGCCGCCCTCGCCCGAGCTGACCAGCACCCGGACGGCGACCGGGTCCGGGCCACCGCCGGCCAGCTGCAGCACCGACGCCGTGCTCTGCCCCGGCGCCAGGGCAAGCACCCCGGGCCCGGACAGCGCGGCGGTGGCGACCTGCGTCGAGATGTCGACCGAGCCGGCGTCCCCGCCGTTGCCGCTGATCACCGCGGCGGTGATCTTCTGCTCGGAACTGAGCCGCAGCCCGACCGCTTCCCCGGCCAGCGCAGCCCCCAGGGCGACCAGCCGGCTGGTCCGCGGCGGCAGCTCGACGGTCTCGAAGCCGGGCACCGCCCGGGCCCCGTCGGCGCCCAGCACCTGCACCGCGATGCTGGCCGTGCGCTCCCCCGGGTTGACCACCACCAGGTCGCGTCCGCCCTTGCCGGCAGGAAGTCCAGGGATGACCACCGCGGTCGCGGGCGGCGCCGTGGCGGGCAGCCAGTCGCTGCCGGCCGGGCGGTCGTCGCGGAGCATCCGCTGCCGCACCATGGCGGCCACCCGTCCGGACGAGGTCGACACTTCCAGCGACACCGGCTGGGTCGCGGTGAACAGCGGTCCGAGCGGCACCACCCGGCGGCTGTGGGCGGCCACGATGATGCCGCGCGAACCCGGCGCGGTCATCCGCCCCTGCGGACCGTAGACGGCGATATCGACAGCGGCGTCCTGAGCGTCGGCATTCATCAACACCACGTCGGCGGTGCCGGTGGCCGACGAGGTGACGCCTGCGAACCACTGCGACGCGCCGGGCCGGGTGCAGGACGCCATCGACAGCCCCCGGTCGGTACCGGACGCCGCGGCGGTCCGGGTGGTCGCCGAGAACGGATCCTGCCGCGGCGCGCTGACCACCACCGGATCGGTGATGTCGCCGGAGAAGTGCGCGGAGGCGCTGCCGGTGCCGTCCGGATCGGCCAGCGGGGCGTCCAGCAACTGCCCGCCCGGCGACGATCCGGCGATCACCGTGGGACCGCCGACCACCGTCGGACAGACCACCGCCACCCGGGCCCGGTCGTCGTCCGGGGCGGTGGTCACGCCGGCCTGCTGCACCGGCACGGTGGACGCGCCGAACAGCGCCAGACCCAGCACGGCAGCGGCGGCCACCGGAACGATCGCGCGGTTCATCGCCGCCTCCTCACCCGCGGCGCGGCCAGGATCGCCAGCACCAGCACGCCGCTCAGTTGCAGGATCGGCCACAGCGGCGACGGCCCGCTCAGCCCGTAATGCAGGACGCCGCCGGCGGCCCCCAGCTCGAACGCCTGCCGGCCGTCCGGCAGGGTCTGCGGCGGCAGCGGGCGTCCGTCCAGCGTGGCCCACCAGCGGGCGTCGGCGGATTCGGCGAGCACCAGCCGCCGGGCCGCACCACCGGCCGTCAGCGTGGCACCGTCGCCGGTGACCACCGCAGGATTGCCGCCGTCGTCGACGGTGGCCCGGGCGGAGTTCGGCACCGGCCAGGTCGCGCCGTTGTCGTCACCGGTGCCGACGCCGAGTCCCGGCACGTTCCCGATCACCGTCCGCAGGTCGGGGTCGCTGCCCTGCAGCCAGACGTAGCCGACGCCGAGCCGGCCCAGGTCGCCGCTGAGCTGGTCGTCGGCGCTGCCGGAGAGCAGCCGGTTCACCACCGAGGTGGCCAGCCCGCGCTGCGGCTCCACCGAGCCGGGCAGGGCCCGCTCGTCGTCGCCCAGCCGGGGCAGTTCGTCCTCCAGCACGGCCCAGCGGATCTCGCCCGCCGACCGGGCGATGGCCAGGGTCCGCACCGGTGTCTGCGAGGTCATCGCAACCCGGACGAACGGCGGCAGCGACTCCGACCGCGTCCGCTGCAGTCCCGAGGTGCCCGCCCAGGCCCACCAGGCCGCACCGACACCGACGGCGGCGACCACCACCAGGGCCAGCGCGAGCATGGCGGCATGGCGCAACCCGAGCGTCCGGTCGCGCAGTTCGGTCGACACCCCGGCGAAGCCCCGGGCCGCGGCCAGCACCAGGCCGCCGACCATCAGCAGCAGCCACGGCTCGGCCTGCGGACGCGCCTCGACGCCGGGCGGCACGACCACCACCAGCCGGGTCAGCGAGACAGCGGCCAGCAGCCCGATCGCCGCCGCCGCGAATCCCGCAGCGGCGGCGCGGGGACGCCGGAACAGGCCCAGCAGCGCCGCCAGCCAGGCCACCCCGACGACCGTCGCGCCGACCCACAGCGGCGCCGCCGTGCTGGTGCCGGGATAGGCCAGCGCCAACGGCCACCACTCGGGCGCGGCCAGCGGCGCCAGCCCCGGCGAGGCGCCGGTCAGGAAGCGGCCCGGGAACGACCACCAGCCGGTGACCGTGGCACCCAGCCCGACCAGCCCGGACGCCGCCACCAGCACCCACTGCCCCACCCCGCGCAGGCTCCGCACGGCCGGGGCCACGATCATGCCGAGCAGCACCAGCGGCACCGCCAGCGGGAGTTCGACCACGGCGAAGGCCAGCCACAAGCCCACCGCACCGGCCGAACGCCAACTGCGGTCCGACGTCCACGCGGCCAGCGCATGGGCCAGCAACGGCAGCAGCACCGCCCAGGTCAGCACGCCCAGCCAGCCGCCGCCGATCGCGCCGACCAGTGCCGGCGCGATCGCGTAGCCCAGCGCGCCGATCACCGCCACCGGGCCTTCGACGCCCTGCCCGCGCAGCGTCCGCAACGCCAGGAACCAGGCCAGCGGCACGACCGCCAGGAAACCCAGGGTGACCAGCCACTCCACCTGCCCGAAGGTGAGCAGGGCGGCCAGCGCCGTGCTGGCCAGCCAGGGCGGCCCGGCCGGATCGGGTTGCCCGGCGACCGGGGCGAGCCAGGCCTGCAGCAGGTCGGACCAGTGCTCCGGCGAGGGCAGCAGCCCGGCGCCGGTGAGGCGTCCGTCGCCGACCAGCCGCCAGCCGGCCACCACGGCGAGCACCGCCACCACGCCGAACCCGACGCTCATCGGGGCGAGGTGGTGCCGGGCACGTGCGGCGAAGTCGTCGCCGGTGAGCTCGTCGAGAGAGGTCTGACTTCGGGTGTCGGCCAGTTCGGCCCAGGCCTCGGCGAGGCGTCCGGCAGCCCGGTCGAAGGCCTGCCCGGTCAGTTCGCGGCGAGTCGGCGTCAGGCCTGCCACCGCGCCGGCGGGCACCCCGCGGTCGCGCAACACGGCCGCGGCGGCGGAGTC
>NZ_JASGDE010000228.1:0-2602 GCF_047607385.1 Micropruina sp.
ACCGGATGCCGCCGCGGGAAGACCGTCGCCGGAGCCGGGGCCGGCAGCGACCCGGGCCAGGGCTCGGCGCGCGAGCTGGCCGGCACCACCCGCTCACCCCAGGGCACCAGCTGCTGCCGCTCGGCCAACCAGCGGCCGCCGGCGATCACCGGGGTGGCCACCCCCTCGTGGCCGAGCATCGCCTGCACCCGGGAGAGGGCGTGATGCATCCGCTCGTCCACCCCGGCGCCGAACAGCCCCGGCTCGTGATGGGCGGCCTCGTCGACCGCGACCGGCTCCAGCCGGACGGCGACGATGCCGCCCCGCCAGCCCTCGGTGCCGGCCAGCTGCCAGCGCACCCGGTCGACCACCGCCGCGGCGTCGAAGCACGACGGATGCAGCCAGACCCGCTCGCCGATCCGGCCGTCGGCGTCGGTGCAGCCGACCCGCAGCTCGGTGCAGACCAGCCGGTGCGCGCTCAGCGCGGCGACGAACTCGTCCGCCGTGGCGCGCACCGAGAAGGCCACCTGGTCGACCAGTTCCAGCGGCGGCTCGAAGCTCGCCTCCCGGATCAGTTCCGGCGGCGGCGTCCGGGGGAGCAGCGGACGGGAGTCCCGGCCCCCGGCCAGGGCGTGCAGCCGGGCGCCGTGGGCGCCGAACCGTTCCCGGACGGCGCCGGCCTGCAATGCCGCGAAACTGCCCAGGGTGCGGACGCCGAGCCGGCGCAGCAGCACACTCAGGGTCTCCTCGGCCAGCACCGTCACCGGTAGTGGCGCCAGGAACGCGGCGGCCTCGCCCGGCGGGACGACCTCGATCCGGTCCGGCGGTGCCGTCGACCGGGCGGCCTGTTCGGCGGTGAACAACCCGTCGGCGACACCCACCCGGGCATCGGGCAGGCCGAGTTCGGCCAGCACGTCCAGGATCACCTCGGACGCCGGCCGCTCGCCGCCGTAGTACCGGGCGATACCGCGGGCGGGCACCGCGCACAACCCGGCCCGGACCACCTGGAAACCGGGGGCCACCTGCTCCAGGCGGTCCAGCACGGCGCCGAAGACCCGGTCGTCGCGTCCAGGGTCGGCCGGCACCACCACCAGTCCGGGGCACCGGGCCTGGGCCTCCCGACGGCGCATCCCCTCGGTCACCCCGTCGGCCTGTGCACTCCGCGAACAGGCCAGGATCGTGCCCGCCTCCAGGATCGCCACCGGCTCCGCCGACGGGTCGGACTCGGTGCGATGCCAGGCGGTCACCGGCCAGTCCGGGAACCAGACCACCAGGCAGCGCCGCGGCTCCGGCCCGGACATCAGCTCACCACCCGCAGTGTCGGCTCGGCGGCGCGAGCCGGTTCGGCGGACAGCCACCCCGAGCCGTCCGGCAGCGACACCCGGGCCTGCCGGGGCGCGGGGAAGCGCTTCGAGGCGACGCTCACCAGCACGTCCCGGGCGGTCAGGTAGCCGTGCCCGGCGCCCAGACCGGTCCAGCGCGGAGCCGACGTGCTCAGCGTCGCCTCCACCCGCGGCCACGCCCCGGCCACCAGCAGCACGGTTCCGCTGCTGCGCAGCCGGGCGGCCAGCCGGGACGCGTCGGCGTCCCGCACCCGGCCACCGGGGCGGACCGCGACCACGGGGATCACTTCGGCCAGGGCGGCGGTGATGCTGAACCAGCGTTCCTCCGGACGCGGCACCAGGGCCAGCCGGCCGAGATCCAGCCCGGCCTGCTCGGCAGCCTCGGCGCCGAGTTCCGGCAGCCCGATCGCTCCGCACCAGGAGCCCTCCCGGGAGGGCTCCGCCAGCAGTGCCAGCAGCAATGCCCCCGGGGTGACCGAGTAGGCCGATCCCGGCGTCAGCCCGCCGCCCGGCAGCAGCTCGGCCAGCGCCGGCGGCACCGGCAGTCGGCGTCCGCTCTGCGCACCGGCCCAGCGGACGTCGCCCTGCACCCGGCGGAGGCTCTCCAGCCGGGCGTCCCCCTGCAGCGGAGAGGCGGCACCGATCGACATACCACGATGATCGAACGAACGTTCGATTACGTCAAGGTGGCGACACGCCGGCGAGACCGGCCGGGAGCGCCCGCCCCACGCCGGCTCCGCCGCATCGTCCTCGCCGGACATAGCTAAAAGGGCTGTCATCGTGTTATCACGATGACAGCCCTTTTACTGCTGGAGATCAGCGATTGCTGGCGAAGAAACGCTGCGCGACGTTGGTATTGGTGTGCTGGTAGTACCAGGCGGTCGGCTTGTCGTCGCCGCTGATGACCCAGGCCACGGTGATCGACTTCTTGCCCTTGGCGGCGGCCGCCGTCCACTTGCTCGACGAGGTCAGATCGGGCATCTTCTTGGTGGCCTTGTTGATCTTGCTCAGCCATTCCGACTTGGTGGTCTCGGTGGTGCCGGTGACGGTGACGATCTCCCAGCTGGACTTGCCCCAGTGCGCCTTGTCCTCGCTCTTGCGGAGCAGCCCGTCATTGTCGTAGCCGACGGCCTTGGCCCGCAGCTTGCTGGTGGTGGTGGAGTACTTGTCCACCTGCACCTTCAGGGTGACCGTCTTCGCCGGCGGAGTGGTCGGCGGGGTCGTGGGCGGGGTCGTGGGCGGGGTGGTCGGCGGAGTGGTCGGCGGGGTCGTGGGCGGGG
>NZ_JASGDE010000229.1:0-6109 GCF_047607385.1 Micropruina sp.
CCGCGGGTTGCGCAGCGCGTTCTGCGCGGCCAGTCGCGGGGTGGTGCCGAAGCCGCGCACCGCTGCCCCGGCCAGCCGCAGCAACCCCGGGACGAACAGCGGCGCACCGAACAGCACGCCGAGCGCCACCACGGCGCAGCCGGCGATGGCGAACACGAGCGGGTTCTCGGTGCCGAGGCCGAGCGCGCCGCCGGCCACCCCGGCGACCACCAGCAGCCCGCAGATCACGCCGCGGACGATGCCGGCCCGGCGCTTCTCGTCGGACGCCGGCTCGGGCTGCAGCGCCTCGAGCGGACGCACCCGGGTGCCGCGCAGCACCGGCACGAAGGCGGCCACCACGGTGATCACCACGCCGGCGCCGAAGGCGATCGCCAGGTCGCCGCCGGGCAGCATCATGCCCCAGAACAGCGAGCCGGTCAGCGACGAGCCGATCGCGGCCAGCCCGGCACCGGTCAGCAGGCCGAGCGCCGATCCGAGCACGCCCAGGGCGAAGGCTTCGAGCAGGAACCGGCGGCGCACCTGGGCACCGCTGGCGCCCACCGCCCGGAGCAGGCCGATCTGGCGCCGCCGCTGGGCCAGCAGGATGGTGAAGGTGTTGGCGATGGTGATCATGCCGACCACCGCGGCGATCGCGGCGAACGCCCAGAGCAGGTTCCGGAAGACGTCGAACCCGCCGGTGAGCGCCTGCATCGACTCCGCCCGCACCTCGTCGGCCGGCTTCGCCTCGACGTCCTTGACGGAACTCAGGGCGGCGTTCAGGTCCTTGGCCAGCAGGTCGGGCTCATTGCCGGGGAAACCGCGGACGATCCAGGTGTCGGCGCCCAGCGCCGGGTCCATCCCGGTCAGCGCGAACGCGGCCGGCGCCACGTAGCCGGTCTGCAGGAACAGCGAGTTGGGCTCGTCGGTGAGGCCGACCACGGTGAACGCGATGTCGTCGTAGCTGGTCTCCACCCGGTCCCCGACCTTCACCTGCAGGCCGTTCGCCGCCGCCCGGCTGAGCGCCAGCTCGCCCGCGGTCTGCGGCCAGCGTCCCTCGACGATGTGCGACCAGCGCAGGGCTTCGGACGGCACGCCGATCAGCCCGGTCAGCGCCGAGGCCCGGTTGTGCCGCAGGCTGGTGGTCATGGTCAGGCTGGGCTCGGCCGCGACCACCCCGGGGGCGCTGGTCAGCACCTTCCGGACCGCGGCATGGTCGGCGTCCGGACCGAGTTCGACCACCACGTCCGCGGTGGAGATCGACAGCGACTGCAGGCGCTGCATGCCGTTGTTCTCGGTGGCGACCAGGATGGACGAGCCGGCCATGAACGCCACGCTGATCGCGATGGCGATCACGGTGGCGATGAATCGGGACGGGTGGAAGCGCAGTTCGCGCAGCACCTGGCGCAGCATCAGGCACCCAGCTTCCGCATGGCGTCCAGCACGGTGTCGGAGTTCGGGGCGTCCAGGTCGTCGACGATCCGGCCGTCGGAGAGGATGACCGCCCGGTCGGCGTAGGCGGCGGCGTTCGGGTCGTGGGTGACCATCACGATGGTCTGGCCCAGCTCGCGGCTGGCCGAGCGCAGGTGGTCGAGCAGCTCATGCCCGGTGCGCGAGTCGAGCGCGCCGGTCGGCTCGTCGGCGAACAGCACCTGCGGCTTGGTGATCAGCGCCCGGGCGATGGCGACCCGCTGCTGCTGCCCGCCGGAGAGCTGCGAGGGCAGGTGGCCGAGCCGTTCGGTGAGCTTCAGCGAACCGACCACGGCGTCGAATTCGGACGCCTCGACGCGGCGTCCGGCCAGGTCGAGCGGCAGCAGGATGTTCTCCTTGGCGGTCAGCGTCGGCAGCAGGTTGAAGGCCTGGAAGACGAAGCCGATGGAGTCCCGGCGCAGCGCGGTGAGCCGCCGGTCGTCCAGGCCGGTGATCTCGGTACCGCCCAGCCAGATCTGCCCGGACGTCGAGGCGTCCAGCCCGGCCAGGCAGTGCATCAGCGTCGACTTGCCGGAGCCGGACGGCCCCATGATCGCGGTGAACGACCCGCGCCGGAGCTCCAGGTCGACGCCGGCCAGGGCATGCACCTGCGCGTCTCCGGTGCCGTAGGTCTTGGTCAGGCCCACGGCGCGGGCGATGACATCGGTCGTGGGAGCGGGCAGAGTCGCGGTCATACGGCCACCCTATGGGCCGGCTGTGAGCCACCGAATGGCGACCGCACGAGACTCGGGGTAGTGCTGGCACTACCGTCCGGACCCCCCGACCGCGGGCCCCAGCCCCCAGCCCGACCCATCCGCTCGCCTAACTATTTGGCGCTCGCTGAACTCAGCGAGCGCCAAATAGTTAGGCGAGCGGAAGAAGGGGAGTGGGACGAAAGGAACCGTCCCCGGCGTACCGGCGTACGGCGTACCCGCGTACCGGCGAGCGTTGGGTTCGGGAGAGGGGGGTCAGATCCAGCCGTTGTCGACGGCGGTGCGGATCGCCTCGGCGCGGTTGCGGGCGGCCAGCTTGCCGATCGCCGAACTCAGGTAGTTGCGGACGGTGCCCTCGGAGAGGAACACCGCGGCGGCGATCTCGGCGGTGGACGTCCCGCCGACGCTGGCGGCCAGCACCTGCGCCTCGCGTTCGGTGAGCGGGGACGCCCCCAGGCTCAGGCTGGCGGCGGCCAGCTCCGGGTCGACCTGGCGCAGCCCCTGGTGGGCCCGCCGGATGCCCTCCAGCAGCCGACCGACCGGGGCGTCCTTGACCATGAACCCGATCGCCCCCGACTCCAGCGCCCGGCGCAGGTAACCGGGACGTCCGAAGGTGGTGACCACCAGCACCCGGGCGCCCGGCGCGGCCGCCAGCAGCGGGACGATGGCGTCGATGCCGTCCTCGCCGGCCAGTCCTCCGGTGGGCATCTGGACGTCGAGCAGCACCACGTCCGGCTGGGTCCGTCCGGCCACCTCGACGGCGGCGGCACAGCTGCCGGCCTGGCCGACCACCTCGATGTCGTCCTCCAGGCTCAGCGTGGTGGCCAGCGCGGTGCGGATCAGTTCCTGGTCGTCGGCGACCAGCACGCGGATCATCGGTTGCTCCCTTCGGGGGCCGGGGCGGGGACGGGGAGCCGGACCGACAGCACGGTTCCGTGGTTCGTGGTGTGCAGCGTGAAACCGCCGCCGGCCCGTTCGGCGCGCTCGCGCAGGCCGGTCAGGCCGCTGCCCTCGTGCGGTTCGCCGAAGCCGGTGCCGTCGTCGGTGATGGTGACGCCGGCGGCGTCCGCCTCGATGGTGCAGCGGGTCGCTCCGGAATGCCGCACCACGTTGGTGACGGCCTCGCGCACCGCGTAGCCGAGCAATTCGCTGTCGGCGTCGCCGATCACCGGCAGTGCGACGGGGGCGCGGCACTCGATGCCGGCTGCGGTCAGCACCGACCGGGCCGCGGCGATCTCGCTGGCCAGCCGCACCTCGCGCATCCCGGCGGCGGTGGCCCGGACGTCCTTCAGCGACTGCCGGGCGATGGCCGCGATCTCGCCGATCTGGGCGGACGCCGCGGCCGGGTCACGTTCGGCCAGCCGCTGCGCCAGGTCGGCCTTCACCGCGATGGTGGTCAGCGAATGGCCCAGGATGTCGTGCAGATCGCGTCCGATCCGTTCCCGTTCGGCGGCGACGGCCAGCACCGCGGTGCGCTCCTCGGCCTCGCGCAGGGCGGCGCGGGTGGCGTCGTAGCGGATGCCCAGGCCGACGGTGAGCGCCAGCGCCAATCCCATCAGCACCATCACCACACCGAACAGGTCGCCCTGCAGCACGGCGATGCCGAGGCCGACCAGGGTGGTGGCGATCACCACCACCAGGGCGTGCCGCCAGGCGATCAGGGTGACCGAGGTGCAGGTGATGAAGGGCGCGAAGTAGATCGGGCGCGAATCGGGGAACACCGCCAGCAGCACGATCGAGCCGATCAGGCCCAGCAGCCACAGCCAGCGGGCGTACTCGGGCCAGTGCATCACCAGCGTGCTGCCGGCGAAGAAGACCACGATGGCCAGGCAATTCAGCGCCACCAGGGCGATGACGGCGGGTGCGGCGTCCAGGGCGTAGACGATCGGGATGAACGCGAAGACGCAGCTGGGCAGGATGTAGCCGGCGCCCTGGGCCAGCGCCCGCCGGTACCAGGGCAGGTCGCAGGCCCCGGGAGCGAACGCCGGGGCCTGCAACGCGGTCTTGTCGGTCATGGTGTGGTGTGGATCAGCGGCGTGAGGTGCGGATGGCCCGACGGTAGCCGAGTGCCCCGATCACGACCAGCGCCAACAGCCAGCAGCCGAGCACCCAGACCCCCTGCCAGGGGAAATCGCCGCCGGTCAACGGCCACGAGCCGATCTGATTCGCCCAGTAGGACGGCAGCGTCCGGCCGACCGTCTGCATGGCCTCGGGCATCATGTCCAGCGGGAACCACAGCCCGCCCAGCATCGCCAGCACCAGCATCGCCAGCGTGGTGGCCGCGGTCGCGGTCTGCGGCTTGAACCACAGCGCGATGACCAGGCCGAAGACCACCATCGGCAGCAGCGACGCCACGATCAGGCCCAGGGACGCCGCCCAGCTGCCGGCGTCCAGCCGGACGCCGCGCGCGGCCCCGGCGATGAACACGGTGACGATCGCCGGAATCACCACGGCGACGGCGGTGATCACCTTCGCCGCCACGAACTGGGCCGGGGTGAGCGAGGTCAGCATCAGCTGCCGGAACCAGCCGGACGAGCGTTCCGACTGGATCTGCGAGCCGGCGTTCATGGCGGCGCCGAGGCCGCCGTAGGTGGCCATCATCACCATCATCAGCGCGGCGACGTTGAAGCCGGAGTCGGTGCCCTCGTCGCCGTAGATGCTGGCGAAGAACAGGTAGATCGTGGTCGGCATCACGATCACGAAGCCGAGGAACGCCCAGTCGCGCAGCTGGGTCAGGATGCTCTGGCCGGTGTAGTGCAGGAAGACCCGGGCCGAGCCGGCCCGCGGGGCGTCGTCGTCGATCGCGCGGGCCGGACGGGAGTCGCGTCCGGAGCGGTGGGTGGTCAGGGTGGTCATGATCGGGTCACTTCTTTCGGGTGCGGGCCGGTCAGGAGACCAGCGAGACGAAGGCGTCCTCGAGGCTGGGGGAGCTGACCTCGACCTCGCTGACGGACGGGTCGGCGAGCAGCGCGCGGAGCGTGCTGTCGGAGTCGGTGCTGGTCAGCACGGTGCGGGGGCCGCGGCGTTCCTGGGCGGCGACGCCGGGCAGGCCGCGGTAGTCGTGGTCCGGTCCGGCGAAGCTGATCAGGCGTCCGCCGACCACGGCCTTGATCTGGCTGCCGGTGCCGTCGGCCACGATCCGGCCGTCGTCCAGCACCACGATCCGGTCGGCGAACTCGTCCGCCTCGTCCAGGTAGTGGGTGGCGAAGACGACGGTGCGGCCCTCGGCGGTCAGCGTCTCCATCGCGGCCCAGAAGGCGCGGCGGGCATCGACGTCCATGCCGACGGTGGGTTCGTCCAGGATCAGCAGCCGCGGGTCGGCCATCATCGCCAGCGCGAAGCGGACCCGTTGGGCCTGGCCGCCGGAGAGCTTGTTTGTGCTGGTCCGCAGGATCGAACGCAGGTCGGCGCGCTCGATCACCTCCTCCAGCGGCAACGGGTGGGCGTACAGGCCGTGCATCAGGGCGAGCAGCCGGCGCACCGGGACGTCCCAGAGCAGGACGCCGTTCTGCAGCATGGCGCCGATGTCGCCGCGCCGCATGGCGGTGACCGGGTCGGTGCCGAACACCGCGATGCTGCCGGCGTCCGGCTTGGTCAGGCCCAGCACCATCTCGGTGGTGGTGGACTTGCCGGCGCCGTTGGGGCCGAGCAGCGCCATGATCTGGCCGGCCGGGACGGTCAGGTCGAGCCGGTCCACGGCGGTCAGCGAGCCGTAGGTCTTGGTGATTCCGGTGAGAGTGATCGCGTCCATGTCTCAACGGTGCCGCGATGCCGCCGATCCGGTCAGGGGACGCTGTCACGGCTTCGCTGTGACAGTTGTCACGCGGCACGTATCGCCCCGGCCCCCACCCACCGCTCGCCTAACTATTTGGCGCTCGCTGAACTCAGCGAGCGCCAAATAGTTAGGCGAGCGTTCGGTGCGGACGCCGGGGTTGGGGGAGCGGGTCAGC